>CAZKWK010000055.1:0-11762 GCA_964556335.1 uncultured Bordetella sp. | reverse complement strand
TCCGTGAGGGCGGCAGAACCGTCGGCGCCGGCGTCGTCGCAAAAGTGATCGAGTAAAGGCACATCAAGAATCGGAATATAGGGGCATAGCTCAACTGGCAGAGCGTCGGTCTCCAAAACCGAAGGTTGGGGGTTCGATTCCCTCTGCCCCTGCCACTTCCGACTCCAGACCACTATGACCAACGCGCCAACCGACGTTCAATCTCGACTGCCCGACCGGCTCATGCTGGCTGGCTCGTTGGCCGCCTTTCTCGCGGGTGTCTACGGGTACCACTGGGCCGATGCCCAGGCCTGGAAGTCACTCGGGTTTTTGTTTCTTGGTCTGGCGGTGGCTGTGGGGCTTGGGCTTGCCTCCCCCTCCGGTCGGCGGTTTATTGGCTTTTCGCGTGAGGCGGCCCATGAGACACGTCGTGTGGTCTGGCCCTCACGTAAAGAGACGTTGCAGACCACGGGCATTGTCTTTTTGTTTGTATTGATCATGGCCCTATTTCTCTGGCTTGCCGACAAGTCGTTGGAGTGGATCCTGTACGACCTTTTGCTCGGATGGAAGTAACAATGACCAAACGCTGGTATGTCGTGCATGCCTTCTCTGGCATGGAAAAGAGCGTGGCCAAGGCCATTCAGGAACGCATTGATCGGGCTGGTATGCAGGAGATGTTTGGTCAGATTCTGGTGCCTGTTGAGGAGGTCGTGGAGATCCGTGGCGGACAGAAGGCCATCTCAGAGCGCCGCTTCTTTCCAGGCTATGTGCTTGTCGAGATGGAAATGAACGACCAGAGTTGGCACCTGGTGAAAAACACCAACAAGGTCACCGGCTTTGTGGGCGGCTCGGGCAGTAAGCCCACGCCCATATCGCAGGCCGAGGTCGACAAGATCATGGCGCAGATGCAGGAAGGCGTAGAGAAGCCCAGACCCAAAGTGCTCTTTGAGGTCGGTGAAGTCGTGCGGGTCAAAGAGGGCCCCTTTACTGACTTTAACGGCAATGTGGAAGAGGTGAATTACGAAAAGAATCGACTGCGGGTGTCCGTCACGATCTTTGGTCGGTCGACGCCCGTGGAGTTGGAATTCGGTCAGGTCGAAAAACTCTGATCGTGAAGGAGCAGTGACAAGACGCTGGAAATCGGCGCCTTGGGTCACTGCGGATTGAGGAGCAGCCGTAGGAAAGCGACAGATCGCTTTCTGAGCCTGCGTAATGACTCGCTAAAGGAGCCAGAATGGCAAAGAAAATCGTCGGTTACGTCAAGCTGCAGGTCCCTGCAGGCAAGGCGAACCCCTCCCCTCCGATCGGCCCAGCCTTGGGTCAACGGGGCCTCAACATTATGGAGTTTTGTAAGGCCTTTAATGCCCAGACGCAGGGTATGGAGCCAGGGCTCCCCATTCCTGTGGTCATCACGGCATTTGCCGACAAGACCTTCACCTTCATCATGAAGACGCCTCCGGCGTCCATCTTGATTAAGAAGGCTGCAAAGATTGATAAGGGCTCTGCCCGGCCCCATACCGACAAGGTGGGCTCAATCACGCTGGCCCAATGTGAAGAAATCGCCAAACTCAAGCAGCCAGATCTTACGGCTGCCGATCTTAAGGCGGCGGTTCAGACCATCGCGGGCAGCGCCCGTAGCATGGGTATTACGGTGGAGGGACTCTAGTCATGGCAAAACTTGCAAAGCGCACGGCTGCAGCCCGTGCAAAGGTAGATCGCAGCCGCTTTTATGCCGCCGACGAGGCGCTCACGCTTGCCAAAGACTGCGCCACGGCAAAGTTCACCGAATCGGTTGATGTGGCGGTGCAGCTTGGGGTCGATGCCAAGAAGTCTGACCAGCTCGTTCGTGGTTCGATTGTGCTGCCGGCAGGCACCGGAAAGACGTCCCGCGTGGCCGTTTTCGCACAGGGCGAGAAGGCGGAGCAGGCCCGGGCCGCGGGGGCAGAGATCGTTGGTATGGAAGATCTGGCCGAGCAGATCAAGGCGGGCAAGATGGATTTCGACATCGTGATCGCCTCCCCGGATGCCATGCGTCTGGTAGGCCAGTTGGGGCAGATTCTCGGCCCACGTGGGCTGATGCCAAACCCGAAGGTCGGCACGGTGACCCCCGATGTCGCTACGGCGGTGAAGAATGCCAAGGCAGGTCAGGTCCAGTACCGCACCGACAAGGCAGGCATCATCCACTGCACGATTGGTCAGGCGAGCTTTGAGGTTGCGGCGTTGAAGTCCAATCTGGTGGCGCTCATTGAGGCGCTGAACCGGGCCAAACCCTCCAATTCCAAGGGCGTCTATCTGCGTAAGGTGGCGATTTCTACCACGATGGGCCCCGGCATTCGGATCGATACACAGAACCTGCTGCAGGCGCAGCAGGGGTAAACAGACTTTGGGTCGTCGTGCGGTGCGGGGCTGTTCTGCCCGGGCCGCTCGGCGAGTTGTCAAAGACCGTTGGGGCTGTAGCAAAAGAAGGGTAGCGTAATTTCAAGGTCTCGGCCTTGATCCCAGCGTAGATGGCGGTCCCTTTAGAACTTTAAATTTCAGTGGTCTGGTTATTTGGGTTCTGCAGGTCGCCGGTGTTAAACGCCCGAGGGTCGTCAGACTCCACGGGCATCAACAGGAGTGAACTGTGGCACTAAATCGCGTTGCAAAAGCCGCCATGATCGAAGATGTTGCTGGCCAACTGGCTACGGCGCAGTCGATCATTCTGGCTGAGTATCGTGGTCTGGATGTGACAAAAATCACCGAGCTGCGTCGTCAGGCGCGGGCCTCTGGCGTCTATCTGCGGGTGTTGAAAAACACTCTGGTGCGTCGGGCCGTCTCTGGAACTGCCTTCGAGAAGCTGGCCGATCATATGGCCGGCCCCCTCATTTATGGCATCTCCAAAGACCCGGTGGCGGCGGCAAAGGTCATGCACGACTTTGCCAAGGGCAACGAGCAGCTGGTGATTAAGTCGGGTGCTCTGCCCAACGCATTGCTTGATGCCAACGGCATTAAGGCACTGGCCTCACTACCTTCGCGCGAGGCCTTGCTGGCCAAGCTCTTGGGCACGATGCAGGCGCCTGTCACGACGTTTGTCCAGACCCTCAACCAGGTTCCGTCGAAGTTTGTTCGCACGGTCGCCGCACTGCGCGACCAGAAGGCGGAGCAGGGCGCCTAACCGCTGCCTTGCAAAACCTTGTTGCGAAGAAATTTCCACGCACCTTTTTTACTGACATTTTAAAAACGGAGTACTAATTACCATGGCTATGACCAAAGAAGACATTCTCGACGCCGTAGGCGCGATGAGCGTTCTGGAGCTCTCCGAGCTCATCAAGATGATGGAAGAGAAGTTTGGCGTCTCCGCGGCTGCCGCAACTGTATCGGTTGCTGCAGCCCCTGCGGCTGGTGGTGGCGCCGCCGCCGCCGAAGAGAAGACCGACTTCTCGGTGATCCTTGCCGCTGCTGGCGACAAGAAAGTTGAAGTCATTAAGGTGGTTCGTGCAGCAACCGGGCTTGGCCTGAAAGAAGCCAAAGACCTCGTCGACGGTGCACCAAAGCCCGTCAAAGAGGGTATCCCCAAGGCCGATGCCGAGGCGCTCAAGAAGCAGCTCGAAGAGGCCGGCGCAAAGGTCGAGCTCAAGTAAGACCTGCCAAAGCTGCACCGATGAAGCTGCCCACGCAGCCTCATCGGTGTGGACTTTGCCATGGTGCGGTTCCGTCAAGGGGCGCCATCGCAAAGTCCACGAAGGCAGATGTACCAGACCGTCGTTCCGTCGTTATCCCAGACCTAAGGATTCGTAATGGCCTATAACTTCACTGAAAAAAAGCGTATCCGTAAAAGCTTCGCGAAGCGTCCCCCGGTACTCGAAGTGCCGTATTTGTTGGAAACGCAGTTGGAGTCTTACCGCCGCTTCCTTCAGGCCGACACCGCGCCCGATCGGCGCTTAAACGAGGGCCTGCAGGCGGCCTTTACTTCTATTTTTCCAATCGTGAGCCACAACGGATTCGCCCGGCTTGAGTTTGTTCATTATCAGCTGGGACATCCCGTATTTGATGTGAAGGAATGCCAGCAGCGCGGGCTAACCTATGCAGCGCCCTTGCGCGCCCGTGTGCGTCTGGTGATTATGGATCGTGAAGCCGCCAAGCCGACGACCAAGGAGGTGCGCGAGAACGAGGCCTACATGGGGGAGTTGCCCCTCATGACCGATACCGGCTCGTTTGTTATCAACGGTACCGAGCGCGTAATTGTGAGTCAGCTGCACCGCTCTCCGGGTGTCTTTTTTGAACACGATCGGGGTAAGACCCACAGCTCCGGCAAGCTACTCTTCTCTGCCCGCATCATCCCCTACCGCGGTTCCTGGCTCGACTTCGAGTTCGACCCCAAAGACATTCTGTACTTCCGCGTCGACCGTCGTCGTAAGATGCCTGTCACGATTTTGATGAAGGCCCTGGGCCTGAGCCCCGAACAGATCCTGGCCCATTTCTTTAGCTTTGATCATTTCCAGCTCATGCCCTCGGGCGCGCAGATGGAACTGGTGGCAGAGCGTCTGCGCGGTGAGCAGGCCCGCTTCGACATTGCGGACAAAGACGGCACCGTGATCGTGGCTAAGGACAAGCGCATCAACGCCAAACACATTCGAGAAATCGAGAAGGCAGGCCTCAAGCGTATTTCGGTTCCCGATGACTACCTCTTGGGCCGCATTGTCGCGGCCAACATCGTAGACCAGGAGACGGGCGAGTTTCTGGCCAAGGCCAACGACGAAGTCACCGAAGAACTCCTCGAGAAACTCCGTGCGGCGAAGGTACGCGACTTCTCCGCCCTCTATGTCAACGATCTTGACCATGGCGCCTATATTTCGTCCACCCTGCGCCTTGATGAGACGCCCGACCAACTCTCTGCCCGGGTCGCCATTTATCGCATGATGCGCCCCGGCGAGCCACCCACCGAAGACGCGGTCGAGGCGCTCTTTAACCGCCTCTTCTTTAGCGAAGACTCCTACGACCTGTCGCGTGTTGGCCGGATGAAGTTCAACCGTCGCCTAGGCCGCGAAGAGGTGGAGGGCTCGCTGGTTCTGACCCACGAAGATATTCTGGACACCATTAAAGTCTTGGTCGAACTGCGCAATGGTCGCGGCGAAGTCGATGATATCGACCACCTGGGTAACCGTCGTGTACGCTGCGTGGGCGAGTTGGCCGAGAACCAGTTCCGCTCCGGCCTGGTGCGTGTTGAGCGGGCCGTGAAAGAGCGTCTCGGTCAGGCGGAGGCCGATAACCTTCAGGCCCACGACCTTATAAACAGCAAGCCCATCAGCGCGGCCATTCGTGAGTTCTTCGGTTCGTCGCAGCTCTCGCAGTTCATGGACCAGACCAACCCCTTGTCTGAGATCACTCACAAGCGGCGTGTCTCCGCCCTCGGACCGGGTGGTCTGACCCGCGAGCGGGCGGGCTTTGAGGTGCGCGACGTGCACCCCACCCACTATGGCCGGGTCTGCCCGATTGAGACGCCTGAGGGCCCGAACATCGGCCTCATTAACTCGCTGGCGCTCTACGCACGACTCAATGAGTACGGTTTTCTCGAGACGCCTTATCGCAAGGTAATCGACCACCGTGTGACCAACCAGATCGAATACTTGTCGGCCATCGAAGAAGGGCGCTATGTGATTGCCCAGGCCAACGCCAAAGTCGATGAATCTGGTCGTCTTCTGGGCGATCTGGTTTCGGTCCGGGTCAATGGTGAGACCACTCTCTCGAGCCCCGACAAGGTCGAGTACATGGATGTCGCGCCCTCGCAGATTGTCTCGGTGGCGGCCTCGCTCATTCCGTTCTTGGAGCACGATGACGCCAACCGCGCATTGATGGGTTCGAACATGCAACGCCAGGCCGTGCCCTGTCTGCGTCCGCAGAAATCGTTGGTGGGCACGGGCGTGGAGCGTACCTGCGCGGTTGACTCGGGCACCGTAGTGCGCGCCTACCGCGGCGGCGTGGTCGATTATGTCGATTCGCGGCGTATCGTGATCCGCGTTAATGACGCCGAGGCCACAGCCGGTGAGTCGGGCGTGGATATCTACAACCTCATTAAGTACACCCGCTCAAATCAGAACACCAACATTAACCAGCGCCCGCTCGTGCGCAAGGGCGATACCGTGGCCCGCGGTGATGTGGTGGCTGACGGGGCCTCCACCGATATGGGCGAGTTGGCGCTTGGCCAGAATATGCGCGTGGCCTTTATGCCCTGGAACGGCTATAACTTCGAAGACTCGATTCTCATTTCTGAGCGGGTGGTGGCAGAAGACCGTTACACCTCGGTGCATATCGAGGAGTTGTCGGTCTTCGCCCGGGATACCAAGCTGGGCCCTGAAGAAATCACCCGCGATATTTCGAACCTCTCAGAGAATCAGCTTGGGCGGCTTGATGAGTCGGGCGTCGTCTACATTGGTGCTGAGGTCACGGCTGGTGATGTCCTGGTCGGTAAGGTAACGCCCAAGGGGGAGACCCAGCTGACACCGGAGGAAAAACTCCTGCGCGCCATTTTTGGTGAGAAGGCCTCCGACGTGAAAGACACGTCTCTGCGGGTACCCTCGGGTATGAGCGGCACGGTGATTGATGTCCAGGTCTTTACCCGTGAAGGCATTGCCCGCGACAAACGCGCCCAGCAGATCATTGATGATGAGCTTGGACGTTTCCGCAAAGACTTAAACGACCAGCTGCGCATCGTGGAGGCCGACGTCTTCCAACGGATCGAGAAGCTCCTCATCGGTCAGCCGGCCAACGGCGGCCCGAAGAAGCTTGCCAAGGGCACCGCCATCTCGGCAGACTATCTGGCAGACCTCGACCGACACCACTGGTTTGATATTCGCCTGTCGGATGAAACGGCGGCAAGTGCGCTTGAATCGCTCAAAGAGTCTCTCGAGCAGAAGCGTCACCAGTTCGATCTCGCTTATCAGGAGAAGCACCGCAAACTTACCCAGGGCGATGAACTGCCCCCGGGGGCGTTGAAGATGGTGAAGGTCTACCTTGCTGTCAAGCGGCGTCTGCAGCCCGGTGACAAGATGGCCGGACGACACGGCAACAAAGGGGTGATCTCTAAGATCGTTCCTGTGGAAGATATGCCCTACATGGCCGACGGCACGCCAGTCGACGTAGTGCTCAACCCGCTGGGTGTGCCCTCGCGTATGAACGTGGGCCAGATTCTTGAGACCCACCTTGGCTGGGCGGCCAAGGGCCTCGGACAACGCATTGGTGACATGTTGGCCCAGGAGGCCTCGGTACAGGAGGTTAAAGGCTTCCTCGAGAAGGTCTACAACACCAGCGGCAAGCCCGAGCAGGTCAAGACGCTCAAAGACAACGAGGTGCTCGAACTGGCGCGAAACCTGGTGGATGGCGTACCGTTTGCCACCCCCGTGTTCGATGGGGCTACTGAGGCCGAGATCCGTGCGATGCTACAACTGGCCTATCCAGAAGCCTTGGCCAAACGCATTGGGCTTACGCCGACCCGCACCCAGGTGCAGCTCTATGACGGCCGCACGGGTGACGCCTTCGATCGTCCCACCACCGTGGGCTATATGCATATGCTTAAGCTGCACCACCTGGTCGATGACAAGATGCACGCGCGGTCTACTGGCCCCTACTCCCTGGTGACGCAGCAGCCGCTCGGTGGTAAGGCGCAGTTTGGTGGCCAGCGGTTTGGTGAGATGGAGGTCTGGGCGCTCGAAGCCTACGGCGCGGCCTACACCTTGCAGGAGATGCTCACTGTGAAGTCAGACGATGTCACCGGTCGTACTCGTGTCTACGAGAACATCGTCAAGGGCGACCACGTGATTGATGCGGGCATGCCGGAGTCTTTCAACGTGCTGGTAAAAGAAATACGGTCTCTGGGTATCGATATTGACCTTGAGCGTCATTGATTCTTCAAAAGGAAGACAAGACCATGAAAGCGTTACTTGACCTCTTTAAGCAGGTTCAGCAAGACCAGCAGTTTGACGCCATCAAGATCGGCCTGGCCTCGCCCGACAAGATCCGGTCCTGGTCCTTTGGTGAAGTGAAAAAGCCAGAGACCATCAACTACCGTACCTTCAAGCCGGAGCGCGATGGCCTTTTCTGCGCCAAGATTTTCGGGCCAGTCAAAGACTACGAGTGCCTCTGCGGCAAGTACAAGCGCCTCAAGCATCGTGGCGTGATTTGTGAGAAGTGCGGTGTGGAAGTCACACTGGCCAAAGTACGCCGTGAGCGCATGGGCCACATTGATCTCGCAAGCCCGACGGCCCACATCTGGTTCTTAAAGTCCCTGCCCTCGCGCATGGGCATGGTGCTCGATATGACCCTGCGCGATATTGAGCGGGTTCTTTACTTCGAAGCCTATGTGGTGGTCGATGGTGGCATGACCCCGCTTAAGCGTGGTCAGATCATGACCGAAGACGATTACATCGCCAAGACCGAGCAGTATCCCGATGGCGATATGGTCGCCAAGATGGGGGCCGAAGGCATTCGTGATCTGCTGCGTGGCATTGATCTGAAGCGCGAGATCGAACAGCTGCGCAAAGACCTCGCCGAGACCTCGTCTGATGCCAAGATCAAGAAGATTGCCAAGCGCTTAAAAGTGCTGGAGGGGTTTGAAAAGTCTGGCGTGAAGCCCGAGTGGATGATCATGGAGACGCTGCCCGTGCTGCCCCCGGAGCTGCGTCCCCTGGTGCCTCTCGATGGGGGCCGCTTCGCCACCTCCGACTTGAACGATCTTTATCGTCGGGTGATCAACCGAAACAATCGCCTAAAGCGCCTGCTGGAGCTGCGTGCGCCCGAGATTATCGTGCGCAATGAGAAGCGCATGCTGCAGGAGTCGGTGGATTCCCTGCTCGATAACGGTCGTCGCGGTAAGGCCATGACTGGTGCCAACAAACGGGCGCTGAAGTCGCTGGCTGACATGATTAAAGGCAAGGGCGGCCGCTTCCGTCAAAACCTGCTCGGCAAACGTGTCGACTACTCGGGTCGTTCGGTTATTGTGGTGGGCCCCACGCTCAAGCTGCATCAGTGCGGACTGCCTAAGCTTATGGCGCTTGAGCTCTTCAAGCCCTTTATCTTCAACAAGCTTGAACTCCGTGGCATGGCCACCACCATTAAGGCTGCTAAGAAGTTGGTTGAGCAGCAGGTACCCGAGGTCTGGGATATTCTCGAAGAGGTGATCCGTGAGCATCCGGTCATGCTCAACCGTGCGCCCACGCTGCACCGTCTCGGTATTCAGGCCTTTGAGCCAGTGCTCATTGAGGGCAAGGCCATTCAGCTGCATCCCTTGGTCTGTGCCGCCTTTAACGCCGACTTTGACGGCGACCAGATGGCCGTGCACGTGCCGCTGTCGCTCGAAGCCCAGATGGAAGCCCGCACCCTGATGCTGGCCTCCAACAATGTGCTCTTCCCGTCGAACGGCGAGCCATCGATTGTTCCCTCTCAGGACATCGTGCTGGGCCTGTATTACGCCACGCGCGACAAGGTCAACGGCCTGGGCGAAGGGATGCTCTTTGCCGACATCGCCGAGGTAGAGCGCGCCTACGCCAACCGTCAGGTAGAGCTCGCCACCAAGATTACCGTGCGTATCGAAGAGCGTGACCGCAATGGCCCGGATGGCCGGGGCGCAGCCAAGCTCGTGCGCTACGACACCACGGTCGGCCGTGCGCTCTTATCGAAAATTCTGCCGCCGGGATTGTCTTTTTCGCAGATGAATAAGGCGCTGAAGAAAAAAGAGATCTCTCGCCTCATCAACGCCTCGTTCCGCCGCTGCGGCCTACGCGACACCGTGATTTTTGCCGACAAGCTTCTGCAGTCTGGCTTTGCTCTGGCCACCCGTGCCGGTATTTCCATCTGTGTGGACGACATGCTCGTGCCCACCCAGAAGGCGGACATTCTTGCCAAGGCCGAAGGCGAGGTCAAAGAGATCGAGCAGCAGTACGCCTCGGGTCTGGTGACCCAGGGTGAGCGCTATAACAAGGTCGTCGATATCTGGGGCCGTGCCGGTGATCAGGTGGGCAAGGCCATGATGGACCAGCTGGCCGGCGAAATGGTGAAAGATCGCAAAGGCCAGGATGTCCGCCAGGAATCGTTCAACTCCATTTACATGATGGCCGACTCCGGTGCCCGTGGCTCTGCCGCGCAGATTCGGCAGCTCGCCGGAATGCGGGGCCTGATGGCTAAGCCCGATGGCTCCATCATCGAGACCCCGATCACGGCAAACTTTCGCGAAGGTCTCAATGTGTTGCAGTACTTCATCTCGACCCACGGTGCCCGTAAGGGCCTCGCGGATACGGCCTTGAAGACCGCCAACTCGGGCTACCTCACCCGTCGACTTGTCGATGTGACCCAAGACCTCGTGGTGATCGAAGACGACTGCGGCACCCATCAGGGCATCGTCATGAAGGCGCTCGTCGAAGGTGGCGAGGTTATTGAAGCCCTGCGCGATCGAATTCTTGGCCGGGTTACCGCCAGCGAGGTGGTCAACCCCGAGACCCAGGAGACCCTCATCGAAATCGGCACCCTGTTGGATGAAGATGCCGTTGATGAAATCGAGCGCCTCGGTATCGATGAAGTACGGGTGCGCACGGCACTGACCTGTGAGACGCGTTATGGTCTCTGTGCCAAGTGCTATGGCCGCGATCTCGGCCGCGGCCACCTGGTGAACGTGGGCGAAGCAGTGGGCGTGATTGCTGCCCAGTCGATTGGTGAGCCGGGAACCCAGCTCACCATGCGTACCTTCCACATTGGTGGTGCGGCCTCTCGTACCGCCGCCCAGTCAAGCATTGAGGCGAAGTCCAACGGCGTGATCGGCTTTACCGCCACCATGCGCTACGTCACCAATGCCAAGGGCGAGCCGGTGGTCATTTCCCGCTCCGGCGAGGTACTCATTCTGGATGACAACGGCCGCGAGCGTGAGCGCCACAAGGTGCCCTATGGCGCGACCCTCTCGATGGTCGATGGCCAGATGGTGAAGGCCGGCGCGATTCTGGCCACCTGGGATCCGCTGACCCGACCGATCATTACCGAGTATGCGGGCAAGGTGCGGTTCGATAACGTGGAAGAAGGGGTCACCGTCGCCAAGCAGATCGACGATGTTACGGGCCTCTCCACCCTGGTGGTCATCGATGCCAAGCGTCGCAGTGCAACGACCAAGGGAGTACGCCCACAGATGCGGCTTCTTGATGCGGCAGGCGATGAGGTCAAGATCGTCAACACCGACCATCCTGTGAACATCAGCTTCCCCGTCGGCGCGCTCATTACCGTGCGCGACGGCCAAGATGTGGCGGTCGGTGAGGTCTTGGCGCGTATTCCGACCGAGTCGCAAAAGACCCGTGACATTACCGGGGGTCTGCCGCGCGTGGCCGAACTCTTTGAGGCCCGGTCGCCCAAAGATGCCGGCATGCTCGCAGAAGTTACTGGTACCGTCTCCTTCGGCAAGGACACCAAGGGCAAGCAGCGTCTCGTCATTACCGATATGGACGGTGTGGCCTCCGAGTTCTTGATTTCCAAAGAGAAGAGTGTGTTGGTGCACGATGGCCAGATCGTCAACAAGGGCGAGCTGATTGTGGATGGCCCTGCCGACCCACAAGACATTCTGCGTCTGCTGGGCATTGAGGCCCTTTCGCGCTACATCGTCGATGAGGTGCAAGACGTCTACCGACTCCAGGGTGTGAAGATCAACGACAAGCACATCGAGGTCATCGTGCGTCAGATGCTCCGTCGGGTGCAGGTCTCCGACCCGGGTGACACCCGATTCATTCCTGGTGAACAGGTGGAGCGGTCTGAGCTTCTGGAAGAAAACGACCGTG
>CAZKWK010000054.1:0-11974 GCA_964556335.1 uncultured Bordetella sp. | reverse complement strand
TCCTCACCCCATCTGATCAGTACCAGTTCATTTCGGGAACCATCGTGCGAGAGATTGCGACTCTGGGTGGTGATGTGAGTAAGTTCGTCTTTCCCTCGGTAGAGCAGTGGATTGCGAAGAAACTCGCCCAACAGGGCCGGCCCGAGCTTATCCGGACGGGCTCATAACCCGCGAGAGCAGCGTCTGATGCGACTGGCCCGTCTTCGCGGCCCGCACCACCTTCCAAGCCTGCGTCTCTGTGTCGTTCAGCCCGCAGGGCCAGGCAGTCTCCGACTCTACATAGACCATTCCCTCCGGCACTATATGTGTGCTGAGCGCCTTGAGTGATTCGGGGATGAGGCCCTTGCCAAAGGGCGGGTCGAGAAACGCCAGCGCAAAGGCCTGTGACTGCAGGGCCAGTTGATCGAGAAACCGCCCTTGTATTAGCCGCACCGAGGGCGGGGCCTGGAGCGTGGTGAGATGTTGCGACAGGTCGCGCACCGCAAGTGCGTCTTGTTCGATCATGGTGACGCTAGCGGCTCCACGGGAGGCGCATTCCAGGCCGAGGACGCCCGACCCGGCATAGCCATCAAGCACATGCACCGCATGCCAGGGCCAGGGCATCCAGGATTCGAGCCAGTTAAAAAGCGTCTCTCGGGCCCGGTCTGAGGTGGGTCGCAGCCCTGGCCGGTCGCTTACCGAAATACGCCTGCGGCCCCACTGCCCGGAAATAATGCGTATCTGGCCCATCGTGAATATCTTCAGTAATGCGCGTGGTGAACGGACGGCGCTATAGTCTGTGGACTATCGGTCTCTGATCTAGGGCCTATCGGGCTGTCTGTCCGGTGACCTCTGGGGTGCTCCCGCCCGCCACAACAACCGTTGCGAGTCGGTTGAGATCTAAACGCTGTCGAAGCAGGGTGCGAATCTCTTCTTTTGTGACCAGAGACACCGCGTCGGTCCAGCGATCCAGGTAGTTGATGGGTAGCCGGTAGTAGCCGATCTGCGCGAGCGTATCGAGTAGCTTGCGATTGCTATCAAGCCGCAGTGCAAACCCCCCAAGAAGATTTTTTTTGGCCGCCTCTAACTCTTCCTCGGTTGGGCCATCACGCACAAAGGACTCTAGCGTCTCGCGTACCACCCCAAGGGCCTCTTCCGCGCGCTCTCGCTGTGTCTGCAGGCCCAGGAAAAAAGGGCCGGGCTGTGCCAGAGGAGACACCGCCGAAAAGACGCTATACGAGAGGCCTCGTTTCTCTCGCACCTCCTGCGTGAGGCGGGAGGTAAAGCCCCCACCCCCGAGGATGTGGTTTGCCACCATGAGCGCGAAAAACTCCCCCTGCTCGTGGCGTGCGAGCATGGGGATGCCCATCCAGATGTGGCTCTGGCTCGCTGAATGGGCGATATTGATGCGACTGCTCTCATTGGGCACGCGTACTGGGGGCAGAACACTGGGCATGGCGGGCGATGCTCGGTCTGTCATGCTTGCGAGTGGCGCGAGAATCACGTCTGCCATGGACTGTGCCTGCGCCTGCGTGAGGTTGCCCACAATCACCATAGTGATGCGCTCGGGACGCCAGAACGCACGGTGAAAGTCGCGCAGGTCTTGCGCAGACAACCCCGAGAGCGACTCGATGGTCTCGCTGCGTCCATAGGGATGGCCTGGGTACATGGCCTGCCAGAGTGCGCGGGTGGCCAGCGTCTGCGGGCGGTTCAATGCGTCACGCAGGCCCGCCACGGCCCGGCCGGTCTCCCTCTGCAGGATTTCTTGGTCAAAGGCGGGGTCAGACAATACCCTGGCGACCCATGTAGCAGCGGGCTCCCGTACTGTGGGGTCGGAGAGAAACCGAAACCGTAGACTGGTTCTGTCCTGGCCTGCGCCCGAGGACCGATCTACGGCGAGGTCGGCCCAGACCTGGCCCAGACCCGTCTCATCTGCGGCGGGCCGGTCGGCCTGGGCACGCAGACCACGAAAGGCCATACTGGCCGTCATGCTGGCGAGCCCCTCCTTGCCAGGGGGGTCCCATCGGCTTCCTGCATCGATTTCAATCGCCAGGTCCACAATGGGGATCTCCGGGGCCTGAAGAAACAAGAGTCGCGCACCTTGTGCAGTGGCGGTCTGGAGAATCTTTGGCGTGTCGGTGGCCTGTGCGGAGACCGGCGCGCAAGCGATCGCGGCGATCGCGCAGGCGAAGGTGACGCCAAGTTGGCGCGCAGCGGCGCATGGGTTGTAAATGTTGAAGATGTTATGAAGGGACATGGCGCCTTACCTAGTGTCGAATCACAGCGGGGCCAAAGCCTTGTCGGGGCCGTGGTTGTGCGTCGGGGGTTGTGGGTTCAAGTTCAATCACCGTTAATCTTTCAGAAACGAAGACTGCTGCAGCGGCGCGTTGTAGATCGTCACTGGTCATCGTATCGAGCATGCGTAACCAGTCTGCAACATCCTGGGTGGGGCGCCCGACCTTGGCCAGTCGGCCAGCCTGCATGGCCCGAGAAAAAATCGAATCTTGCTGGTAGACCTGTCCTGCCTTCGCCTGACGCCGGAGCCGCGCAATCTCCTTTTCGGAGACTCCCGACCGTACGATCGCTTGCAGTGCCTTACGGATCTCTTCTTGTAGTTGCGTGGGGGGCACGCCCGGGCTTGGGGTTGCCTGGATGGTGAAGAGGCCCGGCCCACGGGTGATGCCATCGGTTCCCGCATCGACAGAGACTGCGAGCTTTCGGCTGCGCACGAGATCAAGTACCAGCATGCCGGTGTCCGAATCATCAAGCAATGTGGAGAGCATCGCGAGCGCGACGACCTCTCTGGCCTTTGCATTGTCCGGGCGCAGGGGCCCATCGGCGGCCGTGAGGGTTGGTGCTCGCCAGGCGAGAATAAAGAAGGGGTTCTCTGCCGGCGCGCGCACCTTGGCAAGGCGTTGGCCGATCTGTGGGGGCTCGGTCTGCGGCCTCTGATCGACCGCAGGCTTAGGCTGCCAGTCGCCGTAGATTTTTTGGGCATGGGCAAAGACTGCTTCGGGGTCGACATCACCCGCCACGATGAGCGTTGCGTAGTTGGGCCCGTACCAGCGTTGGTACCAGTCTCTTGCATCATCCGCAGTAAGGCTCTGAAGATCGCTCATCCATCCAATGATGGGGTTGCGCACTGGGTGGGCCTGGAATGCCGTGGCCATCAGTGCCTCATAGGCGAGCCCGGTGGGGCTGTCCTCCGTGCGCAGACGGCGCTCTTCCATGACCACCTGAATCTCTTTCTTAAACTCCTCATCGCTAAACCGTAGCCGTTGCATCCGGTCTGCCTCAAGGGCCATGACTTCAAACACCGCGTCGCGATGTACCTGTTGGAAGTAGCCGGTGTATTCGCGGGTGGTAAAGGCGTTTTCGCGGCCGCCCAGCGCTGAGACACGCTTGCTGAACTCCCCAGGCTTCAATGTCTCGGTGCCTTTAAACATCATGTGCTCAAGCACATGGGCGAGCCCGGTTCTGCCGGTGGTCTCATCGATTGAGCCTGCCCGAACAAAGACCATGTGCAGGGCGGTCGGTGCGCGGCGGTCTTCAAACACCAGCACCCGCAGGCCATTGGCAAGGCTGCGATCGAGGCTGGGGGTGCCAGCCGCGGCCGACGCGGTCTGGGCCTGGGCCTGCCCGAGCCCGAGGCTGATGAGCAGCGTGGCAAGCAGGGCACGCCCTTGTAGGAGGGCACGCCCCTGTAGGAGGCTGTGCAGAATTGTGTGGCTGCGGGGCAGATGACCAAGGGAGGAATGGCAAGGCTCTACAATCGATAGCATGTGCGCGTCTTTCGGCTTTGAAGGCCAGGTTTATCTGTCTATTGTGTCCGATTGGTTGGCGGGGCAGAAGGCCTTGTCTATGGACCGTCTGGTCTGCAGGGAGGTTTCTTGAAAATCCCTGGTCTGGATCGGTTAAAGGCGGGGCTCTCGAAGACCCGAGACCAGATTGGGCGTTTACTGGGCCGCCCGAGCCTGAGCGATGATTGGATGGAATCCTTGGAGTCGGCCCTTATTTCGGCTGACGTCGGTGCACGCCCCAGTGCGGCCTTGGTAGCCGCCCTAAAGAATGATATTCGGGCAGACCCCATTGATCTTGCCCAAGACCCGCAGGCACCCCGCACACGGCTTTCTCGATTGGTGGCCAAGGCCCTGCTGCCACTTGTCCCCAAAGACCCGCCATGGCGCCACGTCGATCACCCTACTGTGCCGCAGGTGATTATGCTGGTGGGCGTCAATGGGGCTGGAAAGACCACCTCCATTGGCAAGCTGACCCATTTCTTTCAGTCGCGGGGGCAGCGGGTCTTGCTGGGCGCTGCCGACACCTTTCGGGCCGCCGCACAGGCGCAGCTCATGACCTGGGGGGAGCGCAACGGTGTCGAGGTGATCGCCCAGGCCAATGCCGACCCTGCCGCGATTGCCTTTGATGCGGTGAAGGCCGGCCAGGCCCGCGGGTTGCAGGTGGTCCTGGTCGATACCGCAGGCCGTCTGCCGACGCAGTTACACCTCATGGAAGAACTGAAGAAGGTCAAACGCGTGACGGCCAAGGCCATGGAGGGCGCGCCGCATGAGGTCTGGCTCGTGATTGATGGCGGTACGGGCCAGAATGCACTGGCCCAGGTGCGGGCCTTTGACGAGGCCTTGGGCCTCACCGGCCTCATTGTGACCAAGCTTGATGGCACCGCCCGAGGGGGCGTATTGCTCGCTCTGGCCGCTGAGCGACCGATTCCTGTGGTCTTCCTGGGCGTGGGTGAGGGCCTTGAAGATCTCCAGCCCTTCGACCCCGAGGCCTTTGCACAGGCCCTGCTCTAGCCCACTACGCAGTCGACGAAGTACTCCATCTTTCCGTTGACCTCCTGCTGGACCAGGCCGTGAATGTCGGCATCAAAGCCCGGAAAGCGGGCATTGAAGTCGCGGGCAAACTGTAGGTAACGCACGATGGTCTTATTAAACCGCTCGCCGGGAATTAAGAGCGGAATACCCGGAGGGTAGGGCGTGAGCAGGCTGGTGGTGATTCGCCCCTCGAGTGCATCGATAGGCACCCGCTCGGTCTGACGATGGGCCACGGCGGAGAAAGCCTTCGCGGGCTTTAATGCGGGCTCGATGTTAGAGACATACATCTCGGTGGTGAGGCGGGCAATGTCGTTTTGCTTGTAGGCCTCATGCAGCCTCTGGCAGAGGTCTTTGAGGCCCACGCGTTCGTACTGCGGGTGTTTGGCACAGAACTCGGGAATGACCCGCCACATGGGCTGGTTCTTATCGTAGTCGTCTTTGAACTGCTGCAGGGCCGTGAGCAAGGTATTCCAACGGCCTTTGGTAATGCCGATGGTAAACATAATGAAAAACGAATAGAGCCCCGTCTTCTCCACAATGACGCCGTGCTCTGCGAGGTATTTGGTCACGACCGAGGCGGGAATGCCCTGGGCATCGAACTCGCCCTTGATGTTTAAGCCCGGCGTGACGATCGTAGACTTAATCGGATCGAGCATGTTGAAGCCCTCGACCAGATTCTCAAAGCCATGCCAGTCGTCTTGGGGCTTGAGCATCCATTGCTCGCGCTGGGCCATGCCGTCGGAGTCGGCCTGAATCTCCTCTGGCCCCCAGACCTTAAACCACCAGTCGTTGGGCCCAAACTCTTCGTCCACCTTGCGCATGGCGCGGCGAAAGTCGAGCGCCTCCACAATGCTTTCTTCCACCAGCGCCGTGCCTCCGGGCGGCTCCATCATGGCGGCGGCGACATCGAGTGAGGCAATGATGGCGTACTGCGGGCTGGTGCTCGTGTGCATGAGGTAGGCCTCGTTAAAGAGGTCACGGTCAAGCGTACGGGTCTCTGATTCCTGCACCAGAATCTGTGAGGCCTGCGAGAGGCCTGCCAGAAGCTTGTGGGTGGACTGGGTTGAAAAGATCATCGGGTCGTGGGGCCGCGGCCGGTCTTTGCCAATGGCATGCATGTTTTTATAGAAGTCGTGAAAGGCTGCGTGCGGCAGCCAGGCTTCGTCAAAATGCAGGGTGTCGATGGTGTCGCCCAAGACCTCTTTAATCATCTCCACGTTGTAGAGCACGCCATCGTAGGTGCTCTGGGTGATGGTCAGAATGCGGGGCTTCGCCCGCCCCTCGCGCTCGGCCCGGGCCCAGTTCTCACGGGCAAAGGGGTTGGCCTTGATCTTGGCGAGAATGGTCTCGGGCTTAAATTCGCTTAAGGGAATTGGCCCAATAATGCCCAGGTGGTTGCGCGTGGGCATCAAGAAGACCGGAATGGCGCCCGTCATAGTGATGGCATGCAGCACGCTCTTATGACAGTTGCGATCGACCACCACAATGTCGCCCGGGGCCACTGAGGCATGCCAGACGATTTTGTTGCTGGTACTGGTGCCGTTGGTGACAAAAAAGCAGTGGTCGGCATTACAGATACGGGCGGCGTTTTTTTCTGATTCGGCTACGGGGCCGGTATGGTCAAGCAGCTGGCCGAGTTCGTCGACAGCATTACAGACATCGGCCCGTAGCATGTTCTCGCCAAAAAACTGATGAAACATCTGGCCCACGGGGCTCTTGAGAAAGGCTACGCCTCCGGAGTGCCCGGGGCAGTGCCAGGAATAGGATCCATCTTGGGCATAGTGCAGCAGCGCCCGAAAAAATGGGGGCGCCAATGAATCAAGGTATGACTTGGCTTCACGAATAATGTGCCGGGCGACAAACTCCGGCGTGTCTTCAAACATATGAATAAAGCCGTGGAGTTCGCGCAGCACATCGTTGGGAATGTGTCGAGAAGTGCGGGTCTCGCCATAGATGTAGATTGGGATCTCGGCATTACGAAACCGTATTTCGCTCACGAAGGCTCGCAGACTACGCAGGGCATGGGCCACCTCCTCTTTGCTGCCGCCCCCAAACTCCTCGTCGTCGATCGACAGAATAAAGGCTGAGGCCCGCGACTGCTGCTGGGCAAACTGGGAGAGGTCGCCGTAGCTTGTCACCCCCAGCACCTCCATCCCCTCTTTCTCCAGGGCGTCGGCCAGGGCCCGGATGCCTAGGCCAGAAGTGTTCTCCGACCGAAAGTCTTCGTCGATGATGACAATAGGAAAACGAAACTTCATGCCTAGGGCCTTTCGTGAAGAAGGTAGGCGCGGCAGGCGCCACGCGCGACCAATGGTACGAGGAAACCCCGGGGGGATGTGAACCCGTTGGGTGGGGGCGCCGACGCGGTCAGAAAAAAGGCCACGTGGAACCTCCAGAGCGTTCGTGGAAAATGGCATGCAAGGTATTAGCACTCTAGGGTGGTGAGTGCTAAAATATGCCTTAAGGAGGATGTTTATCCATGACAACCTTATCTTCTTCTACCGCGCTCACCCTGCCCCAGCTTTCGCCTATCGCGAACCTGGACGGCTACATGCGGGCTGTCCAGCAGTTTCCGCTTCTCACTGCCGAGCAGGAGCAGGCGTTCGCATTGAAATTTCGCACCCTGGGCGACCTAGAAGCGGCGCGCATGCTCGTGCTCTCACATCTGCGGCTGGTGGCCGCGGTCTCGCGCCAGTATCTGGGCTACGGGCTGCCACAGGCCGACCTGATTCAAGAGGGCAATGTGGGCCTGATGAAGGCCGTCAAGCGGTTTGACCCCACCCAAGGGGTGCGGCTGGTGTCGTACGCTCTGCATTGGATTAAGGCGGAGATCCACGAATACATTCTGCGCAACTGGCAGATGGTGAAGGTGGCTACCACCAAGGCACAGCGCAAGCTCTTTTTTAACTTGAAGTCGCTTAAGCGGGCCCTGGGCGCTGAGTCTGCGGTGACCACCGATCAGGCCCAGGCAATTGCCAAAGAGCTCAATGTGTCGCGCGACGAGGTGATGGAGATGGATCGTCGCCTGTCGGGCGGCGACACGCCTCTAGAGCCGGTGAACGACGACGGTGAAACCGTCGGCCCGATTGCGAGCCTCGCCGCCGAAAACGCCGACCCTGCCTACCTAGTGGCTGAGGCCCAAGAGGCCCAGGTGATGGGTGCGCAGCTACGTACAGCGCTTGCGGGTCTCGACCCCCGCAGCCGGGCTATCGTGCAGGCCCGCTGGCTCGCTGATGCTGACGAGAAGGCGCCCACCCTGCACGACCTCGCGGCCGAATATGGTGTATCCGCGGAGCGCGTGCGGCAGATTGAGGCGGCCGCACTGAAGAAAATACGCGCGTTGATGCTGGCCCAGGCCTAGAAACCCGCCCAACGGATTGATCGGCGGGAGGGAATCGGTTAAGCGCGTTCCTGGGCCACTCAGACCATGTCTAAGCTTGGCCGCATTCTAGAACTTGTTCGAATTCTGCGGGCGAAGGGCTTTATGTCCAAGCAGCAGATACTCGATCGATTCGAGATCGCAGCGCCGACCTTCAAGCGCGACCTTGCGTTTCTGCGTGACGAGTACGGTGCACAGGTTCAGTACGACCCACAAGATAATGTCTATCGGCTCGTCTCCGCAGGGTCGGTGCCGATGGGTGCTGTTCCGAATGGGGATTTAGCCGAGATACCCGGGTTGTGGTTTAACGAAGAAGAGTTGCATTCGTTGCTCACCATGTATGAGCTTTTAAAAGGGCATGGTGGCCAGGGGGTGGTTGGAGAGACGCTCGCTCCATTCAAGGAGAAGATCGAGGCGCTTCTGGCACGTATCGCCAACGACAAGCAACAAAAGACCAAGAGTGCTACCAAGCGAGACACACCGGTGGGCTTTAGCCCCGACCTGCTTTATGAGCGCAGCCATGCCGTACGTAGCAGAATTCGTATTCTGCCCATGGCCGCGCGACGCACCCCTAGTGAGCAGCTAACGCAGGTTGCCGATGCGGTCATTGGCCGTAAGCGTCTGCGCATTACGTACCACAATCGCATGCGCGATGACTTCAGCGAGCGAGACATTTCTCCGCAACGGCTTGTGCATTATCGTGACAACTGGTACGTCGATGCCTACTGCCATCTGCGCCAGCGGCTTTCGACCTTCTCTGTGGATGCGATAACCAAGGCCAAGCCACTGAAGGTGTCGGCGGTTGAAATTGACGAAGACGAGCTCAATACAACGCTCACGAGCAGCTATGGCATTTTTTCTGGAAAGCCCGTCGGAACCTGCACCCTGCTGTTCTCTGAAGAACGAAGCCGCTGGGTCTGCGATGAGGTCTGGCACCCCGACCAGAACGGCCAGTGGGTTGTGACAGATTCTGGGCGCCGTTGGCAGTTAAGCTTTCCTTACAGCGATCTGCGTGAGTTGCTTATGGACGTTTTGAAGCATGGAGACCAGGTAGAGGTGTTGGCTCCCGTAGCCCTTCAAGAGGCGATTCATACAATCTGTGCGGCGATTCTTTCAAAGCGTCCCCAATAGCATCTAGTCTGAGGGCCCTTGATTCTTAGCCCCCGCGTTGCCGAGAGGGTATTGCCGAGGGGCAGTTGTCGGCGGCACGCCAATCCGGCCCGTCAAACCAGGGGTCGCCGAGCAGATAGGCGCGCAGCATAGAGAGCGCATCGTGGCCCCAGAACACCTTGTTATGGACTACGAAGCTTGGCACCCCAAACAGGCCGCGCGCAATCGCGCTGTCTGTCTGCTGCTGCAGGGTGAGCTTCACCTCTGCGCTGCCCGCCTCTCGTGTGGGTGAGAGATCGTCTGTAAGCGCCTGCAATCGGCCTGTGTCCGCACCCTCTAGACCAGAGCACCAGACATGCCGAAAGATTCTGTCGCAGACCTCGCGGCTTGGCGTACCCGTAGGGCTGCAGGCGACAGCCAGGCGCAGTAACCCAAGGGGGTTAAAGGGATGACTCGCAGGAAGCTGCAGCGGTGTGCCTTGCTCTCGTGCGCGCCACAAAACTTGGCGGTATGTCCAGTCACGCTTGCCTGGAATTTCTGCCGGGCCAAGCTGCCCGTGGTGTTTCAGAAGGCCTGCGAAAAGAATTGGCCTGTACGTCACCTGATAGTCGATCCCTTCAAGCGCTTTGGGCAGGGCATCAAAGGCTAGCCACGCATACGGAGAAATAAAGTCTAAGTAGAAGTCGATGGTTTTCATGAACAGTCTCTTATCGTAGAGCGGTTTGTTCGTATTCTCTAGCCCTAGGTACTTGAGCTTGGGCAGTTCCAGAAAGTTAAATTCCAACTGAACATCTAATGCCCGCTGCGGCGGGTGGTAGGTAACCATGCCAAAGCGCCACTGGGCGCGCTCCTCTTCCTATGCTTGCGAGTTCATTGTGCGCAGGCTTTCCTCATGAAATCTGCAAAAGGGCCTTCATCTTGGCCCTGACATGCAGCATGACTTCAGCGCTAACTGCGGCCCGTTTTTTCCACCGGAATGTTGTCTTTGGGGCAGATTGGGGACTGTGGCTGGAGCCAGGCCTCACGGGTGTGAGGCATTTGCAGTCTCGTCTACGGGCGCTACGAGCTCGAGCTCGGGGGGTTTGAAGTCGGGGTCTAGCCGCGTGCCCTCAATTTCGTTTCTGTAGATGGCCTGGCAAGACTCGATAAACCGACGCAAGACAAACAGAAAATTGGGCACATTGAGGCCGAAGTTGTAGTGCACCGAATAAGAAATAAAGAGCCCGATATCGCCGTCGTCCCATCGGTGGGCGACAAACTTCGAGACCAAGAGCCGTTTATTAAGATCGCCGCAGAGGGCCTCAGCCGCGGGGTCGGTGAGGTTTCTGTTCAATACAAGTACTGCGCGTATCTGTACCACGCCCGTACCCGAGTGGATTTCTAGCCGAACACCACACCCGGTTCCTCGAATAAAAATGTCGTCTTCTTGGATTTCGGCCTCGAACCCAGCCATAGTGATCGTCTCGAAGAGGCGCTGAAAAGTAACCTGATCTCGGGAGATCTCATGAACCATGGTGGGCTCCTTGTGCAGCGCACCCGGGGCTGGCGACTTAGGGAAGGGCAGAAGTGTTCCGGAGTGCATGAAGACCATCATGCACATGGGCAGGATCAAATCGTGATCCTGCTGCCTTTCACACCCTAGACCCCTCGTTGCCGCGAGGGTATTACGATACTGAGTTGGCTAGGCGGCGTATTCACGATGTTCTCGCAATCATTCCGCGATACGACAGCCTGGGGATCAACGTATAACGATCATGTGATTGAACGAGCGGAGCTAGCCTGATGCCGATCTCTTTGCTTCACCTGTCAGACCTGCACATTGCACGGCCCAGTCCGCACGGGAAGTCCGCACTTGAAGACGGTCGTTCGCCCATCGAAGGACTTCAGGCGGCGATAACTTACGCGCTCTCCATGCGTGTGCACTGGACCGCTGCCCTGCTCTCGGGCGACCTTGTTGATCGTGGATCTGCCGAAGAGTACAGACTGCTAAGGCAGGCGCTCGCTCCGCTTGAGATGGCAAGCGCCAGATGACAGACTTTGAACTCGCCCAGCTGAATATCGGCATCATCAAAGCTCCGATGGATTCTGCATGGATGCACGGGTTTGCTGCTAATCTCGACCGTATCAATGCGCTCGCTGAGGCTGCGCCAGGATTCGTGTGGAGATTGCAAACCGAAGATGGGGATGCAACTGCAATCCGAGCATTTGATGATCCCAACACGCTGGTAAACATGTCCGTTTGGAAGAGTATCGAGGCCTTAAGGCACTACGTGTACAGTTCCGCACACGTGGATCTCATGCGCCGTCGTCATGAATGGTTTGAGAAAATGACAGAGGCCTACCTAGTACTCTGGTGGGTGCCGCAAGGTCATCGACCTTCCATTGAGGAGGCGGTTGACCGATTACACGCGCTTAGGTTGCAGGGACCATCCCAAAGTGCCTTTACATTTCGGCAGGTGTTTCCGGCGCGGTAGAGTCGGTGCTTGAAGCCATCGAGTAAGAGCAGCCGCTAACGATTCGGCAAGGCACTAATGCACACAAACCCGGCCTTGCCGTAGTCCTCGATCAGGAAGTGAACGGTTAGCGAATTTGAAACACCTCGCCGAGGTTTGACGCGGAAAGAATCGCATCAGAGTACTGCTCTAGCTGCTCGATCGTTGCCGAGGCGAGCAGG
>CAZKWK010000053.1:0-12052 GCA_964556335.1 uncultured Bordetella sp. | reverse complement strand
GAAGAAAACCTGATCTGGGTCGACATGGAGATGAGTGGGCTCGACCCCGAGCAGAATCGCATCTTGGAAATTGCGGTGGTGGTGACGAGCCCGCAGCTGGAGCTGCTTGCCGAAGGGCCTGTCCTGGTGGTTCACCAGACCGAAGCGCATCTCGCCACCATGGACAGCTGGAACAAGGGCACCCACACCCGCTCTGGTCTGGTGGATCGCGTGAAGGCCTCCCCCTTGTCAGAATCTCAGGTGGAGCAGACGATGCTTGAGTTTTTAAAGGCCTTCGTACCGGCGGGGAAGTCACCCATGTGTGGCAATACGATTCACCAAGACCGGCGTTTTCTGCTGCGCTACATGCCGCGGCTGGAGGCTTTTTTTCATTACCGCAATATTGATGTGAGCACGATTAAAGAACTCTGTCGGCGTTGGCGGCCAGAACTCTTAAAGGGCTTTACCAAGAAGGGGGCCCATACCGCCTTGGCCGATATCTTGGAGTCGATCGAGGAATTGCGGTACTACCGCAAACACCTCATGCCGCAGACCTACTCCGACAGCGTGCGGACCTGAAGGTGAAACTTGGTACGTTCTGGACGGTTGGGATTTCTTGGGCTCACGAGAATCGTTGACCATCCCTCGGGCACATAGCTGGAAGTAGAAAGCCGCCAAAAACATTGGCCATACGAGGGGCGGGCCAGGGGAATCTGAATACTCGACAAGATCACCGCCCGACTGGTGAGATCTGATCCTGGTGCCTGCACGCACCGCTGGGCAGAGGAGAGACCCGTGGTGGGTATCGACCGGTCGATGGCCTGCTGGATCTTTCCGACCGCAGACTGGTAGCCTCGGTTGATCTCTAGTGCGGGCAGGAGCAGATTCATCATGAGCACCCAGGTAAGGGTGAGTCCGCCGGCAGACAGCACCACCGGTCGCCAGAGCCGAGACTCGCCGCGCCCAATACGCCAGGCAACCAGGGCAAGCCAGACCCCGCTCACACAGAGGCCGGCAAGCAACTGGAACAGCCCGGCATTCCCCGTCACGCCAGGCGCGAGAAAGTCTAGACGTGCCGCGAGCTTTTCAGGAAAGCCAAACTGTATCGCCGACCAATAGAGCCAGATGAGGAGACCGAGGGTGGTGAAGGCCACTACCGCAAACCAGTCCACCAGGCTCGAGACCGACCGGGGTAGTGAGAGTAGACCGTAGGCCGTGAGGCAGGCCAGCAGGGCCACAGGCACTAGGCGCGCCGGATTGGCTTCCCCGAAACCCAGCATGTAAACCAGAAGCCAGGGCAGGAGAAGAAGGGCAATCATCTGAAGATGCGCCAGTCGCCAGAGCCCATGACGCCAGGCCTGCACCGCGAGCGCGGCGAGCACCGGCCAAAGCGGCCACCACGACCATGCCCAGGTCTCGGGACCGTGCAGCAGGGGGCGAAAGACAAACCGGGTCTGGAGTTCCCACCAGGTACCTAGGGCCTGATGTTGATCGGCCAGTATCACGAGCAAGAGCCAGGCCCCGAATAGGCCCAATAGGGTCATGAGGCTGGACCCTAGGAGTGTTCTGTAGACCAGTCGCCATGGGCCAACCAGCAGACAGACCAGCCCGAGGCCTAGGCCCGCTGCCAATAGAAACTTCAGCCCTTCATTCAGGATCCCCAGCGCCAGCAGGGCGCCGATCCAGAGCCCCGCTCGCCGGGGCTCTTCCGGGGCGATCGACATGGCCCAGAGTATTCCCGCAGTCAGCGCGAAATGCACCGCATGGGGCCCGGCCTCATGCCAGCGTGAGAGGGCCCCGATACAGGCCAAGGCCAGCAGCACGGCGCAGTCGGCCATCGTAACCGCAAGCGCTCCCGCGCTTGGGCCGATGCCTAAAGGGTCGTCAGGACGTGCCTCGCGTCTGCGGGTGAGCCGATGGGTGGCCTTCCAGAGGAAAAAAAGTCCGGCCACCACCCAAGCAAGCAATGTGAGTCGTCCAGCAACCTGAAGGCCCGCGATAGCCGCTGGGCTATGTATCGCCGATGGCGAGGCGAGCTCGCCTGTCAGCAGCGACCAGAGGCCCATCGCAAGGGCCATTGTCCATGCCGTGAGGGGGCCATCGGCAAGAAGGCTTCCGCCTTGAAGATGGGAGAAGAGTAGGGCAGAAACCGGCTCGCTCAGTCGGGCGACGGCCGCCTCTGAGGGCAACAGACTCTGAAGGACACCACGGGCCTGCGCGATGCCTGCGAGATCGGCTCCCTGCCAGGGGCTATGGCTAAAGAGGCCCGACCAGAGGTAGAGCGCACCGAGTAGTAGGAAGAGACCCCGTGGAACTTGCTGCGCGGCGCTGGCCGCAAGCCCAGGCAGCGGCCTTGGGGGCCGCCAGGAGAGGATAAGGTCTCGAATGAGGGGTGACTGCGACACCGCCAGCAGGCCCCAGGACAAAAATTAGCTGGCCGCTTTGGCCCCTGCACCGCGTTTGGCACCAAACTTCTGGCGAAACTTCTCAACGCGACCGGCCGTGT
Source organism: uncultured Bordetella sp. (assembly GCA_964556335.1). GTDB lineage: Bacteria > Pseudomonadota > Gammaproteobacteria > Burkholderiales > Burkholderiaceae_A > Hahnella. The sequence continues at coordinate 9,567 of CAZKWK010000053.1, read as the reverse complement.
CCATCATCTTCTGGGTGCCGGTATAAAAGGGGTGCGATTCCGAGCTGGTATCAAGCTTGTAGAGCGGATAGTCTTTGCCGTCTTTCCACTTGATGGTCTCGCGGGTACTCACCGTAGAGCGCGTGACAAAACTGAAGTCGTTCGACAGGTCGACAAAAACGACTTCCCGGTAGTTGGGGTGAATACCTTCTTTCATCCCATTTCCACTTGCTTTGGGTCGTGAAGATCGCCAGCCTTGGCCTCTAAGAATTTTTCTTTTCTAGAGTTGCTCACAAGACCACGTGTCTGTTTTCAATAAGCCCTTGATTATAACCAAAATCCCTGCCGAATCACCAACAACCACTAGCCCCCGCGCTTCATCATGTCGAAGAACTCGGCATTGTTCTTTGTCTGCCGAACCTTGTCGAGCAGGAATTCCATCGATTGGATCTCATCCATATCGTGCAGGAGTTTGCGCAGAATCCAGATTTTCTGAAGAAGATCGGCTGGGATGAGGAGCTCTTCTTTGCGGGTGCCGGACCGATTAATGTTGATGGCAGGGTAGACCCGTTTTTCCGCCAGCCGGCGCTCGAGGTGTACTTCCATATTGCCGGTACCCTTAAACTCTTCGTAGATCACCTCGTCCATACGCGAACCAGTTTCAATAAGGGCCGTCGCGATAATGGTGAGCGATCCCCCCTCCTCGATGTTTCGCGCGGCGCCAAAAAATCGCTTTGGCCGATGTAGCGCGTTGGCATCGACGCCGCCGGTGAGTACCTTGCCCGAGGTGGGAACCACCGTGTTGTAGGCGCGTGCGAGGCGCGTGATGGAGTCGAGAAGAATGACAACATCTTTCTTGTGCTCGACTAACCGCTTAGCCTTTTCGATGACCATTTCTGCGACCTGCACATGGCGGGTGGCTGGCTCATCGAAGGTAGAAGCCACCACCTCGCCGCGCACAGAGCGCTGCATCTCGGTCACTTCCTCGGGGCGCTCATCAATCAGCAACACAATGAGCACGACCTCGGGGTGATTTGTGGTAATCGCATGCGCGATGTGCTGCATCATTACTGTCTTGCCGCTCTTTGGTGAGGCCACCAAAAGCCCGCGCTGCCCCTTACCAATAGGCGCAATCATGTCGATGATTCGGCCGGTGATGTTCTCCTCCCCTTTCATGTCCCGCTCAAGTTTGAGCGGCTTATTGGGAAAGAGTGGCGTGAGGTTTTCAAAAAGAATCTTGTTCTTCGAGGCCTCGGGCGGCTGCCCATTAATGCGGTCGACCTTTACCAGAGCGAAATACCGCTCTCCGTCTTTGGGGGTCCGCACCTCGCCTTCAATCGAGTCGCCCGTGTGGAGATTGAATCGGCGGATCTGCGACGGTGAGAGGTAGATATCGTCGGTGCTTGCAAGATAGGACGACTCCGGTGCCCGCAGAAATCCGAAGCCATCGGGCAGAACTTCGAGGACGCCGTCCCCGAAAATTTGCTCCCCCGTTTTTGCCTTCTTTTTGAGAATGGCAAACATGAGCTCCTGCTTTCGCAGGCGGCTCGCATTGTCGATTTCCAGTGTGCTCGCCAGCTCAACGAGCTGGGTCACTGGCATGGCCTTAAGTTCTGACAGATACATAGAGTGGTCTGGGTCTTGCGTAATTAAATTTGTGTGTCGATCCAGGCCGTCAGCTGGGACTTTGCCGCTGCCCCAACCTTCTGGGAAACCACCGCGCCGTTCTTAAAGAGAATGAGCGTCGGAATTCCTCGAATACCGTGCTTTGCGGGCACGGCGGCGTTTTCGTCCACGTTGAGTTTGGCGACCGTCAGCTTGCCGTTGTACTCGCGGGCAATCTCTTCAACGATGGGGCCAATCATTTTGCAGGGCCCACACCACTCGGCCCAGAAGTCTACTAAGACGGGCAGGTCAGATTTCAGGACGTCGGCATCGAAGCTCGCGTCGGTTACTACTTTCACGGAATCACTCATGATGGATTAGGGCTTGGGAAAAAATTGATAACGGGGATCCACTCGGGGGACGCCCTCGGACAGGAGTCAATGAAGGTGACGGTGAACGCCAAGGGCCAGACTAGGGGATCGTCTCGGGCAGTCGATCAGAGCGCAGAACCTTGCGGGAGCAGAAAACGCCGATAAGTTCACACCACGACTTACTTGAGGCATGAGTGTAACGCATAAGCCCTGGGCCTGCGCAAATCGAATTCGGCCCGTGCCTTGATACACTGCTGTCTGGCGGGCCGCCCCGCATTGCGAGCCTGTGAACCTGGTCAGGTCGGGAACGAAGCAGCCACAGCGGGTCCTTGCAAGTGCCGGGGGTCCGGCTCGCCTCTCTTAACCCGCACGCTTTCTTCCTTGGTGCACCGATGCCCTGTCCCTTCTCCGGCTTGCTCGACATTTGATGACCGGCCTTTTTGAAGACCTGCCCTCTGCGGGGTTGCCTGCACCTGTCGCGCTTGCGCGGAAGTGGCGGCCACGGACATTTTCGACGGTGGTGGGCCAGGACCATGTGGTGAAGGCACTGCAGCATGCCTTGGGGCAGAACCGGCTGCACCATGCCTACCTTCTCACCGGGTCACGTGGGGTGGGCAAGACGACTCTGGCGCGAATTTTTGCCAAGGCGTTGAATTGTGAGACGGGGCTGGTGGCAGAGCCCTGCGGCCAGTGCGGCAGTTGCAGGGAAATTGATGCAGGCCGTTTTGTTGACTACATCGAGATGGATGCCGCATCGAATCGGGGCGTGGCAGAGATCCAGCAGCTGCTTGAGCAGTCCCGGTTTGCGCCGACGGCAGGACGGTTTAAGGTCTATGTGATCGATGAGGTCCATATGCTCTCGAACCATGCATTTAATGCCATGCTCAAGACGCTCGAAGAGCCCCCCGCGCAGGTGAAGTTCATTCTTGCCACCACAGACCCGCAGAAGATTCCCGTGACGGTCTTGTCACGATGTCTGCAGTTCAGTCTCAAAAACCTGCGGCTTGAGGTTCTTGAAGGGCATCTGCATTTTGTTCTGGCCCAGGAGGCAGTGGTGGCAGAAGGGCCCGCCGTGCAGGCCCTGGCCCGCGCGGCGAAGGGGTCGGTACGCGATGCGCTGTCCTTGACGGATCAGGCCATTGCCTATGGGGGCGGCGCGATTAGCTTTGAGGCGGTAAGCCAGATGCTTGGTCTTGTGCAGCGCGAGGCGTTGTTGGCAACCGCCGAGTTGCTTGCTCGGGGGCAGGCCGCCGAGGCGTTGCAGGCGGCAGAGGCCTTGTTGGAGGCCGGCGCCCTGGCCGAGTCGGTGCTCGAGTCCCTCGCGCGGCTCTACCACGAGGCTGCCCTGGTCTCGGCCTTAGGGCTCTCTGATGCGGTGGCCGATGCCGGGGTGGAGTCCTTGGCCCTGGCCCTTGGCCCGGAGCGGGCGCAACTCGGCTATCAAATTTTGGTGTTGGGCCGGCGCGATCTGAGTCTGGCGCCAGACGAAGCCACGGGGTTGCAGATGACATTCCTGCGGCTTCTGGCTTTTCGTCCCGAGTCACTGGCCGCGGGGGGCAGCGGTACCTCTGCGCGTCCGGCCGCACGCCCTTCGGTAAAGGCCGCCCCGCTGATGGCAACTCCAGCTACCAAGCCTGTGCCGGTGGTGGCCCCGAAGGCGGACCTCTCCCGGCTCTCACCCGAGCGCTGGCCTGAGATTGCGCGCGAACTCGGGCTTGCGGGCCTATCTCGCCAGTTCGCCCAGCAGTCGACGTTTGAAGGCCGAGAGGGGGAGGCAGGCGATCGGCTGCGGTTTTGCGTGCCGTTAGAGGCGCTTGCCGAAACCAGCCTGATTGAGCGAGTGGAGGCAAGCTTGGCTGCCTATTTTGGGCAGAAGGTGAGGGTCTCGGTGCGGATTGGCGCGCCGCAGGGGCCTACCGCGGCGGCCCAAGATGCCCGTATGAAGGCGGAAGCGCTTGCCCAGGCGGAGGCCTCCATAACCCAGTCCCCGGTCGTCCAAGATCTCATTCGTGCATTTGATGCGAAGATCGTCCCGGGGTCGATCCGGTCGGTCGGCCCGCTGCCCACGGATGCTTTGGCAGCCAAGCGGCCTGCCCAGCAGACTGAGGACCCGTCTACATCCCCGCCCCCTCTAGGAGAGTCATCATGATGAAAGGCCAGATTGCCGGGCTCATGCGCCAGGCCCAGCAGATGCAGGAAAAGATTAAGCAGGCCCAAGAGTCTCTCGGAGACCTTCAGGCTGAGGGGCAGGCAGGCTCTGGCCTAGTGAAGCTGGTCATGACCGGCAAGCACCAGGTGAAATCGCTCACGATCGATCCGAGCCTCATGACCAATGATCCGGACGACCGCGAGACCCTGCAAGACCTGTTGGTGGCGGCCATCAACGATGCGGTAGCAAAGGTGGAGCAGATCTCCAACGAGCGTATGTCGGCGGCCACGGCCGGCCTGCCTCTGCCTCCCGGGTTTCGGCTCTAAGGCGGTTCACGCCTGTGGCTTCGAGCCCATCGGGCGCGGCGGCTGGGTCCCCGCCGAGCCTCGCCGCGCTCACCGAGTCTTTCGCCCGCCTCCCTGGGGTGGGTCCGAAGACGGCTCAGCGTATGGCCTTCCATCTCCTGCAACACGATCGGGAAGGCGCGCAGCAGCTAGGCCAAGCCCTGTTACACGCGTTGTCGCAGCTGCAGCCCTGCCGTCGTTGCAATACTTTCTCCGAGCAGCCCGTCTGTCCTACTTGTATGGACGAAGAGCGCGACGCGAGCCAACTCTGTGTGGTGGAGAGTCCAGCAGACCTTCTGGTGGTGGAGCAGACGCGCACCTACCGGGGGCTCTATTTTGTGCTGATGGGCAGGCTCTCACCGCTGGATGGTCTTGGGCCTGCGCAGCTTCCGCTGGAACGGCTGCTGACGCGGGCGCAGGAGCCTGCCCTGGCCGAGGTGATTCTCGCGACCAATTTCACGCCGGAAGGAGAGGCCACGGCCCATGCGATCTCGGGGCTCTTGCAGGCCCTCTCGCGGGATCCGCCGCTACGAATCACCCGACTCGCGCGTGGGGTGCCGGTGGGCGGCGAGCTGGAGTATGTCGATCTGGGTACGATTGCCCAGGCGTTTCGTGACCGAAGAGAGAAAGGATCCCCGTAAATGACCATTGCCCTCTGGTGCCTCTTGATTACGATGTTTCTGCCTATTGTCTGTGCGGGGATCTCCAAGGCAGGCGGGGAGGGCTATGACAATGCCCAGCCCCGTGCGTGGTTGGCCCGACAAGAGGGCTTTCGGGCGCGGGCGGTGGCGGCGCAGCAGAATAGCTGGGAGGCATTAATCCTCTTCGGGCTTGCAGTTCTCGCAGCCCATACCGTGGCGGGGCCACAAGACTCGGTGGATCAGTTTGCAGTGGCCTTCGTGCTTGCCCGCATTGGCTATATCGTGGCCTACGTGGCCAACTGGGCCCTGGTGCGCTCGTTGGTCTGGCTCTTGGGTCTCTTTTTGAGTATTTCGATTTTCGTGGCGGCGGCCTAACGCCAGTGTCTCGTCCGCGGTCCGTCGGCCTTGCGGACTCTGAGGCTGTATCAAGGCCTCCTAGCACGGGGGCCTGCTCCTTTATAATCGATCAAATTACAAGGAGTTCAATTTGCAGGTTCGCCAGCTGTTGGCCGCGGCCCAGACCGACTCGGCCGGTTTTTCCTCGTCTGCCTCTCCCGTTTTCCCTTTTGCGGTACTCGCGCTCGCCGATGGCACCGTCTTTGACGGCGTGTCGATAGGCGCCCCAGGGCAGACTATCGGAGAGGTGGTCTTCAACACCGCCCTCACCGGATACCAAGAAATCCTCACCGATCCGAGCTACTGCCAGCAGCTCGTCACGCTCACCTATCCCCATATCGGCAACACGGGCTGGAACGAGGAGGACAACGAGTCGTCTGGGGTACAGGCCGCAGGCCTGATTATTCGGGATCTTCCCCAGGTCGTATCCAACTTCCGCAGTCAGCGCAGCCTGCCCGAGGCGCTGGCAAAAGCGGGAGTCGTTGCCATTGCGGGGGTGGATACCCGTGCGCTGACCCGGCGGCTTCGCGAGACGGGGGCACAGTCGGGCGCGATTCTTACGAGCGGTGCGGCCCCTGGTGCAACTGATGACCGATCGGCGATCGCACAACAAGCGGTGGCGCTGGCTCGCAGTTTTGGCGGGCTTGTCGGGGCAGACCTCGCTCAGCAGGTATCTACGAAGAAAGCCTACGCGTGGACCGAAGGTACCTGGCGTCTTGCAGGAGCGGCCGCGCCCGCAGCCTCAAAGCACGCGAAGGACACGCCGCATGTCGTGGCTTACGACTTTGGCATCAAGCACAACATTCTGCGGCTTCTGGCCGATCGCGGGGCCAAGATCACCGTGGTGCCGGCCAAGACCCCTTATGCCGAGGCCCTGGCACTCAAGCCCCAGGGCATTTTTCTCTCTAATGGGCCGGGCGACCCACAGCCCTGCGACTATGCGATTGCGGTGGCAAAGCAGGCGATGGCCGACAGGCTGCCCTTGTTTGGCATCTGCCTTGGCCACCAAATCATGGCGCTGGCCGCTGGCGCGAAGACCTTGAAGATGAAGTTTGGTCATCACGGTGCCAACCATCCGGTACAAGACCTCGCCTCAGGCCGCGTCTTTATTACCTCGCAGAACCATGGCTTTGCGGTCGATCCGCAGAGCCTGCCTGGGCATCTCAAGGTCACTCACGTGTCATTGTTCGATGGCTCGATTCAGGGTCTCGCCCACACCCAGGCGCCTGCCTATTGCTTTCAGGGGCACCCGGAGGCCAGCCCGGGGCCACACGACATCATCCCCTTGTTCGACCCGTTCTTTGGCGTCATGGCCCAGGCGGCAAAGGGGGTGGCCCATGCCTAAGCGCACCGATATCAAGACCATCCTCATCATCGGGGCGGGCCCGATCGTCATTGGTCAGGCCTGCGAATTTGATTACTCTGGGGCCCAGGCCTGTAAGGCGCTCAAGCAAGAGGGCTTTAAGGTGGTGCTGGTCAACAGCAACCCGGCCACCATCATGACCGATCCCGAGACGGCCGACGTTACATACATTGAGCCCATCACCTGGCAGATGGTCGCCCGCATTATTGAGAAAGAACGACCCGATGCCTTGTTGCCCACCATGGGCGGACAGACTGCGTTGAACTGCGCGCTCGATCTCGCGCGAGAGGGCGTCCTTGCGAAGTTCAACGTCGAACTCATCGGTGCGAGGGAAGAGGCCATTGAGAAGGCCGAAGACCGTCAGAAGTTCAAGCAGGCCATGACCAAAATTGGGCTCGAGTCTGCCCAGTCGGGGGTGGCCCATTCGATGGAAGAGGCCTGGCAGGTTCAGAGGGAGATCGCGGCATTGACCGGAAGCGCCGGCTTTCCGATGGTGATCCGCCCGAGCTTTACCCTGGGCGGTACGGGCGGTGGTATTGCCTATAACGCCGAAGAATTCGAGACCATCTGCAAGCGGGGCCTCGAGGCCTCGCCCACCCGCGAACTGCTTATTGAAGAGTCGCTGATTGGCTGGAAAGAGTTTGAGATGGAGGTGGTGCGCGATAAGGCCGACAATTGCATCATCGTCTGCTCCATTGAGAACCTCGACCCCATGGGGATCCACACCGGAGACTCGATTACGGTGGCGCCTGCGCAGACGCTGACCGACAAGGAATACCAGATCATGCGCAACGCCTCGATCGCCATTCTGCGAGAGATTGGCGTCGATACCGGCGGGTCCAACGTGCAGTTCGCCATCAATCCCAGCAATGGCCGGATGATCGTGATCGAGATGAACCCCCGGGTCTCGCGGTCTTCGGCGCTGGCGTCTAAGGCCACGGGCTTTCCGATTGCCAAGGTAGCGGCCAAACTCGCCGTGGGCTACACCCTTGATGAGCTGCGTAACGAGATTACCGGCGGGGCCACACCCGCATCGTTTGAGCCCTCTATCGACTACGTGGTCACCAAGGTGCCGCGTTTTGCCTTTGAGAAGTTTCCGCTCGCCGATGCCCACCTCACCACCCAGATGAAGTCGGTAGGCGAAGTCATGGCCATGGGCCGCACCTTTCAGGAGTCTTTTCAGAAGGCGTTGCGTGGTCTCGAGGTCGGCGTGGACGGTCTTAATCAAAAGACGGTGGACCGCGAACGTATCGAAGAAGAACTGGGCGAGCCCGGCCCGGAGCGGATCTGGTTTGTGGGCGACGCCTTTGCCCAGGGATTTACCGTTGACGAAGTCTTCGCGCTGACCCATATCGATCGCTGGTTTCTGGTACAGATCGAGGAGATCGTGCACATCGAGATGGCCCTTGAGAAAAAGACCCTCGCAGAGATTGATGCCGAACTCTTCTTTGAACTCAAGCGCAAGGGCTTCTCTGACCGACGGCTGGCTTATCTGCTTGATACCTCCGAGGCAGAGGTACGCAAACAGCGCCATGCGCTCGGTGTACGGCCGGTCTATAAGCGTGTGGACACCTGTGCGGCGGAGTTTGATACCGGTACCTCGTACTTCTATTCCACCTACGAAAAAGAATGTGAGGCTCGGCCCACTGATCGCAAAAAGGTGATCGTGCTCGGGGGCGGGCCAAACCGCATTGGCCAGGGCATCGAGTTTGATTACTGCTGTGTGCATGCGGCTATGGCGCTGCGCGAGGACGGCTTTGAGACCATCATGGTCAACTGCAATCCCGAGACGGTCTCTACCGACTACGACACCAGCGACCGACTGTATTTTGAGCCGCTCACGCTGGAAGACGTACTTGAGATCGTTGACAAAGAAAAGCCCGTGGGGGTCATCGTGCAGTACGGTGGTCAGACCCCGCTCAAGCTTGCCAAGGCGCTCGAGGCTGCCGGCGTGCCAATTGTGGGCACCTCACCGGAGTCGATTGATATTGCCGAAGACCGTGAGCGATTTCAGAAGCTGCTCACCAAGCTCGAACTCTTACAGCCCCCGAACCGCACGGCGCGCAATGAAGAAGAGGCCATGCGGCTCGCCCAAGAAATCGGTTATCCCTTGGTGGTGCGCCCGAGCTACGTACTCGGGGGGCGGGCCATGGAGATTGTCCACGAGCAGAAAGACCTCGAGCGCTACATGAAAGAAGCGGTGAAGGTCTCCAACGATTCGCCGGTGCTGCTAGACCGCTTCTTAAACGATGCTATCGAGGTCGATGTGGACTGTCTGTCGGATGGCAAGCGGGTCTTTATCGGTGGGGTGATGGAACACATCGAGCAGGCGGGTGTGCACTCAGGCGATTCCGCCTGCAGCCTGCCCCCCTATTCGCTGCCTGCAGAGATCGTCGACCGACTCAAGCGCCAGACCGAAGTCATGAGCCGTGCCTTACATGTGGTGGGTCTCATGAATGTGCAGTTCGCGATTCAGGGCGACACCGTCTATGTGCTCGAAGTCAATCCTCGTGCCTCGCGAACGGTGCCGTTTGTCTCCAAGGCTACGGGCCTGCCACTCGCCAAGATCGCCGCCCGTGCCATGCTAGGTAAGAGCCTTGACGACCAGGGGGTGCGGGGGGAAGTGATTCCCCCATACTTCTCGGTAAAAGAGGCGGTCTTCCCCTTTGTGAAGTTTCCGGGGGTAGACACCATTCTCGGCCCCGAGATGAAGTCCACC
>CAZKWK010000052.1:0-12363 GCA_964556335.1 uncultured Bordetella sp. | reverse complement strand
CCAGGCAGACCTCGAAATTATTTATGACGCCTTGGCTCAGGCCATTGACCAGGTCGGGCCTGACAAGGCGCCCTTGTTTTTGGTAAAGCTTGCGCTACTGAATGCACAGGCCCTAGGTGCGGCAGAGCCTTTTCTAGCCCACATAGACAGTGCTGGTCAGGACCTGTAAATTGGGCGCTCTGAAAAGCGTAAATCTACAAGTTGCACAGGGAGTCTGAAGCACCATGAACGAAAAAAAGTTTGCCTCACAGGCGGATCTTGAAGAAAAGAAGACCAGCTTTGTGCAGTTGTCTGATCATGCCTGGGCCTACACCGCCGAGGGCGACCCGAACACCGGCGTGATTGTGGGGGACGACAGCGTCATGATTATCGACGCGACGGCAACCCCCGTCATGGCACAGAAGGTCGTTGCGGAGATTCGCAAGATTACCGATAAGCCCATCAAGTACGTTTTGCTCACTCACTATCATGCTGTCCGGGTGTTGGGGGCCTCGGGGTTTAAGCAGCATGGGCTGCAGCAGATTATCGCGAGCCAAGACACCTACGACCTTATCGTGGAGCGTGGCCAGCAGGATATGGATTCCGAGATTGCACGATTTCCTCGGTTGTTTCAGGCCGTCGAGTCGGTGCCGGGCCTCACCTGGCCCACGCTGACATTTAAGGGTCGCATGACGCTTTTTATGGGCGGGCTAGAGGTGCAGATCATGCAAGTCGGCGCCGGCCATACCAAGGGAGACACGATTGCCTGGCTGCCAAAAGATAAGGTCTTGTTCTCGGGCGATCTGGTAGAGGCCGATGCCGCCTGTTACACCGGAGATGCGCATTTGGCCGAGTGGCCGCAGACGCTGCGCAACCTCCGTGCGCTGCCCGCAGAGAAGCTGGTACCGGGGCGCGGCCCGGCCCTCATGAACCCGCAAGAGGTCGCCAAGGGTCTTGCCTATACCGAAGACTTTGTCACCACCCTTTATAAGGGGGCGCAAGAGGCGGTTACCAAGGGGCTCGATCTCAAAGGCGCTATGAAGCATATTCGTCAGTCCATGGACCCGAAGTTCGCCCAGGTCTTTATCTACGAACACTGCCTTCCCTTCGATGTGACGCGGGCCGTCGATGAGGCAAAGGGTATCCATCATCCCCGCATCTGGACGGCAGAACGCGACCAGGAGATGTGGCACGCCCTGCAAGAAGAATAGGCGCCTCGCCTCTCGGTTGCGTCATGCTGTCCACCTATACCTACCCTCAGTTCTCAAACGCTAGGCCAGCAGAGGTCGGCCAGACCATTGAGCGGCCGGTGGTCATCGTGGGGGCTGGCCCAGTCGGACTCGCCTGCGCCATAGACTTGGCCCAGCGCGACATACCGGTGTTGCTGCTTGATGATGACAACACGGTATCTGTGGGCTCGCGGGGGCTCTGCTACGCCAAGCGCACCCTTGAGATTCTCGACCGGCTCGGTGCCGCGCGCCCCATCTGCGACAAGGGGGTGTCATGGAATGTGGGCCGCACGTTTTTGGCCGAGCACGAGGTCTATCGGTTCGATCTTCTTCCCCAGCCCGACCATCAGTTCCCGGGTATGGTTAATCTGCAGCAGTACTACCTCGAGGAATACCTGCTTCGGCGTGCGCAGCAGCTCTCGTCTCTGGAGATTCGTTGGCAGAACAAGGTGGTCGCGGTCAGGCGAGAAGAGGCTTCTTCTGAGGTTGAAGTACAAACGCCCGATGGCAGCTACCGCGTTTCTTGCGACTGGCTGTTGGTCGCGGATGGCGCGCGATCTCCCATTCGTCGCATGCTGGGGCTCGATATTGAGGGCCGTGTCTTTCAGGACCGCTTTCTCATTGCCGACGTCGTAATGAAGGCCGATTTCCCCGCAGAACGTTGGTTCTGGTTCGACCCACCGTTTCACCCCAATCAGTCGGTGCTGTTGCATCGCGAGGCCGACAATGTCTGGCGTATTGATTTTCAGTTGGGCTGGAATGTCGATCCCGAGGAAGAGAAAAAGCCCGAAAAGGTCATCCCGCGGATTCAGGCGATGCTCGGCCCCGATCATGCGTTCGATCTCGAATGGGTCAGTGTCTACACCTTTCAGTGCCGACGTATGACGCGCTTCCGTCATGGCCCGGTGATCTTCATGGGCGATGCGGCCCATCAGGTCTCGCCGTTTGGTGCACGTGGCGCGAACTCGGGCATTCAAGATGCAGACAACCTTGGCTGGAAGCTTGCTGCGGTTCTTGCGGGTAAGGCGCCACAAACGCTTTTGGACACCTATGATGGAGAACGCACCGAGGCGGCCGACGAGAATATTCTCAACTCCACGCGATCAACCGACTTTATTACGCCAAAGTCTGCGGTGAGTCGACTGTTCCGAGATTCGGTTCTGCAGCTTGCGCAAAACCTTGGGTTTGCCCGCGGCCTGGTGAATTCTGGACGGCTCTCCGTGCCCACGTTCCATGCCACTTCTGTGTTGAACACCCCTGATCTGCCGGGCGCGGTGTTTGCCAGTCGCATGATTCCTGGGGCACCCGCTGATGATGCCCCGGTGCGGCGAATCCCGCCAACTGCGGCATCGCACGCTCCTGGGGAGAGCACCGCAGTCGATGCCGCATCGCCTGACTGGCTACTCGGGTATCTGGGGGGTGGTTTTGTGGTGATGGTTGCCATGCCTCAGGACGCGCAGGCCCAACAGGGTTTAGGCGGCCTGGCACACTGGGTGCAGTCGATAAACACGGCGGGAATCATCGACCTGCGCATCTTGGTTGTGCACGCGCACGATGTAGCCGCTCGGCAGGCAACTGCCCCCGCAGGCCATCTCGCCTCCCCCTTTATTGACCATGTTTTCGACCTCAAGGGGCGTATTACCGAACGATATGACCTCACACCAGGCGCTGCCTATCTCATTCGTCCCGATCAGCATATCTGCGCCCGCTGGCGCCAGCCTTCCGTACCCGAGGTTGAGGCGGCTTATCGTCGTGCACTCGGACATCTCTCTCACTAGCCCACCATGACAACGAATCGAGATGCGCGGATAACGATGGAGGGCGGGGGCAGCACCGAACCCGCAAGTCTCATCACGGAGAGCCACTTCTCTGATGCGCAGAAGACGTATTTCTATGGCTACAGTGCGGGTGACGATTTTTATGAGGCTCTCATCGCCGCCCACGCGAATCTGTCTGAGGCGGAAAGCCACGCTTTTAATGCGCGCCTGGTATTGATTCTTGCCAACCATATCGGCAGCCTGCCGGTGCTGAGACAGGCGCTACAGGCGGCAGCCTTGGAAGACAAATAAGGAGACCACCGTGAAGATTCAACGCCTGCATCATGTGGCCTATCGGTGTATTGATGCCAAGCAGACTGTGGAGTGGTACGAGAAGTACCTGAACATGAAGTTTGTGTTGGCGATTGCCGAAGATCAGGTGCCGTCCACAAAAGCGCCCGACCCTTATATGCATGTCTTTCTTGATATGGGCCAAGACAATATTCTGGCTTTCTTCGAACTCCCGAATAGTCCCGCCATGGGGCGTGACACTAATACGCCAGCCTGGGTGCAGCATCTGGCCATGAAGGTGGACTCCATCGATACACTTCTTGAGACGAAGGCACGCCTTGAGGCCGACGGTATCGAAGTGATTGGACCCACCGATCACACGATATTTCAGTCCATCTATTTTTTCGATCCCAACGGGCATCGACTAGAGTTGGCGGTGGATACAGGCACCCCAGAGATGATGCGTAACCTTGATGCGGTGAAGTGGGACATGCTCAATGAGTGGGCGGTAACAAAGAAGGCGCCCGCCCATGCCCGTTGGATGCACGATGGGAGCAGAGTGCCGACATGAGGACACAGGGCAGTTGGGTCGATTCGGCGAATGCGGCCGATACAGACTTTCCCCTCGAGAACCTTCCCTTTGGGCGGTTTGTGTTGGCCCATGGCGATAATGCAGACCCGCGCGTCGGTGTCGCGATTGGTGATCAGATTCTCGATTGCCAGGCGCTCGAGAGATCGGGGAGTATTCCCGCAGAGGACGCCGCATTCTTTGCCCCCTTGGCAGCCGGTGACTTGAACGCCTTTATGGCTATGGGCGGCCACGCGCGGCGGCGGGTCAGAGATCGATTGACCGCGCTGTTGTCGGCCGAGGTTAAGGCAAAGGCCCTGGCCACTAGGCTTGCAGGCTGCCTGGTTCCGCAGTCACAGGTAGAGATGGTGATGCCCTGCCGTGTGGGCGATTACACCGATTTCTATGCCTCGATTCATCATGCGACGGCGGTGGGCCGACTTTTTCGGCCCGACAATCCGCTCTTGCCCAATTACAAGTGGGTACCGATCGGCTATCACGGCCGCAGTTCCACCCTGGCTGTCTCGGGCGCCCAAATTACGCGCCCCTCCGGTCAGATCAAGCCCCCCGAGGGCAATCCCGTTTTTGGCCCGTCTCAGCGGCTCGATTTTGAGCTTGAAGTCGGATTCTTCATTGGCCAAGGAAATCAATTGGGGGCTCCTATCCCCATCGCTCAGGCCCATGATCAGTTGTTTGGCCTCTGCCTCCTCAATGATTGGTCCGCCAGGGATATTCAGTCATGGGAGTACCAGCCCCTGGGGCCTTTTCTGTCGAAGAACTTTGCCACGACGATTTCCCCCTGGATTGTGACCCAGGAGGCCCTCGCGCCATTTCGGGTGGCCTATGAACGTCCCGCGGAAGACCCCGCGCCTCTGGGCTACCTGGATGACGAAGAAAATCGTCGTAGCGGCGGGTTCGATCTGCATCTTGAGATTTCCATTCAGACCGCAGAGATGCGTGCGCGCCATCTGCCTGCGCATGTTTTGGCAACGACCAATCTGCGCTATTCGTATTGGACAGCAGCCCAACTGATTACCCACCATGCGAGCAATGGCTGCCTATTGCAAGCAGGTGATCTGTTGGGGTCTGGCACCATGAGTGGCCCAGACCCTTCCGAAGCGGGGTCGTTGCTGGAACTGACCAAAGGCGGGAAAGAGCCGCTTACGCTGCCGTCTGGTGAGTCACGACGTTTTATTGAAGACGGCGATGCCATTGAAATTACCGGTTTCTGCCAAAATGCGGCTGCGGTGCGCATCGGCATGGGGAGCTGCCGGGCATCCATCCAGAAATAAGGGCAATGCAGACCACTACCACCCAAGTCGCAATCGTGGGGGCCGGGCCATCGGGGCTTCTATTGGCCCATGTTCTGGCCCAGGCGGGTATTGCCGCAGTGATCGTGGAGCGTCAGTCGGCGGACCACGTCTCTGCGCGTATCCGCGCGGGGGTGCTCGAAGATGCCACCGTCTCGTTTCTGACGGAGGTGGGGCTCGGCGCGAGAATGCAAGCCGAGGGACTGCCACACGAGGGCTTCACCCTTATTTATGAGGATTTCGCCCCATTACGTATAGACCTTCAGGCATTAGCGGGGCGATCGGTCATGGTGTACGGGCAGACCGAAGTCACGCGAGACCTGATGCGCGCCCGTGAGGCCTTGGGTCTGAAAACAGTCTACGAAGCACAAGATGTCGCGGTGCATGATATCCAGAGTACCCATCCGAGTGTCAGCTATCGGCTCGCCGGGGAGACGCATCGGCTCGAGGCTGATTTTGTGATTGGCTGTGATGGCTACCATGGCGTCTGTCGGGCGACAGCAAAGGCAACAGGTAGCCTGCGTGAGATTGAGCGGGCCTATCCGTTTGGCTGGCTGGGTCTGCTGGCCGATGTGCCGCCCGTTTCGCACGAACTCATCTATGCCAATCATGCCGATGGCTTTTATCTCTGCAGCATGCGGTCTCCGACACGCAGCCGGTATTACCTGCAGTGCCGGCTCGATGAGAAAGTCGAAGATTGGTCTGATGATCGGTTTTGGTCGGCGCTTGCTCACCGGCTCGGGCCTGATCGCGCCGCGGCCTTAGTCCAAGGGCCCTCTCTGGAAAAGAGCATTGCACCCTTGCGCAGTTTTGTGGCTGAGCCACTGCGCTTTGGGCGCCTGTTTCTCGCCGGCGATGCCGGTCATATTGTGCCGCCCACGGGTGCGAAGGGCCTAAATCTGGCGGTGGCCGATATTCGAGTCTTGTCGCGCGCGTTGATTTCGTTTTATCAGACGGGTTCGGAAGCAGGACTCACGGGGTATTCCGATCTTGCACTTCGCCGCATCTGGAAGGCTGAGCGGTTCTCCTGGTGGATGACCAGTCTTCTCCATAAATTCGAAGGCCAGACGCTGTTTGATCGTCGTATTCAGGCAGCGGAGTTCGCCACCTTGGCGGGTTCTGTGGCCTTACAAAAAGCCCTCGCTGAGGCCTATTTGGGTTTGTTCGATGGAAATTGATTCTTTTTTTGGGGGGGGTAGCATTAGAGAAAACCAGAACATTGGCCCGTAAAACTAGAACCGCCGCTGTTTAGCGTCTATGCTCAGCGGTAGAGATATTTACACGAAGAGGAGACGTTGTATGAAATTAAAAATCGCCGCACTTGCCGCTGGGTTCGCGTTAGCGGGAGCCAGCGCTCAGGCTCAGACTATTACCCTGAAGGTTCATCATTTCCTTGGGCCCCAGTCGATCCAACACACCAAGATGCTTGGAGACTGGTGCGCCAATATTGAGCGCGACTCCAATAAGCGCATGAACTGCCAGATCTTCCCTGCCATGCAACTCGGTGGAGCACCCCCCCAGTTGTTCGACCAGGCCAAAGATGGTGTGGCGGATGTGGTGTGGACGGTAGCGGGTTATTCCGCAGGCCGATTCCCAAAGTCGGAGATCTTTGAGCTTCCCTTCATGATGACCAATGCTGCGGCCACCAGCCGGGCTGCATGGGATTTCGTGCAGAAGCATGCCCAGGACGAATTTAAAGATGTGAAGCTCTTGGCGATCCATGTGCATGGACCAGGCAATATCTTTACTAAAGACAAGGCGATCACCAGCCTCAACGATTTTAAGGGCATGAAATTACGTGCCCCGACGCGCCTGACCAACAAGATGCTCGCCATGCTTGGGGCGTCTCCGGTTGGTATGCCTGTTCCCCAGGTGCCTGAGGCGTTGTCCAAAGGGGTCATTGATGGAGCTGTGATTCCCTACGAGGTGGCTCCGGGACTGCGGGTGCACGAACTCACCAAGTTTGTCGCTGAGCCCGATCGGAGCATGGAGGCCCTCTACACAACGGTGTTCTTGGTGCCTATGAACAAGGCCAAGTACGACTCGTTGCCGGCGGATCTTAAGGCAGTGATCGATAAGAATTCCGGCCGCGAGTTCTCCGCGTTCCTTGGGCAGACCCAAGAGGGTAACGACGTCCCCGGGCGCGAGACATTTGCAAAGACCGCGGGCTACACCATCAACAAGATTCCCCGTGCGGAGCTTGAGAAGTGGAAAAAAGCCATTGAACCTCTGTACACGGAGTTCACTGCGGACATGGACAAGCGTGGCTTTGACGGGAAGGGGTTAGTCTCTTCGGCCCGCGAGCTCGTTAAGCAGTACACCAAGTAAACGCGCCTGATCAGAAGAGGGTGTTGTTTAGACATCCTCTTCTTTTTTATGTGTGCCGATAACTCCCTCTTGTTGCTGCATACTCACCCAAGAAAAGTAACGGTATGAGTGAGCAAGTCTCTGTTTCTGAGTTTGCGGCAGACGATGCCTTGGGCGTCCTGCTCTCGCGACTCTGTAAGATTTTTGCGGTGGCCTCGGGCGTCGTGTTGCTCTGCATGGCCGCTATGTCTCTGGCGAGTATTCTGGGCCGGGCAATTTTTACCAAGCCCATTCTCGGCGACTACGAGATGGTGCAGATGATGTGCGCAGTCGCGGTGAGCATGGCTTTGCCATACGCCCATTGGGCCAATGGGCATGTCATTGTTGATTTTTTTACGGCTAAGGCTCGCCCTGGGCTCAACCTCTTTCTCGACAGCATTGCAGGCATCCTGATGAGTCTCGCCGGTGCAATCATGTGCTGGCGGCTTGCGGTAGGCATGATCGATCTGCGCAAGAATTTTGATTCTTCCATGCTTTTGGGCCTTCCCACTTGGTGGGGCTATGCGCCCATGGTTCCGTCCTTTGCGCTGTTAAGCGCGGCAGCACTCTACATTACAGTGATGCGTCTGCGCAGAGGTGTGCGATGACCGGACTCGAATGGGGCGCGGTGATGTTGGCTGCCCTGCTGGTGGCCTTGGCGCTCCGTATTCACATTGGAATCGCCATGCTGATGGCCGGTTCCATTGGCTATATCTATGTATCTGGTCTTGGGCCACTCCTGAACTATTTCAAGACTGCGGCGTACGCGCGTTTTTCCATCTACGACCTGTCTGTCGTTCCGCTGTTTCTTCTCATGGGGCAGTTCGCAACCCATGGGGGGCTCTCTAAATCGTTGTTTCGGGCGGGGAACGCCCTCGTGGGCCATTTGCGGGGTGGTATGGCCATGGGGGCAGTGACTGCCTGTGCGGGCTTCGGTGCCATCTGCGGGTCGTCTTTAGCCACTGCTGCCACGATGGGCCAGGTTGCCCTTCCTGAGTTAAAAGCGCACAACTATTCAGAGCGACTATCGGCGGCGGTACTCTCCGCAGGTGGAACTCTCGGGATTTTAATTCCGCCCTCAATCCCGATTGTTATTTACGCGATCATGACCGAACAGAATGTCGGCCGTATGTTCCTCGCAGCCTTCATACCGGGCATTCTGGCTGCGATCGGATACATGCTGGTGATCGCCATCATTGCTCGGGTGAGTCCCCAAGACGCGCCTGCGGGCGAGCGCATGGCCTGGGGGGAACGTTTCCGAGCGCTCGTGGATACTTGGCCAGTCTTACTGATTTTCTTGGCGGTCATCGGCGGCATCTACAGCGGTATCTTCACCCCCACCGAGGCGGCCTCGATTGGAACACTTGCCACCGCCTTCGTAGCCTGGAAGACAGGCGGGTTGAAGGGCAGAGGTTTTCTTGATTGTATTTATGGGGCTGCTTCGGCGACCGGCATGATATTTCTCATTCTCTTGGGTGCGGATATCTTGAATGTATTCCTCGCCCTCACTGGCTTGAATACCGAACTCGCGAAGTGGGTGGTGGGCATGGACCTGCAACCGCTCGCTGTGCTCTTTGTCATTATTCTTATTTACCTCATTCTTGGCTGCGTGATGGACAGCCTCTCCATGATTCTTCTCACTATTCCGATTTTCTTTCCCATTGTTATGGGACTCGATTTGTGGGGACTCGATCCGGAATCTAAAGCAATATGGTTTGGCATCATTGCGCTCATGGTGGTCGAGATCGGACTCATTACGCCGCCCGTAGGGATGAATGTCTTCATTATTAGCAGCATGGCCCGAGCGGTACCCATGACAGAGATCTTCAAGTACGTCTTGCCCTTTGTGGCCTCTGACATTCTGCGCATTGTCCTAATTGTCTTTGTGCCAGGGGTTGCTCTCGTGGCGCTGAAGATCTTCCCCAACTAATGACCCCCTGGGAGGCACGCCTCTCGCTGGCCTTTTCTTCGCCGCGAGAGGGGTCCACCGTGCTGTCCGATCGTCAGAGCGTGGGGCCGATGGCGGTGCAGAAGATCCTCTACCCCGAGGGGCCGGATGTGGCCCATGCCTTTCTTTTGCATCCGCCTTCAGGAATTGCTGGGGGCGATCATCTGTCGGTGGCGGTGCGGGTGGATGCGGGTGCCCATGCCCTCATGACCACGCCGGGTGCTACGCGCTGGTATAAAGCAAACGGCCGCAAGGCGCATCAGCAGGTGGTATTAGAGGTGTCGGACCATGCGTCTCTAGAGTGGCTACCGAGCGAGAACATTTTCTTTGATCAGGCCCAGGCCGAGATGAGAAGCACGGTCTTACTGGCGCCCTCAGCGCGTTTTATGGGCTGGGAGGTCATGCAGTTTGGTCAGCGTCAGGCCCTGGACTCTTACGACCACGACTGGGATGCGGCAAATGTCTCAGTCATGCAGTCCATCGAGATTGCTGGGCAGTGTGACTGGCAGGAGTCCGCCCGATACACAGACGAGACGGTCGCAAAGCTTTTTTCCGTGCAGGGTACGGCGGGCTATCCGGTCGTGGGAACCCTCTGGGCCTATGGACCCGATGACCTTCCAGAGTCCGACCGAGAGGCCTGGGGACAGCAGATGGTCTTCTCCTCAGACGTTCGATCGGGCTGCACCCAACTGCCTTCAGGGCTCGTGGTTGTGCGTGTTCTTGCCAGAGAAACCGACCGTGCGCGCGAGTTATTGATGCGTGCCTGGGCGTGGCTGCGGCCTTGGGCGGTAGGCATACCCGCGCAGCCTCTGAGGATCTGGGCGACGTAGATAGGACCTGGTCGCACTTGCGTGATGGGTGTGCACAGGTGTGCGTTTTTGAACAAAACGCACCGAAGGGGGGCGTGCTTCTGACGACCTAGGGAAGACGCGCTGCGGGATTTTTGAGAGCCCCCAATTTTGCTTCGGGAAGAATAGAATTCCGTAACGCCACACCCTGACCGTTCTACACAGAAGGCTGAAGAGACTGACGCGATGGACCTGACCCCCCGAGAGAAAGACAAGCTCCTTATTTTCACTGCGTCGCTTTTGGCCGAACGCCGAAGGGCCCGCGGGCTCAAGCTCAATCTTCCTGAGGCCACCGCGCTTATTACTGCAGCCATTCTGGAAGGCGCCCGCGATGGTAAGACAGTGGCGCAACTCATGGCTGAGGGGTCTAAGGTGCTCTCTCGTAACGAGGTCATGGAGGGCGTGCCCGAAATGATTCCCGATATTCAGGTGGAGGCCACCTTCCCGGACGGTACCAAGCTGGTCACCGTGCATCAACCTATCGCCTAAAAAAAGGAGAACGATCCGATGAGCAGCGTACGGGGGCCTATGGATGCCCCGCTTTTGGGTGCAGGCTTGGGTCTTCTGTCTTTCCCGGCGATCGCCCATGAGGGCCACACGCTCGATCTTGTTTCGGCCTTCCTCGCACCCCTTGCAGGCTGGGATCATCTGCTGATGGCAGGTCTCTTTGTCGCCGTCGTGTTGGGTATAGCGCGGTTCACGGCAAGAGCGGTCATTCGCAAAACCCGTGTCCATAGGAGCGATGAACAATGATTCCTGGCGAGGTGGTTGCAGTGGGTGATCCGATCGAGATCAATACCGATCGCCCAGTCGTTCAGGTGGATGTGCTGAATACGGGAGACCGTCCAGTCCAGGTGGGCTCCCATTTTCATTTTTATGAAGTCAACAATGCGCTCTCGTTCGATCGTGCATCCACCCGTGGCTTCCGGCTCAATATCGCGGCGGGTACCGCAGTACGATTTGAACCTGGTCAGAAGAGAACCGTGGAGTTGGTGGCGGTTTCGGGTGATCGGCGCATCTATGGATTTAACGGCCGCGTGATGGGGGCCCTTTGACCATGGCCTCAATCTCCCGTAAGGCCTATGCCGAAATGTTTGGTCCCACCGTGGGTGATCGTGTTCGTCTCGCGGATACCGATCTCTGGATCGCAGTGGAGAAAGATTTCACAATCTACGGAGAAGAAGTGAAGTTTGGCGGCGGGAAAGTCATCCGCGATGGTATGGGGCAGAGTCAGCGCCTAAGCAAAGACAGCATGGACACGGTGATCACCAACGCCTTGATCGTGGATCACTGGGGCATTGTGAAGGCTGATCTGGGTATCAAGAACGGACGCATTGCGGGCGTGGGCAAGGCGGGCAATCCGGACATACAACCGGGCGTTACGCTGGTGATTGGCCCCGGTACGGAGATCATTGCCGGAGAGGGCATGATTGTGACCGCCGGTGGCATCGACGCCCATATTCACTTCATCTGCCCGCAGCAGATCGAAGAAGCGATTTCAAGCGGGGTGACCACCATGATTGGGGGTGGTACCGGTCCGGCCACGGGTACCTACGCCACGACCTGCACGCCGGGCCCGTGGCACATTCAGAGCATGCTGTCGGCGGCGGAGGCCTTTCCCATGAATCTTGGCTTTCTGGGCAAGGGCAATGCAAGTAAGCCTGGGCCGCTGCAAGAGCAGATTCGCGCAGGGGCTATGGGCCTCAAACTCCACGAAGACTGGGGCACTACCCCTGCCGCGATTGACTGCGCTCTGTCGGTTGCCGACGAGATGGATATTCAGGTGGCCATTCACACCGACACACTCAACGAGTCGGGGTTTGTAGAGGATACGATCCGGGCCTTTAAGGGACGCACCATTCATACCTACCACACCGAGGGGGCGGGGGGCGGCCATGCCCCAGACATTATTCGGGCCGCAGGCCTACCTAATGTTTTGCCGTCTTCTACGAACCCCACTATGCCCTACACCATCAACACCATTGATGAGCATCTCGATATGTTGATGGTCTGTCATCACCTTGATGCCAGTATTGCCGAAGACATTGCCTTTGCCGAGAGCCGGATTCGCAGAGAGACCATCGCAG
>CAZKWK010000051.1:1497-12835 GCA_964556335.1 uncultured Bordetella sp. | reverse complement strand
ATCTGCGCGCAGAGGTCGGGCCGATGGTCAGGGGCCTTTACCGAGCCCATGGCGTCAGAAATGATCCAGTAGAGAAGAGCAGTAGCACGCTGATCTGGGTCAGCGGAGAGTTGGGCAGCAACCTGCTGAGCCTCTGAGGCAGTGAGGTCGTCATCGATAAACGCGGAGAGAAGTTCGGCCTCAGAGTACCGATGCCATGGCGTGAAGGCTGCATCAGCCTTATGAGAGCTTTTGGAGGCGCGCGTGGGCTGGGCGTGGGGGTCTGGCATGGGGATCACCAACGTTTATGTTCAGGGGTATCGAGTAACGGGCGCAGTTCTGCAGCAATAAATTCACGGGCGCGAAAGATGCGCGAACGGACCGTGCCAATCGGGCAATTCATAGCTTCCGCAATTTCTTCATAGCTTAGACCTTCAATTTCCCGCAGGGTAATTGCCGCACGCAGATCGGGGGGAAGCGCTTCGATGGACCGGTTAACCGTCTCTGCGATTTGCCGGCTCAACAGGAGCGACTCCGGTGTCTGGTTGTCTGCTACGACTGCCCCAGAATCAAAAGATTCCGTATCTTCCTCGTCCGAGGTAAGGTCTGTCATCGGTATGGGCTGTTTGCCCAGCGAGACCAAATGGTTTTTGGCCGTATTAACGGCGATGCGGTAGAGCCAGGTGTAAAACGCGCTGTCCCCGCGGAACTGCGGAAGCGCCCGGTAGGCCTTAATAAAGGCCTCTTGGACGACGTCTTCGACCTCTGCCGGATCTCGGATGAGCCGTGAAACAAGCCGAAGAACCTTACGCTGGTACTTCAGTACCAACAGATTAAATGCGCCTTGGTCACCCGCCTGTACGCGGCTTACCAGGACCTGGTCGGCCTCTCGATCCATGCGGCCTCAGATCCGAGAAAAGACCAAGGTGCCGTTGGTTCCCCCAAAACCGAAATTGTTTTTCACCGCCACCGATATGTCGAGCTTACGGGCCTCATTGGCACAGTAATCGAGGTCGCACTCGGGGTCTTGATTGAAAATATTGATGGTCGGCGGGCTCACTTGGGCATGAATCGCCATGACCGTGAAAACAGATTCGAGCCCACCCGCGCCCCCGAGGAGGTGGCCGGTCATAGACTTCGTGGAGTTCACCACGACCTTTCGGGCGCGTTCCCCCAGTGCCAATTTGATCGCCTCCGTCTCGTTTTTATCGCCCAGAGGTGTGGACGTTCCGTGGGCGTTGACGTAATCGACCTGCTCGGGCGCCACCCCGGCATCTTTGAGGGCATTGACCATGCAGCGCCGTGGCCCCTCACGGTCTGGTGCAGTCATGTGATACGCATCGCCTGAGAATCCCACACCACGGAGCTCAGCGTAGATACGCGCACCGCGGGCCTTGGCATGTTCATACTCTTCGAGCACCATCACACCCGCGCCCTCTCCGAGCACGAAACCGTCTCTGTCTTTGTCCCAAGGGCGCGAGGCCGTGGCAGGGTCGTCGTTACGCGTAGACAGGGCGCGCGCCGCGGCAAAGCCTCCGATGCCCAGCGGCGAAATGGTGGATTCGGCCCCACCCGCGACCATGACATCGGCATCGCCATACTGGATTAACCGGGCCGCCAGGCCAATGCTGTGCAGCCCGGTGGTACAGGCCGTTACGGCCGCCAGATTCGGTCCCTGAAGGTTACGCAGAATGCTGATGTGCCCGGAGATCATGTTGATAATCGATCCGGGGACAAAGAAGGGGGAAATACGACGGGCGCCGCGGTTGGTGTATTCGGCGTGGGTATCTTCGATCATCGGCAGCCCGCCGATTCCAGATCCCACCATGACACCCACCCGCTCGGTGTTGGCTTCGGTAATGACAAGCCCGGAGTCGTCTAAGGCCTGAAGGCCCGCGGCTATCCCGTAATGGATGAAGACGTCCATATGCCGGGCCTCTTTGGCCGGAATGTAGTCTTCAATAGAGAACCCTTTAACTTCACCGGCGAAATGCACAGGGAGGCCGGAATGATCAAATCGGGTGACCGTCTGAATGCCAGACTGACCAGCGAGTAGAGCAGCCCATGCGGCCTGGGGCGCGTTGCCCACCGGGGAGACACAGCCCAACCCGGTAACCACCACCCTACGACGCTGACCTGATGAAAAAGACCCCATGCCTATGTGGCGTCGTCCGGCGCACAGCACCTGCGCAACGGCAGGCCGTCCGCCGGAGAGCCCGCTGCTATTTTTTGAGGTTGGCGTTTACGAAGTCGATGGCCTGCTGAACCGTCGTGATCTTCTCGGCCTCTTCGTCGGGAATCTCACACTCAAAGGCATCTTCTAGAGCCATGACCAGCTCAACGGTGTCGAGCGAATCGGCGCCAAGGTCATCAACGAACTTAGACTCGTTCTTGATGTCCTCTAGCTTCACGCCAAGCTGCTCAGAAACGATCGCTTTGACGCGCTTCTCGATATCTTCCATGGTTTATATCCTCTCGTCACCAAAGGGAGTTAAGACAATCGATTGTATCAGTTCATCACCATGCCGCCGTTGACATTCAGGGTAATACCGGTGATGTAGCCGGCATCCTCTGAGGCCAAAAAGACGACAGATGCTGCAATATCGCTGGGTGTTCCCAGACGTTGGGCTGGAATCTGACTTGTGAGCGAGGCGATCTGCTCTTCTGACAGCGCCCGGGTCATGTCGGTATCGATAAAGCCCGGGGCCACGCAATTGACGGTAATGCCACGACTGGCAATCTCGCGTGCGAGCGCTCGGCTCATGCCTGCGACCCCGGCCTTCGCAGCCGCATAGTTGGCCTGACCCGGATTCCCGCTGACACCCACCACCGATGTAATTTGTACAATGCGGCCCCATCGGGCCTTCATCATGGGACGAAGCACCGCCCGGTTGAGCTTAAAGACCGCGGTCAGGTTGGTCTGAATGACCGCATCCCACTCCTCATCCTTCATGCGCATAGCAAGGTTGTCACGGGTAATGCCTGCGTTATTGACGAGGATATCTAGGCGGCCGTGTTTCTTCACTACGGTATCCACCAGCGCCTCACAGGCACCTGGTTCGGTGACCTCAAGCTGCATCCCTTCTCCCTGCAGACCTGCCTGGGCGAGAGCCTCGGAGATGGCGTGTGCACCCGCCTCAGTGGTGGCGGTTCCAATCACCAGGTGTCCGACCCTGCCCAAGGCATGGGCGATCGCCTGACCAATGCCACGACTCGCCCCCGTGACCAGCGCAACGCGTGTCATTGCAGTGCCTCCAGCGTAGAGGTGAGCGACGGCTGATCGAAGATGTTAAAGACCTGTGCCTGGGGCAGAACGCGTTTTACGAGACCGGCCAATACCTTGCCCGGCCCACACTCCACAAAGGTGGTGAATCCGGCCGCCGAGAGGTTCTCAAGGGTCTGCGTCCAGAGCACGGGACTTTTTGCCTGGGCGGCCAGCGCCTGGCGAATCGCGTCGGCGTCACCGGAAGGCTGGGCCGTGAGGTTGTGCCAGACAGGCACCGCAGCCGGCGCAAAATGCACCTTGGCCAGGCATTGAGACAGCGCAGCCGCTGCGGGCGCCAGAAGCGAGGAATGAAAAGGCGCAGAGACAGGTAGCAGAAGCGCACGCTTGGCGCCCGCCTCTTTGACTGCCGCGCAGGCGGCCTCGACCGCCCCCACATGGCCCGCGATCACCGTCTGGTCTGGCGCGTTGAAATTGACAGCCTCGACAACTGCCTGTGGGGTACTTAGCCGCTGACAGACCGCCTGCACCTTATCCGCGGCAAGACCAAGAACCGCCGCCATGCCGCCCTGCCCGACCGGCACGGCCTCTTGCATGGCCTGCGCACGAAACCGTACCAAGGCGGTGGCATCAGACAACGAAAGGGCGCCTGCCGCCACCAACGCGGAGTATTCCCCAAGACTGTGACCCGCCACGGCTGCGGGCATGACCCCGCCTGCCGCACGATAGGCCTGAAAAAAAGAGACCGCGCAGGCGAGCATCACGGGCTGTGTGTTCACTGTGAGGTTAAGCGTCTCTGCTGGGCCTTCGGCAACAAGCGAAGGTATATCGAGGTCGATGGCCTGTGAGGCCTCGGCAAGGGACGCCGACACGACGTCGTTGCCGGCAAACCCATTAAGCATCCCGACAGCCTGCGATCCTTGGCCAGGAAAAAGAAACACCAAGTCCTTCCTCGTCACACCCTTCTCCCTCTTCTTTCAAAAATGGACAGATCGACCATGCGGCACGCAACACGCACGGTCACGCCGGCGGCTTATTACATACGCACCAGCACGGCCCCCCAGGTGAATCCGCCCCCCACGCCCTGCAATAAGACGTGGTCTCCGGGCCTCACGCGTCCATCGCGGCGGGCCACATCAAGCGCCATCGGTACGGATGCGGCGGAGGTATTGCCATGCTGATCGACGGTGACGACCAGCTTCGAGAGGGGCAGTCCCAGACGCTTCGCGGTGAACTGCAGAATGCGGACATTGGCCTGGTGCGGGATCAGCCAGTCGATCTGCTCAGGCTGCATCTGGGTATCCGCGAGTACCTCGCGGGCCGACGACTCCAAGACCTGCACCGCAAGCTTAAATACAGCCTGACCGTCCATGGTGAGGAAGGGATGCCCTGTGGCCGCGCCGTGGCTAATCTGGCCCGCAGTGCGCAGAATATCTTCGTGTTCCCCCCGCGCATGGAGTCGATGGGCCAAGATACCCGGTTGATCGCCGGCCTGCAGCACCACAGCGCCCGCACCGTCACCAAAGAGAACACAGGTACCGCGGTCGCTCCAGTCAAGAATGCGCGAGAAGACTTCGGCCCCAATGACCAAGGCGGTACGCGCCTTGCCCGCCCGTATAAAGAGGTCGGCAGTCGCGAGCGCATAGACAAACCCTGTGCAGACCGCCTGGACGTCAAATGCTGCCCCCTGCCCGACGCCCAGTTTCTTTTGCACCAGGCAGGCGGTCGATGGGAAGATCATGTCGGGGGTGGAGGTTGCCACCAGAATGAGGTCGATGTCCTGGGCGCCGACCCCAGCATCGGCCATGGCAATGCGCGCAGCCTGAACGGCGAGATCGCTAGAGGACAAATCGGGCGGGGCCAGATAACGCTGAGCGATGCCGGTACGTTCTTTAATCCACGCATCGTTGGTCTCGATACCCTGCGCCGCCAGTCGCTCCGCCAGGGCATCGTTGGTCACGGGGTCTCCTGGAAGAAACCGACCCGTGCCGACGATACGCGCAAAGGGCCCCTGCCCGGACAGAGTGAAGTTAACCATGGCCGGGGAGTTTATCGTTTATCCCGCCTGCAGGGTCTGTGAAATGCGGGCGACGAGTCCGTGTTCTGCGGCGTCTGCGGCCCGCTCTAGCGCATGGCGAAAGGCATAGGCATCTGCCGAACCATGGCTCTTGACGACGACGCCTTTGAGCCCAAGAAGCACCGCGCCGTTATACCGGCGCGGGTCGACGCGGGCAGCAAAGGACCGCAGGACGGGCGCCGCGACCAGCGCGGCCAGCTTCGTGAGCCAGTTCTTCTTGAAGGCATCCTTAAGAAAGCCACCCAACATCTGGGCCACGCCCTCAGAGGTCTTTAACGCGACATTGCCCACAAATCCGTCGCAGACGACCACGTCGGTACCGCCCTTGTAGACATCGTTGCCCTCCACATTGCCTTTGAAATTGAGCCGGCTGGCGCGGAGCAGTTCGGCCGCCTGTTTCACGACCTCATTGCCTTTAATAGACTCCTCTCCCACATTGAGAAGCCCCACAGAAGGGGACGGCGTATCGCGGGTGGCCGCAACCAAGGCCGAGCCCATGACCGCAAACTGAAAGAGATGCTCCGGACCACAATCGACATTGGCACCGAGATCGAGCATGAGGGTGGAACCCCCGAGTCTATTGGGAATCGCGGTGGCGATGGCGGGCCGATCAATGCCTTCAAGCGTCTTTAAGACATAGCGGGAAATCGCCATGAGCGCGCCGGTGTTACCGGCACTCACCGCCGCCTGCGCCTGCCCATCGGCAACCGCCTGGAAGGCGAGGCGCATCGACGACTGCCGCTTGGTTTTGAGGGCGACGGCCGGGGGATCATCCATCCCCACGACCTGTTCGGCATAGACGCGGCTCACCCGATCTGACTGGGCGAGCACCCCAAAACGCCGGGCATCGCGACGAACGAGCGACGCAATCGACGCATCGAGCGCAGCCTGCTGACCTACTAAAATGAGTCGGGATGCGGGGCGACGCAGAAGGAAATCGGCGCAGCCAGGGAGCGTTACCGAGAGCCCGTGATCACCACCCATGCAGTCTACGGCGACGCAGACCGACACGTATCACTCTTACAAAAAAAGCGCGGAGCTAAACCGAAAAGGCGTTTACGCGTCTGCCCCGGGGGTCTTCACCACTTTTTTACCGCGGTAAAAGCCTGACGGGCTGATATGGTGCCGACGATGTACCTCTCCCGTCGTGGGCTCAACGGCCACGGGCGGGTTGGCAAGAAAGTCATGCGCGCGGTGCATGCCACGCTTCGAGGGGGATTTCTTATTCTGCTGAACGGCCATGGTGTTTCATCTCCAAGTGCTCGGAAAAATCCTTCGATTATAGACGAGCTTAGGACTTTTTGGGGCTAGTCTTGGCAGAGAGCAGCTGGTCAAGCCCCGCGAAGGGTCGCTGCAAAGCGTCAGAGGCATCGGCAGGCGCCTGGCAGTCTGGGTGCACATAGGGGTCGGACAGCCGCATCAAGACCTCATCTTCCAGTAGATCGTGCAGACTCACCTGGTCGTCATCGCAGACCGCCTCCTCGGCATCCAAGACATCGAGTGCCTTGTCGGCCTGGGCCACTGTCTCAAAGAGCCGAAATCGGCACTCGCCCTGAACCGGAAGATCCAGCGGCTGCAAGCAGCGGGCGCAGGCGAGGCGGGCACTGGTCTGCATCGCGAGACTCAGCCGGTCTTTTCCATCGTATTGCACCGAGACCTCTAGCGGCGTCAGCAGCGCGATCTCAGCCTCCGCCAGGCGGGAAAATTCCTGCGCCGGAAAGACGCGGGAGACCGCAAAGCCCGCGGGAAAATCTTCCTGCAGTCGTTGCCGAGCGATTGGCCCAAGAAAATCCAATTTTGTCTGGGGGGTGGTTGGGGTA
This sequence comes from uncultured Bordetella sp., assembly GCA_964556335.1. Taxonomy (GTDB): domain Bacteria; phylum Pseudomonadota; class Gammaproteobacteria; order Burkholderiales; family Burkholderiaceae_A; genus Hahnella. The sequence goes on along the minus strand of CAZKWK010000051.1, from coordinate 5,736 downwards.
GGGGTGGGAGGCTGCATGAGTGCGATCATAGCGATATGTCTACCTCTGCCCTCGCCACTCCTCCACACGGCACGTGTCTTGTCCTGGCATCGACGAGCCGCTATCGCCAACTCCTACTCTCGCGCCTCGGTCTGTCCTTCACCACCCAGGCCCCTGGCGTCGATGAGGCGGCGCGGGACGCAGAGTCTCCACGGGCCTTGGCCGAGCGCCTTGCAAAAGAGAAGGCTCTCGCCGTTGCCCGCCAACACCCCGGTGCGGTGGTCATTGGGTCAGACCAGGTGGCTGTCTGCGATGGCCGCATTCTTGGCAAGCCCGGCACGCCTGAGAACGCGCTTGACCAACTTCTCTGGCAGGCTGGAAAGTCCACCGACTTTCACACCGCAATCTGCCTCGGGCGCCTGGACCGCCAAGGACAACTTCAAACAAGCATAAGAACGGTGACGACCCGCGTGGTCTGGCGTTCTAAGGACGAACTCACCACCGATCGGCTCAGTCAGTACATCGCATGTGAAAACCCAGTGGACTGCGCGGGGGCCGCGAAATCCGAGGGACTCGGCATTACGCTCATTCACGCATTTGAAGGGCCCGACCCAACAGCGCTCGTCGGCCTTCCGCTGATCGCGCTCACCGAAATGCTCAGCGCATGGGGGCTGGACCCGCTTTTGCCCCCAGGCTCTCCCCCAGGGTCTGCGCAATAGAGGCCCCTAGGCGACGGGCAAAGAGTTCGAGCACCGACGACTGATAAGAGTAGTCGATGAGCTCCTCGGCCTGGAAGACCTCGCGGGCCACGCTCTGCACCGAGCCAATACCATCGGCCAGTCCCACAGCGACGCTTGCTTCGCCGCTATAAACCATACCTGAAAAAATCTGCGGATCGGGCTTCAGACGCTCGCCCCGCCCCTGCTTGACCGAGTCGATGAAGTGCCGATGGACCTCGTCGATCAGTGCCTGGGTGGCTTTCTGGTGGGCAGGATTCACCGGGGAGAACGGGTCGAGCATGGCCTTGTTTTCTCCGGCAGTCAGCAGTCGACGCTCTATTCCCAGCTTATTCATCAGGCCCTGGACGCCAAAGCCATCCATCAGGACACCGATCGAGCCCACAAGGCTCGAGCGACTCACCAGAATCTGATCGGCCGCCGCGGCAATGTAATAGCCGCCCGAGGCACAGACATCTTCCACCACCGCAATCACCTGCTTATCTGGATTGAGACCGCGCAGCCGTCGGATCTCGTCATAAATCAAGGCCGACTGCACAGGGCTACCGCCCGGCGTGTTCATACGCAAAATAATGCCTGCGGCCATGGGCTCATCGAAGGCCAGTCGCAGCGACTCATTGATCTGGCCTGCATCAACCTCTCCATCGACCTCAATGGCGCCTGTTAGGCTGATTACCGCCGTGTGTCTGCCCGTGGGTCCACTGGCTTCGGGGAAGTCAGAAAACGACTGGCCCGCGATGCCCACGATGAGTAGCAGCACTAGGAGCGTGAGTAGGCGTCTGCCCATCGCCCAGCGACGCGCCTGACGCTGCTCCTCAAGGTGCGCCAAAAGAATGCGCTCCATCGTCTGGGTGGTAACCGCATTTGCAGCGGTGTCATTGGTCTGTGTGTCCATAGAAAGAGCCTCTTGTGAAGTCACGCGTTCTGCAAAATATGTGTACGAACCCAGTGATGAAGATCGCCGACTGTCTCCAGACAATCGACTGGCGAGAGCCGCATGAGATCTTCTTTTTCATGGGCACCGTAACTCACCGCCAGCGCCTGAGCGCCAGCAGAATGGGCCATCCCGATGTCATGGGTGGTGTCCCCCACCACGAGGGCCGCAGCCGGGTCGAGATCCAGCGTTGCGCAAATCTCCAAGACCATCTCGGGGCCGGGCTTGGGCACCGACTCATCCGCACAGCGGGAGGTGGTGAAGAATCCACGGGTCTGGGTGGTGTCGAAGGCGCGCTCGAGGCCCTGGCGAGACTTCCCGGTGGCCACGGCCATAACCACCCCCGCCGCATGTAAATCAGTCAGCAGGTGCGTGATGCCCTCAAACGGCACCAGCAGCTGGTCTCGCGACAGATAGTGGTGGCGAAATCGCATGCTCAGCTCCGGGGCGCGCTCTGGCGGAAGGTCGGGCGCCACGCGCCGTAGCGCATCCTGTAGCCCGAGGCCAATCACATACTGGGCATCTGCCATGCTGGGGACCCTAAGGCCCAAATCTTCACACGACAAACGAATCGCCTGAGCGATGGTCTGGGTGGAATCCACCAGGGTGCCATCCCAGTCGAAGATCACCACCTCGGGGCGCCTTACCGGGCCGGCCATGTCAGCCCCAATGCTTGTAGTCGATGCACAAAATCCTCGTCCGGGTCTGCCGTAATGGTGCGTCTGCCCGGTTCCCCGTCCTCTGGCAGATCAAATGAAAGCTTCCACGCGTGCAGCATCATACGGCGGGTCCGGCGGCTACCTACGGAGCCCCCAGGATCCGAGGAAGCAAGACTCGCCTGCTCAGGCCCATATTTCAGGTCTCCGACAATCGGGCAGCCCCGATCCATCAGGTGGACCCGAATCTGATGGGTACGCCCAGTGAGAGGCTCGCAGAGCAATAGGCTCACGGGGCCGAGCCGAGGATGCACGGCCGAGGCCAGAAGCCGGGCACGGGTCACCGAAGGCTGCCCTTCCGGATGCACATGAACCCAACGCTCTCCGTTGGGTGCCACGGTTTTTCGCAGCGGCTGACGCATGGGCTGATCGGCCTGGCCCGTGGCCTGCCAGTCTCCCAGCACACAGGCCAGATACTGCTTACGCATCCGACCCTCCTGGAGTTGCCGATGGGTATGCAGCAAGGCTTTACGGGCCGTGGCCAGCAGCAACACGCCCGAGGTATCACGATCAAGCCGGTGCACAAGTTCGAGAAAACCAGCCGGCCGTGTGGCCCTGAGGGCCTCAATCACGCCGAGGGAGACCCCGCTGCCGCCGTGCACCGCAATGCCGGAGGGCTTATGGACAGCCAGGAGTCCCTGCCCCTCAAACAGGGGGGCCAGGCGGTCGGAGAACTCTGCCGCCTGCTCGGCCAGTCGCCGCGTCGACTGCGCAGACTGCTCGGCCGGCGTGGGTACCCGAATCGGCGGGAGTCTCAACCACTGGCCCGCCTTGAGCCGAAAATCAGCCTTTACCCGCCCGCCATCTACGCGAACCTCCCCCGTGCGCAGCATGCGATAAACGCGTGTTTTGGGAACCCCTTTGAAATGGGTAATAAGAAAATTGTCAATGCGCTGGCCGTCGGCATCGTCGGTAACCAGAACCCGCCGGTCGGGCGACCCAGCGCCAGAGGAGGACGCCACAGAATCAGGAGTCAAAGGTAAGAGTCAGTCAGAAAAGGGGTTTTTTAGTGATCTTGGGTATACTATGCCTCAGCCTTACAGGAAAAGGCCTGATCCGCTGAATTCCGGACATGTTGCACGTGGTCTACGTCCGATGAGTCAGCGCTCAGAATGATTTTTAGTCCGTGGAGCGCGACAGAGAGTGCGGCCCGGCCCCGAAAGACGATCAGAATCGATCATATGAATTTGGTGGATGTTTCCATTGTCAGGATTTCTAGGTGCTCCCCCTTGCTGGCGGACGCGCTTACATGCTCCCACAGGTTCCCCCGTTCGATCCGCCCGCCACATCCTGGTGGGCCCGGCTCTGCTCGACTAAACAGGCCTCCACTGCCCCACTCTCAGACGCTCTTTTGCCGATCCTAGTCGGCGTTGCCCCGCCAATACGCACTTCATAAGCGTGCGGTCTGGGGTTGTTTGGGAGAAGTCTGAATGAAACGTATGTTATTTAATGCCACGCACTCTGAGGAGTTGCGTGTCGCTATTGTCGACGGCCAACGGCTGGTTGACCTTGATATCGAAACCGCGGGACGCGAACAACGCAAGAGCAATATCTACAAGGGCGTAGTCACACGGGTAGAACCCAGCCTTGAGGCCTGCTTCGTCAATTACGGCGAAGAGCGCCACGGGTTTCTGCCTTTCAAAGAGATTGCCCGCGAATACTTTAAGCCGGGTGTCGATGTGGGTCGCGCCCGGATTCAGGACGCTATTTCCGAGGGCACCGAACTCCTGGTGCAGATCGAAAAAGAAGAGCGCGGCAACAAAGGCGCCGCTTTAACCACCTTTATTTCGCTGGCCGGTCGCTACCTGGTGCTCATGCCCAACAACCCCCGCGGGGGCGGCGTATCGCGCCGAATTGAGGGCGAAGACCGCCA
>CAZKWK010000051.1:0-1487 GCA_964556335.1 uncultured Bordetella sp. | reverse complement strand
GAGCTCAAAGACGCCATGGATCAGCTCGAGGTGCCTGGCGGCATGAGCATGATTGCCCGTACCGCTGGCATTGGGCGCACAGTTGATGAATTGCAATGGGACCTCAACTACCTGCTGCAACTCTGGAAGGCGGTGGACGATGCCCGCTCCCTGCAGTCCGGTGCCTATCTGATCTATCAAGAATCTAGCCTGGTCATTCGCGCCATCCGCGACTATTTCCACCCAGACATCGGCGAGATTCTCATCGACACCGATGACATCTATGAGCAGGCCCGGCAGTTCATGCTCCACGTGATGCCCGACCTCGCACCACGGGTGAAGCGCTATCGCGACGATATCCCCCTTTATTCTCGGTTCCAGATCGAGCATCAGATTGAAACCGCCTATTCCCGAATGGTGCAGCTGCCCTCGGGCGGGGCCCTGGTGATCGACCATACCGAGGCGTTGGTCGCCATCGATGTGAACTCGGCACGTTCCACCCGCGGGTCAGATATTGAAGAAACGGCGCTGCGTACGAACCTTGAGGCGGCCGATGAGGTAGGGCGACAGCTGCGGCTGCGCGACCTCGGCGGCCTGATTGTGATTGATTTCATTGACATGGAGTCGGCAAAAGCCCAACGCGAGGTAGAGCAGCGACTACGCGATGCCCTGCACCACGATCGGGCCCGGGTACAGATGGGCAAGATCTCGCGTTTTGGCCTCATGGAGCTTTCGCGTCAACGCCTGCGGCCGGCCTTAAACGAGGGCTCGCACATCACCTGCCCACGTTGTAACGGCACGGGTGTGATTCGCGATATCGATTCCAGCGCCCTACATATCCTGCGCATTCTGCAGGAAGAAGCCATGAAGGAAGGAACCGCAGCCGTGCATGTGCAGGTGCCCGTCGAGGTGGCGAGCTTCCTGCTCAACGAGAAGCGTACGGATATCGCCAAGCTTGAGGCACGCCTGAAGGTCACCATCGTACTCATCCCCAACAAGTTCATTGAGACACCGAGCTACACCATCGAGCGTCTGCGGCATGACGATCCGCGGCTCGAGGACACCAAGGCAAGCTATGCCATGGCAGATCAGCCCGCCTCGGAGTCCCCGTATCAGGCCAAGAAAGAAGACCAGGCAGCAGCCAAGCCCCGGCAAGAGGCCGTGGTCAAGGGCATTACCCCGGCCACCCCTGCGCCTCAGAGGGAACCTGTGGCAGAGACGACCCCATCGTTCTGGTCCAAGCTTTTTGCCATCTTTAAATCCGAACCCGAGGCCCCGGCACATGCCAAGCCCGCCTCCCCTGGCCGCGCAGGGCGCGGCGAATCCAGTGGAGGCGCATCCCGCAACGGGCGTGGCCAAGACCGGCGGCGAGAGCGCGATCGTGGCGAGGGTCGGGCGGAAGGAAACAACGGCCAAGGCGGAAAAGGCAGAGATGCCAAGGAGCCCCGCGAACCTCGTGAATCTCGTGACGCCAAAGACAATCGCAATGGCCGAGGGGGAAGAGATAA
>CAZKWK010000050.1:9384-12845 GCA_964556335.1 uncultured Bordetella sp. | reverse complement strand
TTATTTGCGACGGAACGGAGGTGGAGTCGCAAATCTCTCGCAGGGCCCGAGCGATGGTCCTTGATTCATCGAGCTCGAGTTTCTTCCTGCTTTCGCAGAATATGCCGCTGAATCTTGCCCGAGGTGGTCATCGGTAAGGCATCAATGTATTCGATTTCTTTGGGGTACTCGTAGGGCGCCAGTCGCTGCCGCACATGGTCTTGCAGGGCTGCGCTCAATGTCTCACTAGCCTTCTGCCCCTCTGCCAAGACCACATAGGCTTTCACCAGGTTGCCACGCTCCGCATCTGGCTTCGGCACCACGGCCACATTGGCCACCGCCGCATGCTTGAGAAGACAGTTCTCAATTTCGCTAGGCCCAATACGGTAGCCCGCTGACTTAAAGACATCATCGGCCCGCCCCTCGTACCAGAGATACCCCGCCTCATCACGCCGGGCCAGATCTCCCGTCCGGCACCAGTGGCCAGTAAATTTTTTCTGCGTGCCCTCGGGGTTTTTCCAGTACCCCAGAAAAAATACCGGGTCGAGATGCCCATGCACATCCTTTCGATGCACCGCCACCTCGCCCGTCTCGCCTGCGGGCAATTCCCGGCCCTCATCATCAATCACCGACACGCGGTGGCCTGGATACGGGCGCCCCATGCTCCCGGGCCGTAGTGGCCATCGCTGGTAAGAATTGCCCACAACATAGTTCATCTCGGTCTGGCCAAACATCTCGTTTACCGGGACCCCCAACCCCTCGGCGCAATACTGCGCGACCACATCACCCACAAACTCTCCAGCACTCATGATGCCCCGCAGCGCACTAAGGTTATGCCCGCGTCGCGGATTCGGGTCGTACTTCATCATTGCCTTTAGGGCGGTGGGAAAGATAAAGGTGTGACTCACCTTGTACTGGGTGAGCAGTCGAAAAGCGTTCTCCGGGGAGAACCGGCCCTGAAATCCCAGAATCGATTCACCAAAATAAAGGGTGGGTAGGAGCGCATCCCAGAGCCCGCCCGTCCAGGCCCAGTCGGCTGGAGACCAGAAGCAGCCGGCATTGTGTGGGTACCAGTTTTGGCTTGCGACAAAACCCGAGAGATTACCGATCATGGCCCGATGGGGAATACTCGCGCCCTTGGGAGGGCCCGTTGTACCACTGGTATAGATGAGCAACGCAGGGTCGTCGGCAAGCGTATCTCGAATCTGGGACAACGGTGTCTGGGCCCAGAGCAATGACATAAATTTCTGCGAGGGGAAGTGCAGGCCCACCGAGACAATCGCGCGCAGCGAAGGGGCTTGCGCCTTCATGGCATGGAGTCGCTGGTAGCCGTCCTCATCGGTTATGGCGACCGTTGCTTCGCTGTCTTGTAGACGATAGCTGAGGGCGTCTTCACCAAAAAGCATCGACAACGGAACCGCCAACGCCCCCAGCGCGTAACAGGCCAGATGGGCCATGGCCGTCTCGGGCCGTTGCGGCAAGACAATCGCGACGCGATCGCCGGGGCCGACCCCTTGCGCTGCAAGCCAGGCGGCAAGACGCAGTGAGAGGTCCCATAGCGCCTTGTAAGTAAGCGTCTGCGCGGCAATGGCGGTGCCCTCGTAGTAGATCGCCACCTTGGAGGCCCGCTTGGCATCGCTGGCCCAGCGTTCGCCGCAGACACGAGCGATATTGAAACGATGCGGTACGGCCCATCGAAACGCTTGGTAGATTGCCTGATACTGGTCGTGACCCTTCATGGTGGGCGTCTTCGGCATTCGGTTCTCTTCCTTATCAGGCACTCGTCCTTAGCTGGCGCTCGTCCTCAACACCTTTACTTCCCTAATCCTGGCTCGTCTTCGGGGGCTTGGGCAGACGCCCCATCAAGAAGAGCTCAGTGTTCGGCTTCATACCGGTGCCACTCGCGAGACGATTACTCATCGCAAAAAATGCCGTAATCGCGGTGATGTCCCAGAGTTCTTCTTGCGTAAGGCCCGCCGCCTGTGCGGCCTGCCGGTCGGCCTCTTCAATGCCCGAGGAATCGGTGGCCACCTTCATCGCAAAATCGAGAATCGCCCGCTCGCGAGGACTGATGTCTGCCTGCTTGTAATTAATCGCCACCTGGTCTGCGATCAGAGGGCGCTTCGCACGAATGCGCAGAATGGCGCCATGGGCTACGACACAGTACTGGCAATGGTTCACCCCCGAGGTGGCCACCACGATCATCTCGCGCTCGGCAATCGACAGGGGGCCCTCGCCTTCCATTAGGGCATCGTGATAGGCGAAAAACGCGCGAAACTCTGCCGGCCGCCGAGCAAGCGCTCGCATCACATTAGGTACGAAACCCGCCTTATCGAGCACGGCCTGCATGCGGACCTGAATGTCCTCAGGCAGATCACGCATCTCAGGAATCGGGTAGGCACAGACATCGGGATCGACCACGCCCGTGACGGAGGGGGAAGGCGTCGTCGCCCCGGAAGTACGGGCAGTTCTGAGATAAGCGGCATCGGTAGCCATTACGGGCAGTCTCCTGTTGTATTTGGCGTGTAGCCATTGAACCTCCAAGCAGCAATACCCGTCAATGGCGCCCTACCCTAGCTTTCAACAGTGAGTCGCGCGATCCAGTATTCTTGACAGCAAAATGCCCAGCGCCCCTGTCCCTTCCCCCTGCACCTCTGTCTGCACCATGTCAGCCCAGACGGGCTTGTGCACGGGTTGTCTTCGAACGATTGAAGAGATTGCAGGCTGGGGCCAGATGACCGATCCACAGAAGATGGCTGTGTTGGGCCTTATTTCTGGTCGTAAGACCCGTATCGCACCACACCTCCATGGCTTAACGCCCGCTCCACATAGCCAAGGGCAAGGCTAGGCCTCAGAGTTATTCGTCATCACCATGCTGCCGTCCACCATGTGTTTTATCGAGCGCGACTGGCTCTCGAGCAATCAGATCGTTTTTTTTGATGGCAGCCACCAGGCCAGCGTGGTCGATACCGGCTATGTTAAACACAAGGCCTTGTCGCAGACACTCGTTGACCACGCCCGTACCGAACGCACACTCACACGCATTATCAATACCCACTTGCACTCAGACCACTGCGGCGGAAATCGGCTTCTGTTCGACGCGCATGGATGCGAGGTCTTCGTACCCGAGGCCTCTTATGCGGCAGCCACTGCGTGGGACACAGCTCGCCTAAGCTTTGATGCCACCGGCCAACGCTGTGATCGGTTTACCCCCACGCAGGCGATCGCCCCCGGACAGACCCTGCAGCTCGGTTACATGCCATGGCGTGTCTATGCCGCGCCTGGGCATGATCCCGAGTCGATCATTCTCTTTCAGGAAGACCACCGAATACTCATCTCAGCCGATGCCCTCTGGGGCGATGGGTTTGGCGTGATCTTCCCGGAGCTTGCCGGAGACAGCGGCTTTACCGAACAAGAGGCTATTCTGCGGGTCATCCGAGGCCTACAGCCCTCGTATGTCATTCCCGGCCACGGCCCGATTT
>CAZKWK010000050.1:4792-9374 GCA_964556335.1 uncultured Bordetella sp. | reverse complement strand
GATTTTTTCGGATGTCGGCGCCGCGCTTGAGCGGGCAGAAACACGGCTTGCCTTTCTGCGGGCTCAGCCACAGAAGCATGCCCAGTACGCGCTAAAGGTTCTTGTGAAGTTTCTCATGCTCGACCGGGAGGTTGTGGATACGGAAGATTTTGTCGTCCATCTCAGCGGCGCCCAGGTGCCTCAGCACGCCTGTCGCATTCTGAATGTCTCCGTGCGAGAGGGGCTGCAAACCGCTATCGATAGTATGGTGCGGGCGAAGCAACTCTTTGCCTCGGCCGATGGCCAGACGCTGTCTGCCCACCCGGTTTAGACAAAAAAGGGTGCGCAACACTCGGCGTTCCAGGACAGCCCGCTAACGGGGCGGCAGGGTCTGGGCAGAGAAAACCGTCTGCGCCTGAGCCACCGCCACAACCCGTACCGGGAGCCGTGCAGTGCTCTGCAGAAACGCGCCCAACCGAGACGACCCGCGAAGGAGGAGGCAGTCGGTGAGGTCTGCCTGTGCAGAGGCAGAAGAGGTAGCACCAAAAGGTCGCGGCGTATGCAATCGAAGGCTTCCTAAGGTGGCTGCGTCGGTGGCCGCGCAGCCTCGCCACCAGGCCAGACTGCGCGCGAGCAATGGGCCTGCCAACGGCACATGCAGAGGCAGACCCACCGAAACCTGCAACTGAATGACCCCCGCATCAAGAAACGACTGGCCCGAGTTGCGCCCTACTGCAGGTCCCCCGCCCGATGGGGGTGTCGTAAACCCAGACCGTGGTAAAGGAAAAGCGCCTGCGAGCCACTGCGCAGGCGGTACTGCCTGCTCCGTGCCTTGGCCCCAGTCGGCAAGCGTTGCCGAGCTTGGCGAGAGCAAATTCCACCGAATCCAGCCCTCGGCCTTCCCACGCAAGTAGTGCATCTGCCCACGCACAGTGGCGGCAGCAAGATCATCCAAACCAGGCGCGTTCTTCTGTGCAGACACCCCCAAAAGTGGCAGGAGGCCCCGGCGCAGCCCAGTATCAATCGCACTGGCGGTCACCTGCGCCGACGCCGCTGCACGTGCCGCCTCCGCAGCGGCATAACCCACTACCAGCCGTCCGTGTGCCAAGAGAATGAGTTGCACAACCAGTAGCCCCAGCAGAAGAACAATCGGTGCTGCAATCAGCGCCTCGACCATGGCTATTCCCGAAGGAGCACTAACCGTTCTTTTCACATACGACACGGAACGCGGTAAGCACGCAACAGCATGTTGAATAACGCTGTCAGTTACCTGCCTCTCTGGCAGAAAGGCAAGATCAATTTCAAGGACAGAATGGGCCTCAGGATGCCGATAGATGCGTCCCCAGTGCGACACCTGCCAAGACAACACGCGTCTGTTCTGAGACAGAAAAACGATGCAAAGGGGTGTACGCGTCCAGAAGGTATGCACCGACCTGCACCCCGGAAACCAGACTGCACCGTTGCGGCCCTGTGGGCCGTGAATACCAAGTAACCGATGAAAAAATTTGGTGGCTATGCCCACCGCGAATCCGGGGAAAGCATCCGCAGCGTTCGTCATACGCTGGCCCCAAGCGACTCCGTAAGTTTCACCAAGAGAGGCGCGAGCAATACGATAAATGTGCACGGAAAAATGCAGCAGACAAGCGGCCCCATGAGCTTTACCGGGGCCTTCATGGCACGCTCTTCAATCTGCAGTTGATAGAGTCGTCGCGCCTGCGAAGACTGGGCACGCAGAATTTTCCCCATACTCAAGCCCGCCTGATCAGCCACCAGTACGAGCGCGCCAAACTGCTGCACCACGGGCAAAGGTAAGGCGTTTTGTAATCGCATCACCGCTGCGGCCTTTGACCCCCCGGAGCGCAGCTCGGCAGCGAAGAGCGAAAGGCTACGGCGCCATTGCTGCGTTGGGCCATCTGCCGCCCTCTGGGCCGAGAGGCCCATCGCATGGGTAAAGGACTGGCCAGCCTCGAGGGAGAGGGCGAGCCCATCGAGTACCGCAGGAAATCCCCGCTGTGCCTTATCACGTTCTGAAGCCACCGCACTCCGCATCCAAAGATCCGGCAGGAGATATCCGAACACGGGGAGCACTATTCCTGACAGTAACCGCGCGGCCATCCAGGAGGCTTCGTCGAAATCGGGAGCAAACCCTAGCAACTGGAGACGTCCGCGTAGACTCGGATCAGGCCGTACGATAGGCGCAAGCCACGGCCGCAACCGCTGGCAGAGCAGGACGGCCGCCTCACGCAGCACATCAGAGGGGCGCCGCGTCTGTACAGTGCTGAGAAGCCATGCCCACTGGGTAGGCTGAAACGCCTGTCGCACATAGGGTAAGACGCACCAGGCAATCCCCGCGACAGACAAGCCAAAGAGCACCGAAGAAAGAATGATGTGAAGATCATGCATGGTCTAGACCTCAAAGCGGACAATGCGACGCACCCAAAGCGCACCCACCAGCTCCAGAGCGCTCATCACGGCTACGAGGCCTAAACCCAGCGGCGTCTGCAAGAAGAATTCGGAGACAAACGGATCTAGGGCGCTCGTTGCCAAGAAGAGCAAGGGCGGCATGGCGAGCATGATCAGGGCCTGAAGTCGGCCCTGGGCCGTCAGGGCTGCAGCCTTTGCCTGCAGGGCGATCTGCTGACGAAACGACTCCCCCAGGCGCATCAGTGCCTCTGCCAGGTTGCCTCCGGTCTGGGCCGAGAGCCGCACACAAAACGCAAGGTCGTGTACCACTGGCATCTGGGATCTCTGGGCCCAGAGTGCGAAGGCCTGATCGGTCGTATGGCCAAGCCGAATATCCCGTAGCACCTGATGGAGCTCGACGCGCAAGGGCCCTTCGATGGCCTGCTCCGCCCGGCTAATAGCGGTGCGTAACGAGGACCCCGACTGCAGCGAGGCGGAGATCAGGTCGCAGAACTCTGGTATTGCACGCTGCAGATGCTTCTTCTGTCGGATGTTCAGCCCCCGCAGAAACACTGGAATCACAACCCATGCAAGTACAGCTGCCGCGGGAATCACGAGCCATGTCTGCAGAAGAAGATAGAGGACGATTACCAATAGGCAGAACGCAATGAGCAGAACCAGACGAAGCGCCTGCGGCTTGAGGTAGCGATGATGCTGCTCAAACGCCTGGCGCAGAACGCCCTCTTGGCGAGAGAAGATCGCACTGAGTCGTGGGGCGAGCCAGACCACCAAAAGCGCCACAGAGGCCCCCACCAGGAGATGCTGAAGTCCCTGGATCATCGGGTGCTCCAATTGAGAGCGTGTGGGCTAGGCTCCACTAACGCATGGTTTATGTACTGGCCCTCCGACCAGCTAAAGAGGGTTTCTAGTTGCAACACACCCGACTCAAGCCCAGTTACTGCGCAGATCTGCTGCACACGACGGCTGCCATGGCCCGAGCGCTGCTGATGTACCACCAACTGAATCGAGGCGGCAATCTGCTCGCGAATCGCCTTTAAGGGCAGATCAAAGCCTGCCATCAGCACCATCACCTCAATGCGTGCCAGCGCATCTCGCGGGGTATTGGCATGCACCGTGGTCAATGAACCTTCATGTCCCGTGTTCATGGCCTGTAGCATGTCAAGCGCTTCGCCTCCGCGACACTCCCCCACCACGATGCGATCGGGCCGCATACGCAGAGCATTACGCACGAGGTCACGAATGGTGATGGCGCCCTGCCCCTCCTGGTTGGGTTCCCGTGCCTCTAAGGCCACCAGGTTTGGCGCCTCGAGTCGGAGCTCTGCCGCATCCTCGATGGTGATTAATCGTTCATGGGAAGGAATCTTGCGGGCGAGCGCTTTTAGCAAGGTGGTCTTCCCTGAGCCCGTGCCTCCCGTAACTACGATATTGCGCTTCGTCACCACGGCTTCGGTGAGAAAACTGCGCATCTCCTCACTCATGGCGCCACGGGCGCAGAGGTCCTCAAGGTCAATTGTGGCGCTAGAGAATCGCCTAATCGTGAGGCTGTGTCCCTCAATGGCTGGGGGCGACAAGACAGCGTTCACGCGAGATCCGTCGGGAAGTCGGCCATCGGCCATGGGGCTACCATCATCGATACGTCGTCCCAGAGGCAAGAAGATGCGCTCGATGACGCGACGCAGCCCGTCTGACCCGGAGAAGGTGAGGCCACTGGGCTGACAAACTCCCCGCTTCTCGATGAAGATCTGAGAGGGGCCGTTGACCATGATTTCGGAAACCTCGGCATCTTGCATCAGCCGTTCAATAGGACCAAATCCCACCAGTTCGGCAAGCAGATCAAAGCAAAACTGTTTCGCCGCTTCTGCGGGCATAGCGCTTAAGTCAGTGGCAAGCTCAGACTCTATGAGGGCCAAGGTCTCGTCTCGCAGGGCCTTATCGGACATCTCACCCCAGTCTCGACGGCGCGAATCGAGTACGCTACGCAGTCGCTGCACGGCGGCCTCCATAGAGACCGCGACAGAGGGTATCGATGCTCTTGCCACAGGAGCGACAGCGTCGGCGGTCCGTGGTTCTGCAGGAGGCTCCTTTTGGCGGGCTGCGGCCAGATCAAGGGCATCGACCCGAAACCGCCACCGTCCGCAGGCGATCTCGTCACCCGCCGATAAGGGGCCGTAGTCATGTA
>CAZKWK010000050.1:0-4782 GCA_964556335.1 uncultured Bordetella sp. | reverse complement strand
CCCATTCCCCCGTGATCCGGCCAGAAAGCCCGGGTCCCAGACAAAGTAGCCGCCCGCACGCTGAACAATCTGGGCATGGCAGCTACCGATCGACAGGCCAGAAATCATGAGGTCCGCCTGTCGCTGGGTACCAATCACCACAGGCCCCTTTTCAAAGGTCTTGATCTCTTTCGCCTGAACACCTTCAAAGATCTGCAGTCGGATCACGGCGTTACCCCCTCATCGGCCTTCGGGCTCTGTGCTGCGGACTGCTCGCCGTCTTTCGCAGGCCGCTTAGATGAAGTACTCGCCGCCCGGTGCGCGTCGATCTGCTCCTGCGACCATGCCTGCCGCGCACGATGGAAGGCATCATCAGGACGAATGAATCGCGGCGTTACCATGACGACCATTTCGCTGCGTTTGTCGCGAAAGTCTTTGGACCGAAACAAGGCTCCGAGAACCGGGATATCGCCCAGGCCCGATACCTTGTCGGTAACGCGACTACTCTCTTCGGAGATGAGCCCAGACATCACCAGGGTCTGCCCCTCACGAAGATTGACCTGGGTTTCGGTCATCCGAGAGAGAAAGCCGGGGAGTTCACCCACCCGAATAGCAGGGTCTACGGTCGAGAGTTCGGTGGTAACCGTCGCCCGAATAACGCCGTTATCCAAAACCCGAGGCTGAATCTCGAACCGTATTCCATAGGGTTTGAACTGCACCGAACCCGCCCCGAGAGACGAGGTAACCGGAAGCGGAATCTCACCGCCAGCGAGAAACTTGGCCGTGCCCCCGCTGCGGGTCGAGAGTATGGGCTCGGCCAGGACCACCGCATCGCCCTGCTGCTCCATAAACTGAATCACAGAGGTGAGAGTGGACTGCATGCCAAAGTACAAGGCAAAAGGAGAGACCTTGGGAGACCAGGCAGCCGACTCCGTGCCCGGAAAGTTCCCCGAGATGTTCGGTGCCCCCTGGTTCAGAAGCCCGTCGCTCGTTGAGCGAAATGTGTTGTTGGTCTTGAAGTCGCCCACCAATCCCACCATGGGCCCAGCCATACGGGTCTGCCATTGGATACCCAAGTTCTCCAGTGCGTTCTTCTTTACCTCGAGAAACCGTACCTCCATGGCAATCATCTGCTCATTGCCCTCTGCCTGTGTGAGGTTCACGAGCTTGGCATTACGCTCCACCAGCGACTTCAAGCGCTCCGCCTGCTCGGGGGAGTCGGCCTGCCCCGAAAGCACCAACTGCTCCCCGACGGGATTCACCGACACCCGGGTATCTGTGCGCCCCAAGGCGGTTCGCACCTCGTGCGCGAGGCGGTCAGCCTCTTGCGACCGAATGACCACAGTCTTACGCACGCCAGCAAGCCCCTCTGCCCAGATCAGAATGCTGGTCTGGCCAGGCTTCTTGCCAATGAGTAATACCGAACCATCGTCAAGAGGCTGGGCTGCGAGCATACTTCCGTCACCGACCACAAGGCGCCGAAGACCCGGAAGGCGAAGAAGATCGGCCTCCGCGAGAGTAAGGACGATATCGCCCGACAGATTCGTAGGTAGTGTGGAAGAGGTACGAACCTGGTTGGCAGAGGCGGGGATGCTCGCTGCAGTAAACCCACCAAAGAATAGGAGTAGAAGAAGGCAGTGGGAGAACGACCCTCTTAAAAGACGACCGCCCATCATGACTGACCTCCCTGAGAATGCACGATGATTTCGACTTCTGGTGTGCTGCTGGGAGAAGAGGCAGAGAGAGCCCGCGCGGGGCCCCTCGTCGAACGCTTTGACGCGGGAGCAGGTACCACGTCTGGTCGAAGCAGTGCAATCAGACGTCCGCGGGTCTGCGCGGCCAGCAGAGGAGCAACCAGATCACCTGGTACGTCGATCGTGAGACTGCTGTAGCGGGTGGCGCCCAGGTTTTCATCAGAGGTGTTCGTGCTGTTCGCGCGCGTATCCCCACCGACTGCGACCACACGGATCGCCGAGGCTACGAGATCCGCCGGTACCGGTGGTCGAGCAGAGGCCTGCACCACACGAATATCGGTACTCGATTGCATCGAAGTGGCTTCTAGCGGCACCGCTGAAGATGCCCATAGATCAATCCAGTGACCTGGCCGAATCAGGCCCGAGACTGAGGAGGTCTCATCCGCAGGAAGACTCAACAAGCGGTACCCTGGTCGGACCGTGAGAGACTTACTCGGTGCATCGCGAGACTCGGTGTCGCTTACCGAGATCGGAGACCCCGAGGCAACTTCGCGCTTTAGCCGAGCCCCAACCACGAGGTCAGCTGTATCGGGATAGATATGCTCCGCATGCAGCCAACTCTGTGGCAACAGGCGCACCGCCAAGTCTTCCTCACGGACCACCACGTTTCGAGGTAATGCGCGGCCAGCCACCACCACTTCGATGAGCGACTCCGCCTGAATCAGGCTTTCCTTCATTAGAGTGCGTTCTTGATTCTGAGCACTGTGACTTAAAAAGGTGGCAGCAGCACCAAGGCCCAGCGCGGCAAGCAATATGAGCGTCTGCGGTGATCGCAGCCTCTGCAGTAGGGGGGACGAGAACAGTTTCACAATCAACTCCTAAGTGGTGGGGGATGAAATCAAATACAGACTGTGTCGCCAGATGGCCTGCATTGCGGAGAGCCAATCGTCATGCAGACCATGCCAAGCAAGCAGGGAGAACAAGGAGAGGCCCAGCAGATACTCCAAAGCGCTTGCACCTATCGGGGGCCTACGTGCGCGCCACCTCATGGCTGTGCCTCGGTGAGTTGAACCTGGACCGTGCCCAGCCCATCTGCATGCATCGTGACGAGCGTGACGATGGCCTTACCAAGTGGGAAGCGATGCAACAGATAATCCGACGGACCCTGCATTGCAGACCGCAGTGGAGTGGAGAGTTCCGAGGGCGGTAGCAGCGTAGAAAGTAGCTGTCGGTGTGCCTGCGCTGGTGTCGTTCCTGGGTAGTGACGCGCGGCTATCTCCACCCCTGGCGCAACGCGATAACGCTGTGACGCCATGCCAGCAGCAGGTAAGGCATTGAGCGGCATCTTCACAGACCATCCGTGAGATTTTTTGTTACTTGCAGGGGGTACACCGGATGTAGAAGCGTGGGGTGTAGCCTCGAGGTGCCATTGCTCGGCATGCCACGCGCCTCCATGCAGCGAAGCGACGATGCACCAGGGAGCTTCGTTATGTACAAAAACCTGTGGCCGAGTCTTTCGCCAGTGCCGGGCGGTTTGATCGCGCGCCTCACAAGCGGGCAGTGCAGACTCTAAGAGCGTCACCTCAGCGGGTGCGCCAAAGAGCGCCATAGCCATCGTAAAGAGCGCCTCGGGCAGAGACAGATTCATAGCAACCGCCCCCCTAACGGCCACTCGGGGCCTGGGTTCCCGGAAACGGCGAGAGCGATGTCAAGCGATGAAAACTGCGCCTGAACTCACTACTGCCAGACTCGAGCCCGATGGCTTCGAGCCCCGGCATCAGAAGCCCTGTGATTGGCATATAGGCGGCCGAGGAGACCTGCGCGAGGGTGGCGCCGGGGGTGGCGCCCTGTGCTACCCGAGAGAGTGCGAGCGCCGTACCTGTAGCCGACCAGTCTTGGCCCACCATCGCGATCGCTGCCTGACCCTTTGGCCCCTCGCTGCCGAAAGAGATGGTAGAGGTCACCCGTGAGAGACGCCGTGCCTCGGGCAGACCAAAAAGTGTCTCGGCCGTCTGATGGGAGAATCGCTGCAAAGTCTGGGAGACACGATCAACAAGGCGCCCCCCAGAGGTATCTGCCAAAGGTTGGTCACGCAGACTCTGCCCTTGGTAGGGTAGGACACGGTCTTTCGAGGCGGTAAGCAGCGATGCATACTGCGCAGAAGACCCGTTAGGCCCACAGCCCTGCGGAGCAGCGGCACACCGCTGAAGATCAAACCAGGCGGAAAGCGGTGCCTGCCGCGACACCTCTGCTTGATGAAAAGACATCTGGGTGAGCGCGACCAGCGCTGCAGCCGTAACCAGGAATACCAGTGATTCAATCAAGGCCTGTCCAGACGGGGCAACAGGTGAACACGTAGGATCGTGCGGGGACATTACGGCTCCTTTCTGTTGTGGGCAATCGCAATCGCGGCGGCCTGATCCGCAGGAGAGGACTCTGCCAACTGGGCACGCCAATAGGGGAAGAACAGGCTCGGAAGATGGGTAGGTGGTTGGCCGAGCCTGCTGGTGTCAACGAACTCGGTGACCGCGACCGAAAGCGACCAGAGTGCTGTTCCAAGCGTGGCGGGCGTGCCTAAGAGGCTGGCGTCAGAAACCGCTGCGCTCGCCTGTGTGTTGCGGGTGGGAAGCCGAACCAGTACCGGGATGCGGTACCGGGCTGACTGACGACTCTGGAGGTCTTGCTCGCTGAGGTCTCGATAGCCCGAGAGCCCGAGATAGCCCAGTGGCCGAGTCGTGCCCCCCTGGGCCTGCTGACTCGCCCTGGGGTTGGGTGCGGAGGCAGCAAGCGCTCCATTGCTATCGGTGAACCCCTCGTCTTCAAAGGAACGGGTTACCGCCGCTCCCCACCCCAGGGGAATTGTTTCAGCATGGCCCCGGCAGGTGGGATTCCAGCGGCTGCGACGAAACCATTGATGGACAGATACGGTATCGGCGGTTTCCCACTGCGTGAAGTCGTCGCTTAAGCGGGTAGCGCCGCGTCGGATCAGTTTTGAAAAACTGCGATCGAGGTTTGTTGGAATACAGGTAAAGGTGGGCAGCAGATAGAGTCGATGGTCAAAGCCTCGACCCTGCGTGAATCGATCCAGTTCCTGCGTCACATGCTGGGC
>CAZKWK010000049.1:0-12995 GCA_964556335.1 uncultured Bordetella sp. | reverse complement strand
GGCCGCACCGACTACCCCAACCAGGTCAACAACGTCCTCTGCTTCCCTTTTATTTTTCGCGGCGCACTCGATGTGGGGGCGACGACGATCACCCGGGCCATGGAACTCGCCGCCGTGCATGCGGTGGCCGAGTTGGCGCGTGCCGAGCAGTCTGAGGTGGTCACCGCGGCCTATGGCATGGAGGGCCTGAGCTTTGGCCCGGAGTACCTTATTCCCAAACCCTTTGATCCCCGTCTGATTGTGAAGATCGCGCCAGCGGTGGCCAAGGCGGCCATGGACGATGGCGTCGCCTCGCGTCCGATTACGGATTTCTCAGCCTACGTCGACAAGCTCCAAGAGTTTGTCTACCTCTCGGGCAACTTCATGAAGCCTCTGCTGCTGCAGGCGAAGTCTGCAGAGAAGCGCCGACTGGTCTATGCCGAGGGCGAAGAGGAGCGCGTGCTGCGGGCGGTACAGGTGGTGGTCGATGAGAACCTGGCCCAGCCTATTTTGGTGGGTCGTCCGCAGGTGATTGAGTCGCGTATTGCCAAGTTTGGCCTGCGGATTAAGGCGGGGGTGGATTTCGAGGTGGTGAACCCGGAGTTTGATGAGCGTTATCGCGACTACTGGGAGACCTACTATCGCCAGACCCAACGCAAGGGCGTGACACCGCAGTATGCCCAGGTCGAGATGCGCCGGCGTCATAGCCTCATCGGCGCGATGATGATTCATAAGGGCGATGCCGACGCCATGATCTGTGGCACCTTTGGTACCCATAGCCTGCATCTGCATTACGTCGATCAGGTACTTGGGCCCGCACCGAATGCGTCGGTCTATGCGGCCATGAATATCCTCATGCTGCCCAATCGCACGGTGGGTATCGTGGACACCCATGTGAATGAAGATCCCACCGCAGAGCAGATCTGTGAGATTACCTTGGCGGCGGCCGAGGCCATGCGCGGGCTGGGCATTGAACCGCGGGTCGCTCTGGTCTCGCATTCCAATTTCGGCAGCTCTAATGCCCAGTCGGCGGTTAAGATGCGCGATGCCCTGGCCCTCATTCGCGAAGCGGCCCCAGAACTAAATATCGATGGCGAGATGCACGGCGATGTGGCGCTTGACCCCGCCTTACGCAAGGCGATCATGCCCAATTCCACCCTGCAGGGCGAAGCCAATCTCTTGGTATTGCCCTCTCTGGAGTCGGCCAATATTGCGTACAACCTTTTAAAGACCGCGGCGGGTAACAACATTGCGATCGGCCCGATCTTGTTGGGCTGCTCGGCGCCCGTCACGATCTTGACCGCCTCGGCCACGGTACGTCGTCTGGTCAATATGACGGCGCTCACCATCGTGGGCGCGAACCGTCCGGGGTTCGCACCGATCTAGCGCGCTTAGAACTCGCCGATTCGGGTGGCCACCGCAGCAAGTACTGCGGCGGCGGCGGTCTCCGTGCGTAGGATGCGGGGGCCCGACCGCACGCCTTTCAACCCGGTACGGCGTGCCTGCGATTCTTCCTCGTCGGTAAAGCCTGCCTCTGGCCCGATGGCAACGAGAAGTCGGTTGGCAAGCGGTGCGTTTGAGAGGGACTCTTCTGCAAACGGGTCGAGCAGCCAGGCCTTCGTGGGGGCGGTCGCGTCGTTGAGGTAGTGCTCGGCACGTCCGAGCGACTCAGTGAAAGACTGCAACGGCGCGATGGTCGGTACCCGATTGCGGCCGCACTGTGCGGCCGCAGCCTCGGCCACCTTCTGCCAGTGGTCGCGACGTTTCTGCGCACGTGGGCCATCAAGACGCACAAGACTGCGTTGGGTCTGTATCGGCCAGACCTCGGCCGCGCCGAGTTCGGTGGCCTTCTGCACCACCCAATCCATCTTGTCTCCGGTGCACAGGGCCTGTATCACGATAATGCGTTGCGGCGACTCACGGTCGATGGGGCTAAAGGCGCCGACCGAGAGCGTGACGCGCGGGGCGACAGAGAAGACGGTCGCGGGGGCTTCTTGTCCTCTGCCATCGAAGACCACCAGAGGGTCGCCAGGCGCGAGTCGCAAGACTCGGCAGAGATAGTGGCCCTGGTCGTCGGAGAGCCCCACGCTTCCGGGCAGGCAGTCGGGCAGGTAGAGTCGGGCACGCATAGCGACAGGGTAATCGGTCAGCCTTTCCAAACAAAACCGATAAGAATCTCTTTTCTGGGCTAGGGAATAGACACGGTTAGAATTGGGGAAATCCAGAAGATTTCAGACGTGTTTTCGGGTTAACCCCCAGGAAATTCCTCAAAAAACGATGCTGGCACCGGGATGGTCCAGCGCCCTTAGGGAGACACCATTGGTTTACGCATCCGCTACACCCACCCCCCCGACCCAGATGGCCCATGCCATTCGCGCACTCGCAATGGACGCCGTGCAGAGGGCCAACCCGGGCCACCCGGGCCTGCCCATGGGCATGGCCGATATGGCCGTCGCCCTCTGGCCTGGTCATCTTTAGCCCAACCCCAAGAACCCGTCCTGGCCCGACCGCGACCGGTTTGTGGTGAGTAACGGCCATGGGTCGATGCTGATATACGCCTTGTTGCACCTCACGGGCTACGACTTGCCCATCGAAGAGATCAAGAACTTCCGCCAACTCCATTCCAAGACCCCGGGCCATCCGGAGGTGGGCATGACGCCGGGTGTCGAGACCACCACGGGGCCCCTGGGCCAGGGCATCACCAATGCCGTGGGCCTGGCCTTGGCCGAGCGTCTCTTGGCCGCGGAGTTTAACCAACCGGGCTTTCCTCTGGTGGACCACAACACCTATGTCTTTCTGGGAGATGGCTGCCTGATGGAAGGCATTAGCCATGAGGCCTGCGCCCTGGCTGGTGTCTGGGGGCTCTCTAAGCTCATCGCGCTTTACGACGACAATAGCATCTCCATTGACGGCAAGGTCGATGGCTGGTTTCGTGATGACACCGCGAAGCGTTTTGCCGCCTATGGCTGGAATGTGATTGGGCCGATTGATGGCCATGACATCCAGGCCGTCTCTGCAGCACTTACCCAGGCACGCCTCTGGGCCCGTGCGGGCCATGAAGGGCGCATGGCCCCTACGCTCATTATTTGTAAGACCACGATAGGTAAAGGCTCGCCCAACCGCGCGGGTACGGCAAAGGCCCACGGCGAGGCCTTAGGCGACGAAGAGATTGCACTGACGCGCAAGGCGATTGGCTGGCCCCATGCCCCCTTTGAGATTCCCGAAGAACTCTATGCGGCCTGGGATGCTAAGACTTCCGGTGCCAACCACGAGCAGGCCTGGAACCGTCTGATGCAGGCCTACGCTGCCGCCTTTCCTGACAAAGCCCAAGAGTTCTCGCGCCGCATGGCCGGAGATCTACCCAAAGACTTTGCCGCTAAGACCCAGGCCTATATCGCGCAGCTCTGCAAAGACGCGCCGAATGTCGCAAGCCGCAAGGCCTCGCAGATGGCCTTAGACGACATCGGCCCGCGGCTGCCTGGGCTTCTGGGCGGGTCTGCCGATCTTACAGGCAGTAACCTCACCAACTGGAAGGGGGTGGCCACCTTAAAGGTCGATGCCCAGGGCGTGCTCACGCCCGGTCAGCACATCAGCTATGGGGTGCGCGAGTTTGGTATGGCCGCGATCTGTAATGGCGTGGCCCTGCATGGCGGCTTTATTCCCTACTGCGGCACGTTTCTTACCTTTGCCGACTACAGCCGCAATGCCATTCGCATGGCGGCGCTCATGCATCAGCGGGTGATTCATGTCTTTACCCACGACTCGATTGGTCTGGGGGAAGACGGGCCCACCCACCAGCCGGTCGAGCATCCTGCCTCGCTGCGGCTGATTCCCTTCTTACATGTCTGGCGCCCGGCCGATGCGGTCGAGACCGCGGTGGCCTGGCAGGCAGCCCTGGAGCGCAGAGATGGTCCCACCGCGCTTCTGCTCTCGCGGCAGGGGCTGGCCCCGCAGGTGAAAGACCCCGCCATGGCCAAAGACGTGGCTAAGGGCGCCTATGTCTTGTCGACCGATGCCAATCCGCAGATCGTGCTTATGGCAACAGGTTCAGAGGTGACATTGGCCATGCAGGCCGCTGCCATGCTACGTGCAGAGAAGCGCCGCGTGCGGGTGGTGTCACTACCCTCGACCACCGTATTTGATCAGCAGACCGTGGCCTATAAGTCTTCGGTCTTGCCCGAGGGCGTGCCGCGCGTGGCCATTGAAGCCGGCGTGACCGACTTCTGGTGGAAGTATCAGCCAGCAGCCGTCATTGGACTGGACCGTTTTGGCGAGTCGGCACCAGCGGGTGACTTGTTTAAATTTTTTGGCATCACGGCCGAGGCCCTGGCCCAGACGGCGCGTGCGGTGCTTGGCCGCTAGGCCTACGATTTCATTATTGAGGAGAACCTTGTATGACGATTAAAGTGGCGATCAATGGCTATGGCCGTATTGGCCGCAATGTGCTGCGGGCCCATTACGAAGGCGGGAAGAAGCACGATATTCAGATCGTGGCGATTAACGACCTGGGTAAGCCCGAGACCAATGCCCACCTCACCCAGTACGACACGGCCCATGGCAAGTTTCCGGGCAGTGTGTCGGTTGATGGCGATTACATGGTCGTCAATGGCGACCGCATTCGGGTGCTCGCCAATCGCAACCCAGCCGAGCTTCCCTGGAAAGACTTGGGCGTCGATGTCGTGCTTGAGTGCACCGGTTTTTTTACGAGTAAAGAAAAGGCGGCTGCCCATCTGGCCGGTGGCGCCAAGAAGGTGATCATCTCGGCCCCGGGCGGCAAAGACGTGGATGCCACGGTGGTCTATGGCGTGAACCAGGGGGTCTTAAAGGCGAGCGATACCGTGATTTCAAACGCCTCGTGTACGACCAACTGTCTGGCCCCGGTGGCTAAGGTGCTGCATGAGGCTATCGGTATTGAGTCTGGCCTCATGACCACGATTCATGCTTATACCAACGATCAGGTACTTACCGATGTTTATCACGAAGATCTGCGCAGGGCGCGGTCGGCCACCATGTCGATGATTCCCACCAAGACGGGCGCGGCTGCGGCGGTGGGTCTGGTGCTGCCCGACCTCAATGGCAAGCTCGACGGATTTGCGATGCGGGTGCCGACGATCAATGTGTCGGTGGTGGACTTAAGCTTTATGGCGAAAAAGGCTACTTCTGTGGATGAGGTGAATGCCTTGATCAAGGCGGCGGCCTCGGGGCCGTTGAAGGGGGTGTTGGGCTACCACACGGCGCCCCTGGTCTCGATTGATTTCAACCACGATCCCCACTCCAGTATTTTTGATGCGACCCAGACGCGGGTCTCGCCCGATGGTCGACTGGTGAAGGTCTTGTCGTGGTACGACAACGAGTGGGGGTTTTCCAACCGCATGCTCGACACGACCGTGGCCCTGATGTCAGCCAAGTAAAAAAGGCAAATGGCACCGACGTTTTTGGAATAACCAAACCCCAGGGGAGCGATGCGGGATGAAGTTCAAGCGGCTGTCAGATCTCAATCTTAAGGGCAAGCGGGTCTTTATTCGGGCCGATCTCAATGTGCCCCAAGACGACACTGGCGCGATTACCGATGACACCCGCATTCGGGCCTCGGTGCCCGCTATACAGCAAGCCTTGGCGGCGGGTGCTGCCGTCATGGTTACCTCCCACCTCGGGCGGCCGACCGAGGGGGAGTTAAAGGCAGAGGATTCGTTGGGGCCGGTGGCCACCCGCCTGGCAGAACTCTTGGGCCGCAAGGTGCCGGTGATTACCCACTGGGTGGAGGGTGGGTTTGCGGTCAAGCCGGGCGATGTGGTGATGCTCGAAAACTGCCGTGTGAACAAGGGCGAGAAAAAAGACGATGAGGCCCTGGCGAAGAAAATGGCCGCGCTTTGCGATATCTATGTGAACGATGCCTTTGGCACGGCGCATCGCGCCGAGGCCACCACCCATGGCATGGCGCGGTTCGCACCCGAGGCCTGTGCAGGCCCCCTTATGGCCGCCGAACTTGATGCCCTGGGCAAGGCGCTTCAGTCGCCCAAGCGGCCGCTGGTGGCCATTGTCGCGGGCTCGAAGGTCTCTACCAAGCTCACCATCTTGAAGTCGCTTTCTGCCAAGGTTGATCAACTCATTGTGGGCGGTGGTATTGCCAACACCTTTATGGCTGCCTGTGGCCTGCCCATTGGCAAGTCGTTGGCAGAGCCCGATCTCATACCCGAGGCCAAAGAGATCATTCAGGCCATGAAGGCCCGCGGCGCCGAGGTACCGATTCCCGAAGATGTCGTGGTGGCCAATGAGTTTTCGGCTCAGGCCCGTGCGAACAAGGTCTTGGCCGATCAGGTGGCGAGCGACGATCTTATTCTCGATATCGGCCCGCGCACGGCCGCCCGCCTGGCGGGCATTGTGGCCCAGGCCGGTACGATTGTCTGGAACGGACCAGTGGGTGTCTTTGAGATTGAACAGTTTGCGGGGGGTACGCGTACCCTGGCCTCCGCGATTGCCCACTCTCCGGGCTTTTCGATTGCCGGTGGGGGCGACACCTTAGCAGCGATTGCCAAGTACAACATTGCCAACCAGATTGATTACATCTCCACAGGCGGCGGCGCTTTTCTAGAGTTTCTCGAGGGCAAGACCCTACCGGCCGTGGCTGCACTTGAGGCCCGGGCGTGACCGCTGCCGTGCGTGCTACCAAGATTGTGGCTACGCTGGGGCCGGCGAGCAGTAGTGCCGAGCAGATCTCGGCACTGGTTGCGGCCGGGGTCGATGTCTTTCGCCTGAATTTTTCGCATGGGTCGGCCCAAGACCACCTGAGTCGGGCAGCGCTCATTCGTGAGGCGGCCGCCGCCCAACGGCGGGACGTCGGCATTCTCGCCGACCTCCAGGGGCCGAAGATTCGCGTGGGGAAGTTTGCCCAGGGTAAGGTCACGCTCCTAACCGGCGCCCGGTTTCGATTCGATATTGACTGCACCGAAGGCGATGCCACCCGGGTGGGGCTCGACTATCCAGAACTCGTCAATGATGTGCATGCGGGGGATACGCTGCTCTTAAATGATGGCCTCATCTCTATGCGGGTGGAGGCGGTCGGTCCACGGACCATCGACTGCACAGTACTGGAAGGCGGGGTGCTGTCCGATCGCAAGGGGATTAATCGCCAGGGCGGCGGGCTGTCAGCCCCGGCGCTTACCGACAAAGACAAGGCCGATCTCCTGGTGGCCGCGCAGATGCAGGCCGACTATCTGGCGGTCTCCTTTCCAAAGTCGGCGGCCGATATGCATGAGGCCCAGACGCTTCTCGATGCAGCGGGCTCCAAGGCGCTGACCATTGCCAAGATCGAGCGGGTCGAGGCGATTGAAAATCTCGCCGAGATCATCGAAGCTTCCAAGGGCATCATGGTGGCGCGGGGCGATCTGGCCGTTGAGGTGGGTGATGCGGCGGTACCGGCATTACAGAAGAAAATGATCCGCCTGGCCCGCGAGCTCAACCGGGTGACGATTACTGCCACCCAGATGATGGAGTCGATGATCTCCTCGCCAGTGCCTACCCGGGCCGAGGTGAGTGACGTAGCCAATGCGGTGCTCGATGGCACCGACGCCGTGATGCTCAGCGCAGAGACAGCGGCCGGCGCCTACCCGGTGCGCACGGTAGAGGCCATGGTGCGCATCTGTCTGGAGGCCGAAAAATTTGCCGACCGCACCTTAGACAGCCATTTCTTAAACCGTACCTTCTCGCGGGTGGACCAGTCGATTGCTATGGCCAGCCTCTTCACCGCCCGCCATCTGGACGTGAAGGCGCTCGTGGCGCTGACCCAGTCCGGGGCCACGGCGCTTTGGATGTCTCGTCTGAATGCCGGTGTACCCATTTACGCCCTGACGCCGGAGGAGGGCAGCCGGCGGCGTATGGCCCTCTACCGGGACGTGGAGCCTTTGATGTTTGACTTTGAAGGCACCGACCGCGAAACCTTGCTGGCCCAGGCCGAGCAGCGCCTGGTGGATGCGGGTGTGGTGCAGGCAGGTGACCGCATCATCGTGACCATCGGCGAGCCGATTGGCCAGTCGGGGGGTACGAACACGATGAAGATCGTTCAGGTGAGTGCACGGCCTTCGGCCCGTTTTTCCCCGCATAATCCTTAGACACAATTTTTCAAAGAGGAGTGGTTGTCTATGCCTTTGGTTTCTATGCGTCAACTGCTTGACCATGCGGCGGAGCAGGGTTACGGGATTCCCGCGTTCAATGTCAATAATCTGGAACAGGTGCAGGCGATTATGGCCGCGGCCAGCGAGGTTGATGCGCCGGTGATCATGCAGGCCAGTGCGGGGGCCCGAAAATACGCCGGCGAAGATTTCTTAAAGCACCTGATTCAGGCAGCGCTTGAGGCCTACCCGAAGGTACCGGTGGTGATGCACCAAGACCACGGACAGAGTCCCGCGGTCTGTAAGGGGGCAATCGATCTGGGTTTCTCTAGTGTCATGATGGATGGCTCGTTAGAGGCCGATGGCAAAACGATTGCCAGCTATGACTACAACATTGAAGTGACCTCGGAAGTCGTCAAGATGGCCCATGCCCTGGGTGTCTCGGTAGAAGGGGAGTTGGGCTGCCTGGGGTCTCTGGAGACCATGAAGGGCGACAAGGAAGACGGCCACGGTACCGAGTCGACGATGACCCGCGATCAGCTATTAACGGACCCCGAGCAGGCCGCTGACTTTGTGCGCAAGACCCAGTTGGATGCCTTGGCGATTGCCATCGGAACCAGCCACGGGGCCTACAAGTTTTCGCGCAAGCCCACGGGTGACATTCTGGCGATCGACCGTATCAAAGAGATTCATCGTCGTATTCCCACCACCCATCTGGTGATGCATGGATCCTCCTCTGTTCCCCAGGAGCTGCTCGAAGAGATTCGTAGGTACGGTGGCGAGATGAAGGAAACCTACGGCGTGCCCGTGGAAGAGATTCAAGAGGCCATCAAGCACGGGGTCCGTAAGATCAATATCGATACGGATATTCGTCTGGCGATGACGGCTGCGGTGCGGAAGTTCATGGCCGAGAACCCATCGCACTTTGATCCCCGTGATTTTCTGAAGCCCGCCCGTGAGGCGGCCAAGCAGATCTGTAAGGCCCGCTACCAGCAGTTTGGCTGTGCGGGGCAGGGCAGCCGTATTCAGCCCCGGCCACTAACGGATATGGCCCGTCACTATGCTTCGGGGGCCTTGGCGCAGCGTGTCGATGCGTGAATCCCGCATTCGCTCTCTGCGGCTACTCGGCAGGGGGAAGGTGCGCGACCTCTATGCGGTGGGTGATGACAAACTGCTGATGGTCGCTACCGACCGGCTTTCGGCCTTTGATGTGGTGATGGCTGAGCCCATTCCCGATAAGGGTGTC
Source organism: uncultured Bordetella sp. (assembly GCA_964556335.1). Lineage (GTDB taxonomy): Bacteria > Pseudomonadota > Gammaproteobacteria > Burkholderiales > Burkholderiaceae_A > Hahnella. The sequence continues at coordinate 3,662 of CAZKWK010000049.1, read as the reverse complement.
ATTCTCAACCGCATGTCGAATTTCTGGTTTGAGCGGCTTGCCCACCTGGTGCCCAATCATCTTACGGGCATTGATCCCGAAACGGTCGTGCAGCCCTCGGAGGTCGACGAGGTAAGGGGCCGGGCGGTGGTGGTCAAGCGTCTGCATCCGCTGCCGATCGAGGCCGTGGTTCGGGGGTACCTGATTGGTGGCGGATGGAAGGACTATCAGTCCTCGGGGGCGGTCTGCGGCATACGGCTACCCGCAGGATTGCGTCAGGCGGCCGAACTGCCCGAGCCGATTTTTACGCCAGCCCATAAGGCGGAGGCGGGCGCCCACGATGAAAATATTTCGTTTGACGCGGTGGTCGCGCGCATCGGTGCCGACCGTGCCGAAGAGGTGCGTCGAATTAGTCTCGCTTTGTATCGTACGGCGGCCGACTATGCGCGCACCCGCGGCATCCTCATTGCGGATACCAAGTTTGAATTCGGGCTTGACGATGCGGGGGTCTTGCACCTCATGGACGAGGTGCTGACTGCCGACTCGTCGCGGTATTGGCCGGCTGATCAGTACCGCGAAGGCATCAGCCCCCCGAGCTTCGATAAACAGTTTGTGCGCGACTATCTCGAGACACTGGATTGGCCCAAGACACCGCCGGCACCTGCGCTACCTGCATCGGTGATTGCAGATACTGCTGAAAAGTACCGTCAGGCCTTGTTTCAGATTACCGGGGCGACGATGCCCATCGTGGGTGTGGTGATGGGCTCGCAGTCAGACTGGGAGGTCATGCAGCATGCCGTGGAGATTCTGCGACGATTTTCCATTGCGCATGAGGTACGGGTGGTCTCGGCCCATCGGATGCCCGACACGCTCTATGCCTATGCAGGGGCTGCGTCTGCCCGTGGCCTGAAGGGCATTATTGCGGGGGCGGGTGGGGCGGCGCATCTGCCCGGCATGCTCGCGGCCAAGACCGCCGTGCCCGTCTTTGGGGTGCCGGTGCCGTCGAAGTATCTGCGTGGCGAAGACTCCCTGCTCTCCATTGTGCAGATGCCCAAGGGGGTGCCGGTCGCCACCTTCGCGATTGGTGAGGCGGGTGCAGCCAATGCCGCCTTACATTTTGTGGCCACCCTAGCGACCAGCGACGCGGCCTTGGCAGGTCAACTGGCGGCCTATCGTTCCGCACAGACCGAGGCCGCCCGGGCGATGAACGCCACGGTAGGCCGCTAGAGGCGTTATCGCGTGCGCGCTCCCCCCCCTGCGCCCAGGGTCACGATTGGTCTTCTCGGCGGGGGCCAACTCGGACGCTTGATGATTGAGGCAGCACATCGACTCGGCGTGCGGGTGGTTGTGCTTGACCCTGATCCGCACGGTCCGGCAGGGCAGATTGCTGATGAGGTCGTGGTCGGTGCCTACAACGATCCGAAGGCATTAACGACGCTTGCGGAGCAGGCCACCGTTTTCACCACTGAGTTCGAGAATGTGCCCGCCGCGTCCCTGCGTTTCCTGGCCCAGTATGGGCCGACGTATCCGTCGGCCGATTGCGTCGAGATTGCCCAAGACCGGCGTCGTGAGAAGGCGTTTTTTCAAAAGGCGGGTGTGGCTGTGGGCCCTTTCATTGAAGTCCTGCACGAAGAGGATCTTCGGGGGGCGCCGCCCACTATGTTTCCTGCCATCCTAAAAACCGCGGAGCTGGGCTATGACGGCAAGGGCCAGGCGGTTGTGGCTTCAGCGCAGGCCGCCCGCGAGGTCTTTATTCGTTTAGGTCGTGTGCCCTGCGTACTGGAACAAAAGCTCGCCTTATCGCAAGAGGTGTCCGTCATTCTGGCCCGCAGCGCCGGGGGCGAAATGGCGGTCTTTCCTCTGGCCGAGAATGTCCATCGTCATGCAGTACTCGATACGACAACGGTGCCCGCACAGGTTTCTGAGGTGATCGCGGAGCAGGCCCGACAGGCGGCCCAACGTATCGCTGAGGCTATGGACTATGTGGGTGTGCTCGGTGTCGAATTTTTTCTGCTCCGCGATGGTCAGTTGCTGGTGAACGAAATGGCCCCGCGCCCGCACAACAGTGGCCACTTCTCGATTGAGGCCTGCGCCACAAGCCAGTTCGCACAGCAGGTGCGGGTCTGCGCCAATATTCCCCTAGGGCCTACAACCCTGAAGTTTTCCGCGCGGATGACCAACCTCTTGGGAGACCTCTGGTTCCCGAAGGGGCCGAAGGGCCCGGTGGTGGAGCCAGACTTTGCCGCGCTCACCCACGAACCGGGCAGCGTGCTGCACCTTTATGGGAAGTCCGAGCCACGGCCCGGGCGCAAGATGGGCCACATCACCCAGCCTTGGGTGGTGGCCTAACGGCTTCTCGCGGTCGTTCGCCTTCGGCTTGGTATCGAACATAGTGGCGCAGTCTCTGTCTGCTTCTGATGCCGCGGTCGCTCAGGCGGCCCGGGTTTTGTCGGAGGGTGGGCTTGTGGTCTTTCCTACCGAGACTGTCTATGGCCTGGGGGCCCATGCCCTTTCCGAGACCGCAGTCGCCAAAATCTTTCAGGCCAAGGGCAGACCCACCGATCACCCGCTGATTGTGCATGTGGCCGAGGCCGCTGCAGCGCGGGCTCTGGCTGACCACTGGCCTCAAGCCGCCGACTGCCTTGCGCGGGCCTTCTGGCCAGGCCCCCTCACACTCATCGTCCGTAAGTCGTCTCGCGTGCCGCTGGCTGTGACCGGGGGGCAAGACTCTGTGGGTCTGCGGGTGCCACAACATCCTGTTGCGCAGGCGCTGCTGAAAGCCTTTGCGGCGGTTGGCAGTGGGGCGGTGGCCGCGCCGTCTGCCAACCGGTTTGGTCAGGTGAGTGCCACGCGGGCGCAAGATGTTCTTGCCCAACTCGCCCCTCACATGGCGGACAACGATCTCATTCTTGACGGTGGTCCCTGTACTGAGGGGCTTGAGAGCACCGTGGTGGACTGCACTGCCGAGACACCGCGCATTCTGCGGCCTGGCATTCTGGGGCGCGATGCGATTACCTCAGCGCTGACCGCCTCTGGCCTGAGCCTTGAGGCGCCGTCACAGAAAATGCCCGATCTCACAGTACCGCGGGTCTCCGGCAGTCTCGATTCTCACTATGCGCCGCGCACACCGCTCTGGGTCTTGCCAGCAGCAGCGCTGCGTGATCAGGTAGGTGGCTTTCTCGCCCAACATCCGCAGGCGCGAGTCGCGGCCTGGATGTTGTCTAACTGGCCCGATACCCCTGCCCGGGTGACGATCGTGGGCGCCCCCGCAGACCCGGTAGGCTACGGTCGGCTGCTCTATGCTCAGTTGAACGACTGGGACAGGGCAGGTTTTGACCTTCTGTGTCTCGAGGCACCGCCGTTCACGGCTGCCTGGGAGGCGGTGCACGACCGGCTTCGGCGGGCCGCCTTCTGAGCAGCGATAATCATGTCTATGGATTACGAAATTATTCCGGTGACCCCTTTTCAACAAAACTGCTCTCTGGTGGTCTGCCCCGTGACTCGAAAGGCGGCCTTCATTGATCCGGGTGGTGACATTGATCAACTCGAGGCCATTGCCGAACACGCGGGTGTGGAGATTGAAAAGATTCTGCTCACCCATGGCCATATCGACCACTGCGGCGAGGCGGGTATGCTCGCCGAGCGGCTTGGTGTTCCTATCGAGGGGCCACATAAAGATGACA
>CAZKWK010000048.1:0-13105 GCA_964556335.1 uncultured Bordetella sp. | reverse complement strand
GGGCAGCCGCCTTCGCCCTCAGGGGGTGCGCGGTCTCGGCGGGGGCCGTATCGAGCGGGGCCGGGCAGAGACAGCGCGTCTCGGTGCCGAAGTACTTGTGCTGGTAGTCGTAGTTGCCTTCCGGGGCCACAATTTCAATCACCGGTAGCGCACGTACGGGCCCCAGGGCACCGCCCCCTAAGAGCGCGACCGTAAACTCTCGGCCCTGGACAAAGGCTTCGGCCACGACCGCGTCGTCATATCGACCCGCGGTGCGCACCGCATCGAGTGCATCCTGCAGGCGATCGAGCCTGCGAAATCCAAGGGACGACCCCTCATGGGCGGGCTTCACTGCAAGCGGTAGACCCAGAGGCGCCAGTAGACGGCTGAGGTCTGACAGCAATTCCGCATCGGTGCTCTGCGCCTGCGCGGAGTCGGCAGCCCGCCAGTCGGCTGAACGCAGCGCAACAAACGGGGGGGTCGGAATGGCATGCGACTGCCAGACCCGTTTGGTCATGAGCTTGTCCATGGCCAGGGCCGAGGCAAGCACCCCAGACCCGGTGTAGGGAATACCCAAGAGCTCTAAAGCGCCCTGCACGGTTCCGTCTTCCCCATACCGACCATGGAGCGCAATAAACGCGCGATGCACACCGAGTTGCCGAAGGTCGGTCAGGGGGCGCTCGGCCGGATCAAAGGCAATCGCATCGCAGCCAGATTTCTGTAAGGCCTGCAAGACACCCTGACCAGACCGCAATGAGATCTCGCGCTCGGCGGACTGCCCCCCCATGAGTACCGCGATGCGGTCGGTCATATCGGGCCTCCAGAGGGTGTAGGCACAGCCGCCAGAGGCGTCGATGCGAGGGCATCGGCCGAACGTGATTTGAGTAAGGCGGGCAGCCCCCCGATCGAGCCCGCACCCATACTCAAGACCAGATCTCCCGCATGGACCACCGAATCAAGAAGCCCCGGAATCTCTGAGACCTCACTTGCGAATACCGGTTCGATTCTTCCCAGTTGACGAATGGCGCGTGCCAAGGCACGACCGTCTGCCGCTGCAATCGGCGCCTCTCCGGCAGGATAGACCTCGGCCAACACCAGGACGTCGGCAGAGGCCAGGACCTTAACGAAATCATCAAAGAGGTCGCGGGTGCGACTGAATCGATGCGGCTGAAACACCAGCACCACCCGGCGATCGGGGTAGGCCCCCCGCACCGCCTGCAGGGTGGCACGAATCTCGGCAGGATGGTGGCCATAGTCATCCACAAGGTCGGCCAGACCCCGCGCAAAGGCGATGGGACCGCAGTGCTGTAGCCGCCGACCCACCCCGGTGAATTGATCGAGTGCGCGGGCAATGGCCGCAGGGGCCACCCCGAGTTCAGCGGCCACCCCAATGGCCGCAAGTGCATTGAGCACGTTGTGATGGCCAGGCAGGTTGAGTCGAACAGGCCAGTCGGGCTGGCCTGCCCGGCGCACGGTAAACCGCATACCGAGTCCGTCGGCCTGAAGATCAATTGCCTGGAGATCGGCCTCAGGGGTAACACCGTAGGTTAATACCGGTCGAGACAGAAAAGGAATGATCTCGCGGACATGTAGGTCATCGAGGCAGACCACTGCAGTGCCATAGAAGGGCAGTCGCTGGACAAACTGAATGAAGGCCTGTTTGAGCTTGGCCATGTCGTGGTCATAGGTGTCCATGTGGTCGGCATCGATATTCGTCACCACGGCCATCATGGGCATCAGATTGAGGAACGAGCCGTCGGACTCATCGGCCTCGGCGACAAAGGCCTCGCCGAGCCCGAGCTTGGCGTTGGCCCCCGCGCTATTGAGCCGACCGCCAATGACAAAGGTGGGATCCATCCCCGCCTCCGCCAAGACGGAGGCCACCAGGCTGGTGGTCGTGGTCTTGCCGTGGGTACCCGCCACCGCAATGCCTTGCTTCATGCGCATGAGTTCGGCAAGCATCAAGGCCCGCGGCACCACAGGCGTCTTCGTGGCGCGCGCCGCCCGCACCTCTGGATTGTCGGCCTTGACCGCACTGGAGATCACCACCACGTCGGCCCCCGCCACATGGGCGGCATCGTGGCCGAGAAAGAAGCGGGCGCCCTGGGCCACGAGTTGCCGTACCGCGGCGTTTTCCGCGAGGTCGGAACCCTGGACACGATACCCCTGGTTAAGTAAGACCTCGGCAATCCCCGACATGCCGGCGCCTCCCATACCCACGAAATGCAGGGTGGTGATCTTGTGTCTCATGCACCCCCCTCCTGGATCTGGGCTGCGGCTGCAGGCAGGGGCCAGATGGTCTGGATCTGACGCAGGAAACGCGATAAGGCGTGGCGGGCATCGAGTGCTTGGGTGGCCTCGCCCATGCTGCGCAGCCGTTGGGCGGTTAGCGAAGAGAGGCTGACAGACAAGGCATCGGCGAGCCGATCGGTCTGAGCGACAAGCAGGGCGGCACCTGCCTCTACCAGGGCCTGGGCGTTGGCTGTCTGATGATCATCAATCGCATGCGGCAGAGGAACAAAGACCGCGGGCAGTCCCACCGCCGCCAGTTCGGCGACGGTCGAAGCCCCAGCCCGACAGACCACCAGATCGGCCCACTGATAGGCCGCCGCCATGTCGTCAATAAAGGCTGCGACCCGGAGGCTCTGGGGGACGACCGACTGCGCGGCATAGGCCTCCCGCACAGCAGCCTCCTCAGCGGTCCCGGTCTGATGCCAGACCGCGAGACCCTGAGGCCAGGTGGGCTGAAGGCCCGCGACAACAGAGGGAAGCGCCTGATTCAGCGCACGGGCACCGAGACTCCCGCCGAGCACCAGCAGCCGAAGCGGCTGGCCTTCGCCCATAGGACGGACAGGAGCGGGTGGCAGGGCGGTCAGCGCCTCGCGTACCGGATTGCCCACACAGACCGCTGACGCAGGGGCATGTTGGGTCTTAGGAAAACTTGTAAGAACACGCTGCGCCAGGCGGGCGAGCCAACGGTTGGCGGTTCCCATCACCGCATTCTGCTCATGGACCCAGAGCGGACGGCCCTGCAACCGGGCAGCCAGGCCGACCGGGAAGGAGACATAGCCACCAAAGACAAGCACGAGCCCTGGGCGCACCCGCGCGAGCACGCGCCAGCAGTCGATGAGGCTGCGCATCAGCCCGATGGGCAGGCCTAAGAGCCCTGCCAGACCCCGGCCCCGCAGCCCCTGCACCGTGAGTTCAGTGAGCGGAAAGCCCGCCTGATCCCGCACCACGCGGGCCTCAAGACCGCGATTACTTCCGACCCATTCCACGATAACCCCTTGACGTGCGAGCGCCTGCGCCACCGCGAGCGCCGGAAAGACGTGTCCCCCGGTGCCACCCGCGGCAATGACCAGCCGCCGCTTCTCGACAGACGTCACGACGCGCCCTCCCGCAGTGCCCGCCCGGGCTGGGCCACAGCGCCTGTGCGGGTTCGGCGTCTGAGGATGGGTTCTTGCACCGGCCGCGCCCGGGCGCCTGCCCGATTCTCCGCATCGATACGCAGGACCATGCCCAGCGCGATACAGATGGCAAGCATGGCGCTGCCACCGTGGCTAATGAGGGGCAAGGTGAGCCCCTTCGTCGGCAGGACCCCAGTATTCACACCCGCATGAATCAATGTCTGAACGCCGAGCCAGACCCCAATGCCCTGGGCCACAAGACCAGCAAACATGCGCTCCTGCGACATCGCTACCCTGCCAATCTCAATGCACCGACGAATGAGATAGCCAAAGGCGAACAGCACCGCGGTGACGCCCACAAAGCCGAGTTCCTCGCCAATGACGGCGAAGATGAAGTCGGTGTGTGGCAGGGGGAGATAGCCCAGTTTTGCGATACCGGTGCCCAGGCCGGAGCCAAAGAGTCCGCCATGGCCAAAGGCAATGAGGGCCCCACAGAGCTGGTATCCCGCCTTCTGCGCATGCCCGGGGTCACAGGGGGTGAGATAGGAGACCAGTCGCTCGAGACGCCAGGGCGTGAGCCAGATCATTAAGATGAAGAAAAGCGCAAGCAGAATGACCAGCGGAATAACCACCCGCAGGCTCATGCCACCAAGCAGAAGAACGGCTGCGACGGTGAGGGTGATCACGATGGTCGACCCGAGATCAGGCTGATACAGCAGCAGGCTCATCACCACGACCATCAGCCCTCCGATGGGTGCCAGGCCGCGCACCAGATCAAAACGCATCCGGTCATGGCGCCGCACCGCATAGCCCGCGGCAAAGAGAATGACAAAGACCTTCATTAACTCAGAAGGCTGCAGGGTGAGTGGGCCAATAGGAATCGCACGCACCGCGCCATCGCGGACAAACTGGCTGCCACCAAAGAGTTTGAGCATCGCCACCGTGAGTAAGAGGGCCACACCAAGGACAAACAAGGGCGCAGAGGCCTTGCGTAGCCAGTCCGAGGGAATACGCAGAACCAGCATCAGGGCGATGAGCCCAATCAGGATATGCATCGGGTGCCCGCGCATCTGTTTCCAGAAGACGGTATGGGCGTTGGCACTGGGCAGGGGCAGGTTCGCGGAATAGACCATGATGAGCCCCACCGCAAGCAGGCCCAGCATGACGGCCACAAACCGTCCATCCACCGGCGCGGGCATCAGCGTCTCACGCAGTCGCTCTAGCACAGCTGCCCCTCTAACTGGGCCCGGGACTGGGCAAGCGCCATAAACTGGTTGCCCCGATCGGCATAATTTTTAAACATGTCGAGGCTTGCGCAGGCGGGCGAGAGCAACACCATCACGCGTCGGGTGGTCCCCGACTGGTCTGCCCTGGCCCACTGCCAGGCCTGTTCCACCGCTGCACCCAGATCACTGCAGCCAACCGCCCGGAGACCAGCCAGTCGGGCCGCATCGACGAGGTTCGGCCCCTCTGCCCCAATGCCCACGACGGAGGCCTGGCGCGCTGCCAGCGCGGAGATCAGGCTCTCGAAATCCTGGCCCTTGCCCTGGCCCCCCAGAATTACTATGACTGGGCCTTCAGTGCCTGCAAGGGCTGCCACAGTGGCTCCAACGTTGGTGGCCTTGCTGTCGTTGACAAAGCTTACCCCCTCGATGTCAGTCACCCACTGCATGCGATGGGGCTCCCCGGTGTAACGACGCAACGCATGGAGCATGCCGGCTAAGTCGTCGGACACGGTCAGAGCGAGCCCGAGTGCGGCCATGGCATTGCGCAGGTTGTGTCTTCCCTGAATCTTCAGCGCACCCACCGGCATGAGTCGCTGCATGCCACCTGCCTCGGCAGCAGACTGATAGGCCAGCCAATCAATGCCCTGATAGACCACGCCAAAGGCAGGGCCCTGGGGCGGTGGTTCCGACAGCCCAAAGGAGATAGGCCGTGGCGCCTCCACCGGGCGCGGCCTGCGACGTCCCACCGGCCGTGTCGCTGCCTCGGCTGCGGCAGCGGTGCGCCTCTCAATCGCCTCCGTAAGTGGGCGATCATCCCGGTCGATCACCGGGAGGGCCACAGCCTGCGGCAGGCCAAAGACCCGCAGCTTGGCAGCCCGGTAGTCCTCCATATCGCGATGCCAGTCTTGGTGATCCTGCGTGACATTAAGCACCGTGGCAGCGGTACAGCCAAACCGGTGGGCCAAGGCGAGCTGAAAGCTTGAGAGCTCTACCACCCAGACATCAGGCCAACGCCCCACAGCCTGGCGCTCTAAAAAACCCTGAAGCAGGGCCGGGCCCTGGTTACCCGCCTCCTGCACATCCATGCCCACATGCCGCAGTAGATGGGCAGTGAGTCGCGCCGTGGTGGTCTTTCCATTCGTGCCCGTAATCGCAAGGACCTTTTGGCCTTGCAAGGCCAGAGACATGGGCGCTTCACCACCACTGCCCATCTTGGGGAGGTGGCTCAGCGCCCAGTCGAAGAGATCGAGTTCACCCACGACGGTGATCCCCGCGACCTCGGCCTGTGCGAGGAGTGCGGTGAGGGGGCTGCCACGGTCGGCATGCGGCGTGAGTCCTGGGGATAAGGCCATAAGACCACAGCCCTCAAGATGATCAACCGCAAAGGGCTCCGCCACGCCCAGGCGAAGATCTACGCCCTCGGGAACAGAGGCATGTGCCTGTGTGCGGCTATCGATAATGCGCACCTGCACTCCCTGCAGCGTGAGCCAATGGGCCATGGCCACACCAGACTCCCCCGCCCCCACCACCAGGGCCTTCACGCCCGACCAGCCAGTAGCCGGACAGGGCCACTGGTCGATGGCCTGCGGGTGTCCTGCATCGGCAGGAACAGAGTGAGTATGTTCAGTGGAAGACATGGAGAAAGTAGGGCCCGTGCGTTAGCGAATCTTGAGAGTGGCGAGGCCCGCGAGCACCAACATCATGGTGATGATCCAGAAGCGCACCACAACCTGGGTCTCCTTCCAGCCACTCTGCTCAAAATGATGATGCAGAGGTGCCATCAGGAAGATGCGTCGGCCTTCGCCAAAGCGTCGCTTGGTGTACTTAAAGTAGGTGACCTGCAGCATCACCGACAGCGTCTCAACTACAAAGACGCCCCCCATCACGAAGAGCACGATTTCTTGGCGCACCACAATCGCAATGACCCCGAGTGCACCGCCCAAGGCCAGGGCGCCCACATCACCCATAAAGACCTGGGCGGGATAGGCGTTAAACCAGAGAAATGCCAGACCGGCACCGACCAACGCCGCACAGAAGACGGTGAGTTCGCCGGCACCGGGAATGAAGGGCAGCAGCAGGTACTTGGAGAAGACCGCATTGCCCGCGACATAGGCAAAGACCCCCAGCGCGGCGGCGATAAGTACCGTGGGCATGATGGCCAGGCCGTCCAGGCCGTCGGTGAGATTGACCGCGTTACTGGTGCCGACAATCACGAAGTAGGAGAGCAGTACAAATCCCCAGAGCCCCAGTGGGTAGGCCACACTCTTAAAGAAGGGCACGATCAAGTCGGCCTGGGTCGGTAAGGCGAACATGAATCCGTTACCGAGCCACTCCTGAAAGAGTGCCCAGGCGGCCGGCCCCGTGGGCGCGGACACAGCAAAGGCAAGATAGAAGGCTGCAAGAAGCCCGATGAGCGACTGCCAGAAAAACTTGGCCCGGGCCGACATGCCTTTCGGGTCGCGATAGACCACCTTCTTGTAATCGTCGAACCAGCCCACCGCACCCAGCCCCAAGGTCACGAGTAACACGACCCAGACAAACCGGTTCGAGAGATCCGCCCAGAGCAGCGTGGCGGCGCCCACCGAGAGGAGAATCAGGGCTCCCCCCATGGTTGGCGTACCCGCCTTCACGAGGTGGGTCTGTGGGCCATCACTGCGCACCGCCTGCCCGATCTTCAAATGGGTGAGCTTACGAATGACGGCGGGGCCCAACACCAGGCCGATGGCCAATGCCGTGAGCGTGGCCATCACCGCCCGCAGGGTGATGTAACCGAAGACCCCCAGCCCTCGAATCAGGTCATCGAGTGACTGAAAGACCAGCAGAAGCATGTTGTTCCTTTCGATGAAGAATCGCCTGTACCACCCGTTCCATTCGCATAAAGCGCGAGCCCTTGACCCAGACGGTCTGGCGCGTCTGTGCCGCCCGCAGCGGACGGCTCTCGAGCCAGTCGATCACGGCCGCAATCAGGGCCTCGATGTCGCTAAAGGGCTGACCAATTCCGGTGCACAGCGCCGCCTCCGTAGAGGCCTTGCCAAAGACCAGCACAGAAGAAATTTTCTGCGCCCGTGCGGCCTGCAGTACCTCTGCATGAAAGGCGGGGCCCTGATCTCCGACCTCTCCCATATCACCGAGCACCAAGGCATGGGCGCCCTCGACAGAGGCAAGCGCCGCAATCGCGGCAAGCACCGAATCGGGATTGGCGTTGTAGCTGTCATCCACCAGCCACTGCTGGGGATCGAGCGGGTGCACGCGGCCGCGGCCAGCGACGGGCACGAAGCTGTTTAAGCCTGCGACCACCGCCTCCATAGAGATCCCGAGACCGAGCCCAAGGGCCGCCGCCCCCGAGGCATTGCGCGCCAGGTGTTGCCCGATGCCCAAGAGCGAGACACGGCCGTCCGCAGGCTGCGCAAACTGCGGATCATTCTCGGCCTGCCGGGCCGTCTGGGGTACGAGGTGCAGGCCAAAGGCCAGCGGAAGTGCGGCCTCGACTTCCGCTAGGCACTCGGCGGTATAGCCTGACAATCCTTGCGCGCAGTCGTCTTGGGTCAGGCCAAAACGAAGATGGCGCAAATCTGGACGGCTCTGGGTCATCTCCCACCAGAGCGGCTCGTGATCGTGGTCCCGTGGGACCACGACCGATCCGCCCGGGCTGACCCACTGGAAAGTCTGCGCATTCTCCTGGGCGCAAGCCCTTACAGAGGCCATGAACTCTTGATGCTCACGCTGGGCATTGGTCACTAGGGCAAGGTCGGGAGATGCGAGTGCGGCCAGACCGGAGACCTCACCGGGATGGTTCATACCAATCTCAAGGACGGCCACCCGATGCCGGGCACGCAGGCCCAAAAGACTCAGTGGCACCCCAAGGTGGTTATTGAGATTTCCCGGGGTTGCCCAGACCGCACTGCTGCCATGGGCGGCACGCAGCACTGCAGCAGACATCTCCTTGACCGTGGTCTTTCCATTGGAGCCCGTCACCGCTGCGAGACGACCCCGCCATGCGCCGCGCCACTGGGCCGACAAGGCCGACAGCGCCGCCTGGGTATCAGTGACTTCAATACAGGGCCCTAGCAGACCCTCTGCCTGCTGTGCATCTGTCGGGGCCTGCGATACGAGGGCCGCCACCGCGCCCTGCGCAAAAGCCTGGCCCAGATAATCGTGCCCATCAAATCGTGCACCCGCGAGTGCGATAAAGAGGGCCCCAGGCGCGACCGTGCGGCTGTCAATCGAGACAGATACGGGCGGGCGGTTCGCCCAGAGCCCCAGCGTAGGACCATAGAGGCGCCCGGTTGCGAGCCCCCGACGGGTCAAGCCATCGAGCAGCTCAGAAAGCGTCGGCATCGGATACCAGTCGACCAAGACGCCGGCCGCGAATGCGCCATCGTGAAAAGACAGCGTGCTGCCCGCGATCTCTTGGGTGGTTTCGTGTCCTTTTCCTGCAATCAGAAGCACATCGGCGGCCGTAGCCATGTCGATGGCGCACTCAATGGCACGACCGCGGTCGAGTTCCACCAGACAGCGACGGCGCGCCTCAGGCGATAACCCCGACACAATCTCCTGGACGATCCCCGCCGGCGACTCGTGCCGCGGATTGTCAGAGGTGACCACCACCCAATCTGCGCCGAAGGCCGCCTGCTCGCCCATGAGCGGGCGCTTGCCGGGGTCACGGTTGCCCCCACAGCCAAAGACGCAGATGAGCCGCCCGCCGCGCGCCTGGGCAATCGGGCGCAGTCCGGCTAGGGCCTGCTGCAAGGCATCAGGCGTGTGGGCATAGTCGACATAGACCGCAGGACCCTGCAGCAGTCCGCCCGCTGCGGCCAGATGCACTGGCTGCATGCGGCCTGGGGGCGTCTCAAACCGGACCAGGCAGTCAAGAATATCTTCGGCCGAAAATCCCCGGCGATACAGGAGTCCCGCGACCACTGCCGCATTCTGCAGGTTGTGGACGCCCGGGGGTGCGAACCAGCAGTCCCCTTCTACACGCGGCTGCCTAGGCAGTGCGATCGCAATTCGCGTTCCCTGCGGACCCTGCTCCGGCGCAAAGAGCACGAGGTCTTCGTTCTGCGCCGCCACCGCAGACGCCCAGGCTTCTTTACCAATTGCCACCGCCACCCAGAGGATCGCCGCGCCTTCGGCCAGTGACGGGGGCAGCGCCAACTGCCCTGGAATGGGCCGGGCACGCACTGACCCGTCAACCCCCGGCGCTGCAAAGAGCAGGCTCTTCGCACGGGCGTAGTTGTCCATCGTCTTATGGACATCGAGATGGTCCTGACTGAAACTCGTGAGGGCGACATCTTTAAATCGACAACCGGCAAGCCGCCCCTGCAGCAGACCGATAGAGCTCGCTTCCAGCACAACCTCCTGGACTCCGGCTGCCAGACACTCCGCGAGGCGTCTCTGCAGACTTACTGCATCCAGACTCGTGAGACCCGCCTCCGCTAGAGGCTGCTCCACGATCTGATCACCCGTTCGGTCAAAACGATGCACGCCTAGGGTTCCCACCGCGACAGCCGCGCGACCGCGCCAGGCCAGACTGCGGGCCAGCGCCCGCGCCACGGTGGTCTTGCCATTGGTGCCGGTAATGCCCGTCACAGAGAGTCGCTCAGAAGGGCGCCCATAGAAGACAGCCGCCACAATGCCAGCACGCTGGGCCAACTGGGGAAGCGCCATCAGCGCAAGGCGGCTCTGCTGGGCAACGATCCAGGCACGGGCGGCGACCTCATCGTTGGTATCGACCACCACGCCGAATGCCTGGGCCGCCTGGGCAGCCTCGAGTAGATCCGTTAGGCCCATGCGCTGCCCGGGGCGCGCCACTAGCCAGTCCGCACGACCGAGGTCCTGAACCATCGAGACCAGCCGCCCACAGGGGGACTGCTGTCGTAGTGCATAGGACAGGGCTTCGCTCTGCGAATCTTCGCAGGCCAAGGGATGGGGGATCGCGAGAGGCTGCGCGTACGCCAGGGTCATCGGTCAGGTGCCCTCTTCCACCAGGCCCGCCGCGGGAACCACCCGCACGGCGGGGTCGGGCGACATCTGCATACGACGCAGACTCTCGTTGGCCACCTGAGCAAAGACCGGGGCTGCGACCTCACCCCCGAAGTGACGGCCTGCGGCGGGTTCATCCACCGCCACCGCAATCACAAACCGTGGCTGGTCTGCAGGCACCAGCCCCACAAAGGACGACAGGTATTTGGCCTTGGCATAGCCCCCGGCCTCCGGCTTGTGGGCCGTACCAGTCTTTCCTGCAACCCGAAACCCAGGAATGCGGGCCTTCGGCCCGGTGCCCTCGGGGCCTGCGGCACGCTCCAGCATGCGTCGTACAGCGCGGGCGGTCTCTGGCGTAAAGACGGGTTGACCCACCACGGGGCCGGCGACCTGATAAAGGCTCAGCGGAACACGGTCCCCCTCACGGGCAAAGACGGTATAGGCTCCCGCAAGCTGGACCAGAGAGACCGACATGCCATGACCAAAAGAGACGGTGGCCTTATCAACGGCTGCCCACGACTGCCAAGGGCGTAGCCTGCCCGCAGGCTCAGCCGGCAGCCGCATATGCGTCGGCTCACCAAAGCCCGAGGCGCGTAGCTTCTGATAGAAGAGATCGGGCGCGACCTTCTGTGCAACGCGAATGGTGCCTACGTTGCTCGACTTCTCCAGAATTTCTGAGACGGTCAGCGTGCCATGGGTCTTGGTATCGCGAATGGTTCGACCATCGATCACGACACGACCGGGCTCGGTGGAGAGGCTCGTACTTGGCGAGACCACCCGCGCATCAAGCGCTGCGGCTACGGTGAAGGGCTTGAGCGTGGAACCCGGCTCAAAAGTGTCGGTGGCTGCGCGATTACGTACCCGATTCGGATCAAGCCGGGTACGCTCATTCGGATTGAATGATGGGGCGTTGGCCATGGCCAGCACCTCTCCTGTGCGACTATCCACCACGACCACCGAGACCGACTTGGCCTGGTGTTGCTCAAGCGCCTGCTGGGCGGCCGTATAGGCTATCGACTGAATACCCGCATCGAAGGAGAGTCGCAGGTCTTGACCCGGATTGGCGGGGTCGTAGGTCTTCTTCTCAAAGACCTGATTACGGCGATCGACCAAGACCCGCTCCACGCCGGGAGTACCCTGCAGCTTCGTGTCGAAGGCCAGTTCGAGCCCCTCTTGGCCCTTGTCTTTGAGATCGGTAAAGCCCACAAGATTGGCAAAGGCAGGGCCATGGGGATAGTACCGGCGAAACTCCTGTTCAAGCTCAACACCGGGCACCCGCAGCCCTCGCACCTTATCGGCGAGGCTCAGGTCCAGCCCCGAGGTGACATAGAAAAACCCCTTTGCACCCTGCACACGGCGCCGCAGCTCCGCAGAAGACAGCCCCAGTAACCCCGCAAGCTCGCTGAGCTTGGGATGACCCACATCGAAGAGACGCGGTACGAGCCCGACCCGGTATTCCGAGATGCTCACGGCCAACACATCCCCGTTTCGATCCAGTAGTCGACCGCGGGCGGCGGACAAGTCCCGTACGCGTTCGAACCGATTCTCGGCCCGCTTCTGCCATTGTTCTACGTTGACGTGCTGCAGCCAGAAGGCCTTCACCCAGACCACACAGAGACCCAGGGTCAGAAGGCCAAGCACCCACTTCGAACGAGTCGCGGTGGCGCGCCAGGTGAGAATCTCATCGTTGGGCTGGGCGCCCGCGGTACGCGCTGTCGCCCGAGCGGCGGCAGCGGTGCGGCTGCCCTTAGGCCTGGCCTTGGCCTGCCGCGCTGCCCGCTCCGAGGCGGACCAGGAGCCAAAAAAGAAATGGGGCCGGGCAATCATGGCGACCGCCCCTTCGGTGCATAGACCGTCTCGGCATGGGTAATCGGCACCATGCCCAGGGTGTCTTTCGCGACACTGGCGAGCCGGCCCGGCGTGCGCAGACTCGTCACGGCCACCTGCAGGTTCTCAATCTCGGTCACCCGCTTTTCGATCTGACGTTCCATCTGCTCCGCAAGCGCAAAGAGGCGCCGCTCGTGATAGCGGGAGTTCACGAGAGCCAAGGCACTTACCAACAAGGCTGCGGCCAGGAGCCAGTTCACGAGGCGTGTCATGCCACCGCCCGAGTGGCAACCCGCAGCACCGCGCTGCGAGCCCGTGGGTTACGCGCGCACTCTGCCTCGGAGGGGCGCGCGCGCCGGGTATCGGTCCAGAGGCGGGCAGGCGTTGCCTCGGGACCCGCCGCATGCGAGAGCAGCGCAAACTGAGCGCGACCCATGCCACGGGGGCGAGACAGCCCCGCGGCCTTCTCGGGAGACTGAAACGCCTGCTTCACCCGACGGTCTTCGAGCGAATGGAAACTGATGACGCCCAGGCGCCCCCCCGACTTGAGTACCGCCGGGGCCTGTGCCAAGAGCGCATCGAGTTCGTCGAGTTCACCATTAATGAGAATACGGAAGGCCTGAAAACTTCGGGTGGCGGGATGCGGCGACTCACGCGGGGCGCCGGCCCGGGCAAGGGTCTGAC
>CAZKWK010000047.1:0-13291 GCA_964556335.1 uncultured Bordetella sp. | reverse complement strand
ACCTCGACGGGGTAGTCGATGATGAAGGTGGGGTTCCAGAGCTTGGCCTCTGCCACCTCTTCGAAGAGGGCCAGTTGCAGTGCCCCAAGTCCTGCCTGGGCAAGGGGTGGCTTGTCGACAGCCACGTGCTTTGACCGCAGAATCGCGCGCAGTCTGTCGGCAGATAAGAGATCCTCTGTGCTGATCTCGGGGGCATGCCGACCAATGGCCTGCACGATGGTGAGCCTTTCAAAGGGCGCCTCGAGGTCGACCGCGCGTGACTGGTAATGCACCACCGCCGAACCCGTGGCCGCCCGGGCGACCTGCCGCAGAACTTCTTCGGTGAACTGCATCATCCACTGATAGTCGGTGTAGGCGGCGTAGAACTCCATCATGGTGAATTCGGGGTTGTGCCGTGGGCTCAACCCCTCGTTGCGAAAATTGCGGTTGACCTCAAAGACCCGATCAAAGCCACCTACCAGAAGCCGCTTGAGATAGAGTTCGGGCGCAATCCGCAGGGTCATGTCCTGGTGCAGGGCGTTGTGATGGGTGACAAAGGGCTTGGCGGCCGCCCCTCCGGGAATCGGATGCAGCATGGGGGTTTCGACTTCCAAAAACCCATGCTCGGTCATGAACTGGCGCAGGGCCGCAAGGGCCTTCGACCGGGTTAGAAAGACGTTACGGCTCTCGGCATTGACGATCAGATCGACATACCGCTGGCGATACCTTGTCTCGGTGTCGTGTAGTCCGTGAAACTTATCGGGCAGGGGCCGCAGCGATTTGGTCACCAGTTGCACGGACCGGCAACGCACCGATAACTCGCCCTTCATGGTTTTAAACAGAATCCCCTCGGCCGCGATGATGTCGCCGAGATCAAAGTGCTTGGCACGTCCGTGGGCTTCGGCGCCTATGGTCTCATCGTTCATGTAGAGCTGAATGCGGCCAGTGCTGTCTTGAATCGTGAAGAAACTCGCCTTTCCTTGCACCCGCTTGAGCATAATGCGGCCAGCTAGGGACACCGCAATGGGCCGCTCTTCGAGTTCTTCGCGGGTCTGGGTCTCGTGGGCCTGATGCAGCGCCTGCGCCTGATGGCTGGGCCGAATCTGGTTGGGGAACGCCACCGCGTCTTGTGTGCGCAGTGCGGCGAGCTTTGCCCGGCGCTCGGCAATGATCTGGTTCTCGTCGATGACGGCCGTTGCATGATCGGGTGCAGCGGCGGCCTTGGGGTCTTGGTTTTCCGTCATAGTGGCTGTGGGTCTGGGAGTCTTGTTCTGGGGTTGTGATGGGCAGTTTGGGTTTTGCGTGTCTTTGGCTAGAGCCCCTGCTTGAGGCTTGCCTCGATAAAGGGGTCGAGATCGCCATCGAGTACCTTCTGGGTATTGGAGATTTCTACCGAGGTGCGCAGGTCTTTGATGCGTGACTGGTCGAGCACATAGCTGCGTATCTGATGCCCCCAGCCGACATCGGTC
This sequence comes from uncultured Bordetella sp., assembly GCA_964556335.1. Lineage (GTDB taxonomy): Bacteria > Pseudomonadota > Gammaproteobacteria > Burkholderiales > Burkholderiaceae_A > Hahnella. Next base: position 11,843 of record CAZKWK010000047.1, on the reverse strand, counting down.
TTGCTGTCTTCAAGCTTCTGCTGCTCGGCCATGCGCTTGCGCATCTCATGCTCATAGAGTCGCGACTTCAGCATCTGCCAGGCCTCATCGCGATTACGATGTTGCGACCGGTCGTTCTGACACTGTACGACGATACCCGTAGGGATATGGGTGAGTCGCACGGCCGAATCGGTCTTGTTGATGTGCTGGCCGCCGGCACCCGAGGCCCGATAGGTGTCGACGCGGACATCGGCCGGGTTGATCTCAATCTCGAAACTCTCGTCTACCTCCGGGTAGACAAAAATCGAAGCGAACGAGGTGTGGCGTCCGCCACTGGAGTCAAAGGGCGACTTGCGCACCAGACGGTGGACACCGGTTTCGGTGCGTAGATGGCCAAAGGCATAGTCCCCACTGATTTTGATGGTGGCCGATTTAATGCCGGCGACGTCCCCTTCAGACTCTTCGAGGAGTTCGGCCTTGAAGCCTTTGCGTTCGGCGTAGCGAAGATACTGGCGCAAGAGCATCGAGGCCCAGTCGCAGGCCTCGGTGCCGCCCGCGCCGGCCTGTATGTCGAGAAAGCAGTTCAGGGGGGCGGCCGGGTTGGAGAACATCCGACGAAACTCGAGTCCGCTGACCTTGTCTTCAATACCTCGGGCCTCTTCTTCCAGCGATTCGATGGCGGAGAGTTCTTTTTCTTCACGGGCCATGGCGAAGAGTTCTTCGCCGTCTTCAATGGCCTGTGAGAGGCTCGCAAGGCCCACCACGATGTCTTCGAGTGACTTGCGCTCTTTGCCTATTTCCTGGGCACGCTTTGGGTCGTTCCAGAGCGCGGGGTCTTCGGTTAATGCGATAACTTCTTCAAGACGTCGGGCCTTCGTATCGACGTCAAAGATACCCCCGAAGGGCATCGACCCGCGATTTCAGGTCGTCGAACTGGGCGGCAAGGGCGTTGAGGCGTTCAGAATCCATAGTCGTCACATCAGAGAAACGACTAGTGTAGCGGGTTGGTGGGCTCTGCCGCCTGAATACGCAGCTGCAACGACGAGAGGCCCATATAGCTATTGACCTCAAGCTGATAGGCCAGCACGACCTCGGTGGGCAGCGCGGCCGGACCATCGAACCAGATACCGGTGACCCGCTTTCGAGGATCGTCGGCGAGGAGCAGATCGAGTTTTAGGTGGCGGTCTTTGAGTCGTTGCTGCTGCCGCACGAGAAATTGATTCTGAAAGACGGGTACCGCGAAGCCCTGTCCCCAGACCTGTTGGCTGAGCATCTGCGCTGTCTCAAGCCGCATATCGGCTGGGTCAAGTGGGCCATCCGTGAGGAGAAGTGGGGAGAAGAGTGTGGGGTCGATGAGCGCATCGGCAACCTGGTGCAGCAGTCTGGTGAATTCGGCCAGTCGGCTATGGGGAAGGCTCAATCCGGCGGCCATTGCGTGGCCCCCGAAGGCCGTCATGAGGCCTGGGGCCAGGCTGTCGACGCGGGCCAGCAGGTCGCGCAGGTGCACCCCAGGTACGGATCGTCCGGACCCTTTGAGCAGTTCCGCGCCTGGCTCCGCCGGGGCAAAGGCCAGGGTGGGCCGATGGGCCTGGTCTTTGATGCGTCCGGCAATCAGCCCGACCACGCCCTGATGCCAGCTTGGGTCAAACAAGACCAGCGCCTTCTGAGTGGGCTGGCCGTTCGCCGTTGTCTCTGAGGCGGCGACCAGGTCTGCCGCCTGTTGGCTCGCGGCCTCCGACTGTGTCTGCTGCAGGTCGCGTCGCGCCTGATTGAGCATGTGGAGTTCGGTGGCCAGCGCCCGCGCCTCCGCGGGGTCGTCGGTGGTCAGGCAGCGAATGCCGATACGCATGTCCGCGAGCCGCCCGGCGGCATTGAGTCGTGGGCCGATAAAAAATCCTAGGTCGTGGGCAGTTGCCTCACGATGGGGGCGACCGGCGGCCTCAAAAAGTGCCAAGACCCCTGCGGGGGCAAGCCCCCGCTGAATACGCAGGAGCCCCTGCTGCACGAGTCGGCGGTTGTTGTCGTCAAGGCGCACCAGGTCGGCCACGGTACCCAGGGCCACGAGGCTTAATAGGTCGTCAATACGTGCGAGGTCCTGACCTTTGTGTCGCGGGCTTTCTTGGGCAAGCCAGGCCCGTATGGCTACCACCAGATAGAAGGCCACGCCCACCCCCGCCAGGTGTTTGCTGGCAAAGCCACAGTCTGCAAGCTGCGGATTAATGATCAAGGCCTCGGGCAGAAGGGGGCCGGGCAGATGGTGGTCGGTGATGAGCACCTGTATTCCGAGGTCTTGGGCCGCCTTGACACCCGCAAGGCTCGAGATGCCGTTGTCCACCGTGATGATCCAGTGGGGAAGGGCGCCTGCCTCTGCCATGGCCAACTCGGCGACCAGACCGGGGGTGAGCCCGTAACCAAATCGGAATCGATCGGGTACAAGAAAGGAGACCATCGCGCCTAGGCGCTGCAGGCCGCGCAGCATCACGGCCGAGGCGGTGGCGCCATCGGCGTCATAGTCCCCCACGACCAGCAGTTTCTGGTTGGCCAGAATTGCCTGTCCGATCTCGCGGGCGGCGGCTTCCATATTGCGCATGCCGCGCGCAGGCAGCAGCCGATGCAACGCAGTATCGAGTGCGGAGGCATCATCGACGCCACGACGTGCGAGGCAGTCTGCGAGCACCGGGTGCAGTCCTGCGGAGATCAGTCGATCCCGCGCCTCTGGCTGTGGGGGTCGCTCCTTGAGTTGCGGCGATGCGCGGGCCGGGGTCATGCCTTCATGCCTCTGCCTCTGTGTCTGGCAGCGTCACCAGTGAGAGCCACGTGGTCTGTAGCGTTGGTAACGAACGTGGTCTCACACCCCCGATGCGTAGGCGTTCGTACCATCGCGGCGGCGCACGATTGGCCGATGCCCATACGCGGGCCTGCCCGCCGTGGGTGGCCATGAGGATCCACGGCTGGTCTGTCGGCGTCAGGGCTGCCACAGCGCGTAGTGCAGCCAGCCAGGCCGCTATCCAGCTTTCCGTGTCTTCGGGCTGCCACCAGCGTAGCGATGCGGGAAAGCCCTGCTGCAGAAGCCAGTGGTGCAGCCCTTCTATGGCCAGGCGGGGCGACGGCCTTGTCTGTTGGCTGTCCGGAGGAGGGGGGTGTGGGGCCAAGTGCGCGTTTAGAGGCAGACGCCCCGCGCCCCAGGGCCAGGGGGTCTGCGCAAGGCGGGCATCGCCGTCAGCCTCGGGCAGCAGATGAAAGGCCATCTGTATCTCGTTACTCAATTGCCGCCAGTCTCGGCTGCGCGGGCCGATGGGCGGGTGGTGGGCCAGGTGCAGGCCGATGAGCATTTCGGGTGCGCTCGCCGCTAGCCCGAAGGGCTCTTCTGATCGGAGAAAGACAGCACCCGAGGCGGACTGCACGAGCGTTGCGGGCCACTGCGCAACGAGCGTCGCCATGGTCTGCACCTGCGCGGGGGTAAAGGTATTGGAGGGAAGGGGAATGAGGCCGACGGCCTGGGCGCTGAGCCCGATGCGGCAGGGGAGCAACTGCATCCAGTAGTCACCAGGGGCAGGTTGCAATCCATCGGCCAAGGCAGCCCAGGCGGCCCAGGGGAGGGTATCTTGCGATAGGGTCCAGTCAGGTGTTCGGAGTCTCCTGAGCGCCACCTCATAGGCCCTCAGGGCGCCGGGCTGCACCACCGCATCGGGATCCTGCCAGGGGTCTGCAAGATCCTCTCCATGCAGTCTGTCCAGTAGGCCAAGGGCGGAGACGACCTCTGGTGACAGACTCGCGGGAAGGTGGCGGGCGAGCCGCGATGCCTGGTCTGCCGTCATGAGCCCCGAGTCGATCACCAACACCTGCCCCTTGGCCCGCAGGCAGTCTGCGAGGGCATCGGCGGCAGGCAGTGTGGAGGAGGTCTTTCGGAAGGCGGGCATGGTCGATGACTATGGCACACTCGGGCCATGTTCTATGAGCTCCAGCTCGGCCTGCGTTACACCCGCTCAGGCCGGTCGACAAAATTTATCAGTTTCATCTCTGCCATGGCCACTGCGGGTATTGCCCTGGGGGTGGCCGCCTTGATCATCGTGCTCTCGGTGATGAACGGATTTCAGAAGGAGGTGCGCGACCGGATGCTGGGGGTCTTGTCGCACCTGGAAGTTGTGGCGCCGGCCTATGAGGCCGTGGACTGGACTGCGGCAGAGGCGGCCGTGCAATCGAGCCCTCATGTCCGCGCGACCGCCCCCTTTGTGGTGGGGCAGGCCATGGCCTCGCGCGGAGACCAGCTCAAAGGGGTGCTGGTGCGCGGGGTAGACCCCAGGCGTGAGCCAGCCGTCAGCCCTGCTCTTGCAGCCCTGCAGGCGGGTCTTCTCACGGATCTGCAGCCCGGGGAATTCGGCATGGTGGTCGGCCGTGAGTTGGCAAGCAGTCTGGGCCTACGCATCGGTGATTCGGTCACGCTCACCACGGCCGATCCTGGCGCGGGGCCAATGGGCGTGCTTCCGCGAATGAAATCTTTTCGACTGGTGGGCGTTTTTGCGTCCGGTCACTATGACTACGACGCCAGCCTCGTGTTTGTAGCGATGGACGATGCCCTGCGTTTTTTCCGCAGTCAGGCCAGTCAGGGTATTCGTGCGCGACTCGATGACATGCAGCAGGCGCCGCTGGCCAGTCTGCAGATTCAGCCGAGTCTGGCTGCGGGTCTTGTGGTGCGCGACTGGACCTTTGAGAACCGCAACTGGTTTGCTGCGGTTCAGTTGGAGAAGCGGATGATGTTTGTGATTCTCATGCTGATCATCGCGGTGGCCGCCTTTAACCTGGTGTCGATGCTGGTGATGACCGTTATGGACAAGCGGGCGGACATCGCAATTCTGCGCACACTGGGGGCCCAGAGCCGATCGATCATGGCCATCTTTGTTGTGCAGGGGGCAAGCCTGGGCTTTCTGGGCGTGGGCCTGGGTGTGGTGCTTGGGGTGCTTGGGGCCTGGAACATCGACAGCATCGTGGCGGTTGTGGAGCAGGCCTTTGGCTTTCAGGTCTTGCCCAAGGGGGTCTATCTCATCGACCGCTTGCCCTCAGACCTGCGTGCGGAAGACCTCTGGGCCATTGTGCCGTCGGCCTTTGCCTTGTCGCTACTGGCCACTCTCTATCCGAGCTGGCGGGCCTCGCGTCTCGACCCCGCAGAGGCCCTGCGCTATGACTGACATCACCCCATCGGCCAATCCTGGAGGACGCCTGGTGCTGCAGGCCATCGACCTCGGGCGTCGGTTTCGGGATGGCCCGCGCGAGATCTGTCCCTTCGCCCATCTCAACCTCTCGGTGCGGGCGGGCGAGAGTCTGGCGGTGGTAGGCCCATCAGGGGTCGGCAAGAGCACGCTCTTACATCTTCTGGGCGGCCTTGATCGGCCCTCGGAAGGGCAGGTGCGTATCAACGATCAGGATGTCTTTCAGATGTCAGATGCCGATCGCACCCGGATGCGCAACCAGTCGGTGGGTTTTGTCTACCAGTTTCATCATCTGCTTGCGGAATGTTCGGCCCTGGAGAATGTGGCCATGCCGTTGCGGATTCGACGCATGGAGGCCGCGGAGGCGATGCGTCGCGCGGCGGATATGCTGCGGGCCGCAGGCCTCGGCCATCGGCTTGACCATGTGCCGGGCAAGCTCTCTGGGGGGGAAAGGCAGCGCGTTGCGATTGCACGGGCCCTGGTGACCCAGCCGCAGATCGTGCTGGCCGATGAGCCCACGGGCAATCTCGACCAGGACACGGCCCGCGAGGTCTTCGACCTCTTCTTGCGACAGACACAGACGATGCAGGCCGCCTTGGTGGTCGTGACCCACGACCTGGCGCTTGCCGATCGCTGTAGCAGGCGGCTTACCCTGCTGCCTCATACACCTCCGCAGGGGCTGGCCTCGCCGGTTTCGTAAACGACGACTGTCGCAAAAGGCCCCGCGTGGACAGTTTCTGGGTCGATACCCACTGCCATCTTGATTTCTTAAGCGACCCGGAAGGCTGCCTTGCGGCGGCCCATCTGGTGGGCGTGAGAGCGGTCTTGGTGCCTGCGGTCAGCCCGGAAAACTTTGCGCGCGTCGCCGATCTTGCCCACCGGCATGCGGATGTGTTTTATGCCTTGGGGCTACACCCCTGTTCGGTCGATCGTCTAGAAGAAGATGCCCTGTCGGTTTTGAAGAATGCCCTCGTGGCCCATCGCGATGACCCCAAGCTGGTGGCGGTCGGAGAGATCGGGCTGGACTTCTTCTTACCCAATCTCGACAGGGGCCGTATGCATACGCTTTTTACCGAACAACTTCGTCTTGCGCGTGACTTCGATCTTCCAGTGGTCCTCCATGTCCGCAAGGCACAAGACCAGGTCTGTGCAGGGCTGCGCCGCTTTGCGATTTCCAAGGGCATTGCCCATGCCTTCAATGGCAGTCTCGTGCAGGCGCAGGCATTCATCGATCAAGGACTCGTGCTGGGCTTTGGGGGTGCCATGACCTTCACGCGGGCACTGCAGATTCGGCGGCTCGCAGCCGCCCTGCCGACTGACTCCTGGGTGTTCGAGACCGACAGCCCCGACATTCCCCCTGCCTGGATGGCGAAGGGCGAGGCCAATCGGCCCGACCAGATTCCGGCCATTGGTGCGGTACTGGCTGATCTGCGCGGCATTACCTCTCTGGAGGCTGCCCGCCAGAGCAGCCTGAATGCCTGCCGGGCGCTGCCGCGTCTGGCTGGTCGTTTTACGGAAGCATTGCCCACCGCGCCTCTGTCGTCTTAATTACGGTCGCCTCTCGATGACCGTGCACGGTGTGGCCCTGGCCGCTCTGGCGGGCCTGGGTGTCTTTCTTCTGCAGCCCGAACGCTGGTCAGCGCCCCTCCTGCTTACGGCTAGTGTTGTCGCGCTCCTTGCGGGGCTTGGCACGGCCCGACAACTACGGGGGCGCGCCTGGCCTTCGTTGCTGCGATCGTCTGCCACCTGGCCGCTCTATGCGCTGTCTGTGGCCTTGGCCATGGCGGCCTGGGGGAGTCTGCGTACAGGCGCGATCTTGTCTGCAGGCATCTCGCCGCAGCAGGAAGGCGCCGCGGTGGCCGTCCAGTTCATCGTGCAAGACCTGCCCGTCTTTGACGCGGGAGATGCCCTACATCGCCCCGCTACCTGGCGGTTTGAGGCCGAGATCGTGGCGATGGCAGAGTCAGCGACCGGTGCGATAAAGCCGTTGGAGCGACCGTTTCTGGCCCTGGTGAGTTGGCCGGCACGTACCGATGGGTGGCTACCGAAAACACTGATCGCGGGCGATCAGTGGCAGGCGGTGCTCAGCCTGCGGGCTGCAGCGGGGAGCCGCAACTTCTACGGATTTGACTTTGAGACCTGGCTCTTTGAGAACCGAGTGCGGGCCGTCGGGCGGGTCTCGAACGCCAAGAAAGACCCCCTCCCGATCGCCCTCACAGAGGTGTCGCCTTCGCATCCGTCGGTGGCCATTGATCGCGCCCGCGAGGCGATCCGTCAGGCCATTGCCCAGGCACTGCCCGAGGCAAGGCATCGCGGTGTGATGTCGGGTCTCGTGGTGGGGGATCAACGGGCGATTGGGTCTGCGGACTGGGCTGTGTTTTCTGAGACGGGCGTCTCTCACCTCATGTCGATCTCGGGCATGCATGTCACGATGTTTGCCTTGCTCGCGCGGCTGGCGGTGCGACTCCTCTGGCAGACCCTGGGGCGGTTGGGGCTGCGGCTGGCCTTGTATCTTCCGGTGCCGATTGCCTGTGCGGTCGCCGCCAGTCTCGCAGCGATTGGCTACGCGTTGCTGGCGGGGTTCAATATTCCCGCCCAACGCACCGCCGTGATGGTCTCTGTCGCCGCCATAGCCAGCCTCACGGGCTTGCGTGCGCAGCGATGGGGGGTGATCTCGCTGACTCTCCTGGTCGTCCTCCTCATGGATCCGGTTGCGCCTCTGGCCCCGGGGTTCTGGCTGTCGTTTGTTGCGGTTGCGATTCTTTTTGGTTTGTCGGAACGCAAGACCGTTCTGGGTAGTGCCGTTGCCGCTCAGGCGGCGATCACTATCGGTCTGGCGCCCCTGACCATTGCTTTTTTTCATCAGGTCTCGCTGATTGGTCCATTGGCCAATGCCTTGGCGATTCCGGTGGTCACCTTTGTCGTGACCCCCTTGGCCATGGTCGGTGCGGTGATGGCCTTTGTCGATGTCTCTGCACCCCTGGTCTGGGGCCATGCCGTTTTCGACTGGCTGTTTGCATTTCTCGTCTGGTGTGCCGACTGGTCTTGGGCGAGTACCTCTTGGCATGCCCCTCCGCTCTGGGCAAGCCTCGTAGCCTGCCTAGGTGTGCTCATGGCCCTTAATACGTCGCTTCCGCGGATGCGGCACCTGGCCTGGGTCGGGCTCGGTGCGGTCTTCTTGGGGGTGCCCTCGACACCACCGCCCGGCGCGGTGGAGGCACGTTTTCTGGATGTCGGCCAGGGTACGGCCATCGTGCTGCGTACCGCGTCTCACACGTTGGTCTATGACACTGGTCCCACCATGGGTCAGACCCAGGCGGCCGAGCGCATTGTGATTCCGCAGCTCTATGCCCTGGGTATTCGTCGCATCGATGGCCTGGTTATTTCCCATGGAGATGATGACCATGCCTCGGGGCTCGGTGCCTTGGTCCGGTCGCATCGTCCGCCCTGGGTGACCACGAGCATCCCAGGCGAGACGGTGGTCGCGAAGCTGGCCGCAGCCGGTGTTACCGAAGTACCTCTCGCGCGTTGTCGCCTGGGGCTCAGTTGGGTCTGGGATGACGTCTGGTTTCGGTTTGTCTATCCCTTTGGCACAACACCTGAGAAGCCCGATCTTGCGGGGGAGAACGAAGACTCCTGCGTGCTCGAGGTCATTGATGCTCAAGGCAGGCGGCTACTGCTCACCGGCGATATTCCCCAGATGCAAGAAGAAGAAATCGTTGATCGGGCCCCCTGGCTGCATCGCTACGCGGCCGCCCGGGCGGGCGCACCGATGGTGGTCGTCGCTGCCCATCACGGAAGCCGCGGGTCGTCTGCTGAGAAGTTTCTCTCCGCGCTCGCACCCGCGGCCGTGGTCTTTCAAGCGGGCTATCGAAGCCGTTTCAACCATCCACACCCTGAGGTGTTACAGCGACTTCAGGCCCTGAGCATCCCGAGTCGTCGCACCGATCTGGAGGGGGACCTGCTACTCACCTGGCACGATCAGACGCCGCAGTTTACGAGTGCAGCCGAGACGCGGCGACGCTTCTGGCATCCGCCGCGTTCAGACCCCCGGCTACTGGGCGACCCAGCCGCCGTCCATATTCCAGGCCACGCCGCGCACCTGGTCCGCAGCCGGTGAGCAGAGAAAGACCGCCAGTCCTGCGAGTTGCGCGGGGGTGACGAATTCGCCCGAGGGCTGCTTCTCCATCAAGAGCTGTCGCTTGGCTTCTTCTTGAGACAAGCTCTTGGCCTGCGCGCGGGCATCGACCTGCTTCTGCACCAGCGGCGTAAGGACCCAGCCGGGGCAGATGGCATTACAGGTGACGGGCGTCTGGGCGGTCTCTAATGCCACGACTTTGGTGAGCCCCACCAGGCCATGCTTGGCGGCCACATAGGCCACCTTCTGTACCGAGGCCACCAGCCCGTGGGCGGAGGCAATGTTGATAATGCGGCCATAGCCGCGGGCCTTCATGGCCGGTAGCGCAGCCCGAATCGTGTGAAAGGCCGAGCTGAGATTAATCGCAATCACGGCATCCCATTTGTCGATGGGAAAGTCTTCGATCGGGCTCACATGCTGGATGCCTGCGTTATTTACTAAGACGTCAATGCGGCCCATGGCCGATTCTGCGTCCTTGATGAGCGCGGCGATCTCTGCGGGCTTAGACATATCGGCCCCGTGGTAGAAGGTCTTTACGCCGCGGGCCTGAAGTGACTTTTCAACCTGGGCAATCGTCTGCGCGTCGCCAAAGCCATTGAGCACAATGTCGGCGCCCTGATCGGCCAGTGCCTCGGCCATGCCGAGTCCAATGCCGCTGGTGGAGCCCGTGACCAGGGCCACTTTGCCGGTTAAGAGTTTCATGGTCTGCATCCTCGTGGTGATGAAGTCTGCAAGAATAGCGAAATCATGTCGGCCGCGCGTATTCATTCCATTGCCTGCGAGAGCCCAGCAGGCCCCCATGCCATGCGGGTCTTGGAGTTTGGGGATCCCGCAAATAGCCAGGTGGTGATCTGTGTGCATGGGCTCACCCGGTCGGCATTCGACTTTCTTCCCCTCGCTGAGCGTCTCTCAGCCCGGTATCGGGTGCTCTGTCCGCATATCGTCGGCCGGGGTGATTCCGACTGGCTGGATGACCCGAGTCACTACCATCTGGGGCAGTACGCCTTAGATATTCAGGCGCTCTGCAGCCAGCTTGCGTTGGGGCCGGTGCACTGGGTGGGCACATCGATGGGGGGCCTGATTGCACTCACCCTTCTTGGTCATCCAGAGGCCAAGACCTTGTTTCCGGCCGTTGTGATTCGGTCGTTGGTTCTCAACGATGTGGGTGCCGTGGTCTCTGGCAAGGCGCTCGCGCGCATCGGTCAGTATGTTGGTGTGCAGCCAGTCTTTGAGAATTTTACGCAGGCCACGGCGGCCGCGCGGGTGCTCTTTGAGAGTTTCGGGCCGCATACCCAGGCCCAGTGGGAACTGCTGGCGGCGGCCGTGGTGCGTCCGGTGGCCTGGCATGCAGCCCGTCAACGGTGGCAGCAGGCGCATCGAGAGAGCCCTGCGGCAGAGCGAACGGGCTGGCTTCCGGACCCTGCCTGTTTCCCTCGGTCAGCATTCGATCTGCGTGCGATGGCCGCACAGCCGGTGGCCTTTCAGTTTCATTACGACCCCGGTATCGCCGAGCCCTTTCGGACGGGCTTTGCGGCAGCGCAGGGCGATGTTCCCGATATGGCGCTCTGGCCTCTCTACGATGTCGTTACCTGTCCAACCCTATTGCTACGCGGTGCCCAGAGCGACCTCGTGTCGGCCGAGACCGCGCGTGCGATGCAGGCACGGGGCCCCAAGGCCGCGCTCATTGAGGTGCCCGATACGGGCCATGCGCCGTCCCTGTTGCCCGATGTGCAGATCGACTGGATCGCCCGGTTTATTGCGGCGGCCGATGAAACTTTTACCTAAGGAGCAGATCGTGATTCAGAAGCCTTGTCTTACCCTTGCGGATGTGGAGCGTATCGGTGCAGCGGCCGTGGCCGAGGCGAAGAAGAACAACTGGGCGGTGGCAATTGCGATCTGTGATGACGGTGGGCATCTGCTCTGGTTTCAGCGCCTGGACGGGGCGCCGATCACCTCCGCTTACATTGCACCACAGAAGGCCCGTACCGCGGCGATGGGTAAGCGTGAGACCAAGATCTACGAGGACATCATTAATAACGGACGCACTGCATTTTTGTCCGCGCCGGAGATTGAGGGAATGCTCGAGGGCGGAGTACCGATTCTGGTGGATGGCCACTGCGTGGGTGCGGTGGGTGTCTCGGCCGTGAAGTCGTTTGAGGATGCCCAGGTGGCGAAGGCGGGCATCGCTGCGTTGTAGCGTCGCGCGCGCGGGACCCTATTGGAACCCCTCAGGGTGGGCCCCAGGGGCAGGCGCGAGGATGCGTTAGTCGTCGACGCGCCCGAGCAGCAGATATTCCATGAGGGCCTTCTGCGCATGAAGCCGATTCTCCGCCTCATCCCAGACCACCGACTGCGGGCCGTCAATCACATCGGCGGAGACCTCCTCCCCGCGATGGGCCGGTAGGCAGTGCATAAAGAGCGCCTGGGGGCCGGCGGCAGCCATCATCTCGGCGTCCACGCTCCAGTGCTCAAAGGCCTTCTTGCGGGCCTCGTTTTCGGCCTCAAAGCCCATGCTCGTC
>CAZKWK010000046.1:11054-13383 GCA_964556335.1 uncultured Bordetella sp. | reverse complement strand
CCCACGAAGTGTCGGGTTACCCGACGTTTGGTGATCAGGCCCTGCCCTTGCCCAGCCCCTGAAAATGTCAGAAAAGTAGTTAACTTTGGAGTTAACTACTTTTTGGTCAGAGTGCGTCTGACTTTTTTGGCTTAAGCGTTTGAAAACACTGGGGATTTTTGGTGGACGCGACAGGGTTCGAACCTGTGACCCCTGCCGTGTGAAGGCAGTGCTCTACCACTGAGCTACGCGTCCGATTAGCAGCCTCATTATGTCATAGGCGAGCCGCCGACCTTTTTCTGAGGCGGATTCCACAAGTATTTGCTAAGGCATTGCAATAAATAAGAATTTCCTCTACCGTAACCGTCCGACTCTCACTTTTTACGAGCACGCATCATGCAACGAGACCCCGCCGATAGCAGCGACTACCAGTCTCTGAACGACAACGACTACAACCGTTGGGTAGCGCGGTATGTCACCGACGCCCTTTGGGAATGCACCCGTTTTCGTGAGCCATGGTTTAGAAACCCAGGGTTCCGAAGCCAACTAGAGGGCCAGGTCTTCGATCTCTTCACCCGGTTTGGGCGCGCCATCGTGATTGGCGGCGCACTCTGCCGCCGCATGGGTGCAAGCCCCGAATTCGCGGGTATTTTCATTACCCATAGCCTGGCAACCCTTAGGCTTCGGCAACGGCCAGTGTCCTCTGGTGGAGGGGTGGGCGGACTCTTCTCGCGCACCAAAAACGAGCCCCCCTTCTCGATTGAAGACGAAAAGCTCTTAAATCTGCTGAAGGTCTATGCCGTGGAAGCAGGCGACCTCTACAAAAACTTCCACAAGCAGTTCTGCGAACAACTGGCGGCCGAGGCCGAAGCAGACTCCAAAGACGCCCAGAAGAAGCTTCAGGTCGTTCCGCCACAGCGCGCCCAAGGATAGGCGACGTTATTGGCGTTGTTGCCGCCCGAGCCAGGCAGCACCAATCACGCCAGCCGAATCACCGAGGGCGTTCAGTGCGATACCTGACTGCAATTCGCGGCCGAAAATTCTTTCAGACACCTCTTTCTCAAGCCGCGCACGCAACCCTGGCAGGTTAGAAAGCCCCCCACCCAGCACAACAATATCTGGGTCTAACACCGCGTAGAGATTCGCCAAGCCTCGCCCCAGCGACGCGAAAAAAAGAGACCGGAGGCTCTGCGCCTCATCGTGGGTCTGCGCCTCATCAAGAATCTTTTGTGCGCTCCAGTCGAGGCCTGTTCGGGCAAAAAAAGCCTGCTGCACGCCCCCACCAGAAACAAATACCTCCAGACACCCCTTCTGACCACACCAACAGGCAGGGCCTGCCGGATCAATCTGGGTGTGCCCCCATTCGCCTGCAAGACGATTCTGCCCCGTATGTAATTTCCCCTCAAGCACCAGCCCACCGCCACACCCTGTGCCAATAATCACCCCGAAGACGATGTTTTGGCCACGACCTGCCCCTTGCAGCGCCTCTGCGAGGGCGAAGCAGTTGGCGTCATTCTCGATCGCCACCGATTGACCTAACGCCTGCGAGAGTTCCTGCGCAAGAAGCAGACCGTTGAGACAGAGCGTATTAGAGTTTCTGAGGCGCTGCGTCCAGGGGGAGAGCGAGCCGGGAGTACCGAGCCCCATTGTTGCGCGAGCGGGGTCGAACCCTTGGGCCCGTACCGCGTCTACCACGCGATCGCGTAGCTGCACGATACCCCGGAGAATCGCCTCCGCCCCACCGCTTACGGGCGTGGGCTGACGAAGCCGGCACAACACCTGGCCGTCTGGCGCCAAGGCAACCGCCTCTGTTTTGGTGCCTCCCAGGTCAAATCCCAACGCAATATCTGCCACCCACCCCTCCCGCATCTGCCTTCGCTTCTACTGGCCCAAAGGGCAGCGGGCTGCACCCAGAGACGGCGCTGGCCACCCTATCCTCAACTTTTCGCACAGCAGGCCGAATCCTACTTCGTAGTAATGAAAAGGGCGACCACTATGACGCACACACAGGGCCGACCAGCCCAACTGAGGATCGTTTCGGCATGACAGAAACCCTTGGCCTGGCAGAACTCACCTGGATCGACTGGGTATTGATCGTCGTTCTGGTGAGCTCTACATTGCTGGCTATTCTTCGCGGATTCGTGCAAGAAATTACCGGTGTTGCGATCTGGGCCATTGCGCTGCTCGCCGCCTACAAGCTCTATGGATATGCCGCTGCACCGCTGGCAGAGCTATTGTCTGAGCCCTTACCGCAGGTGCTCGGGTTCGTCGGAGTCGTCTTGCTCGTGCTTCTGCTGGGAAAAATGGTGCGGCTCGCACTCAAAGAGTTGGTGACTGCATCCGGTGGTGT
>CAZKWK010000046.1:0-11044 GCA_964556335.1 uncultured Bordetella sp. | reverse complement strand
CTGACCCCCCTGCCTGCTGACCGCGCCTGGCAGAAGGCCTGGTTTCGGCCTTTATTGGAATATTCCCTAGCGGTTGCCAATCCGTGGCTACCAGAGTTTCTTACCACCCGTATGACACTCGGAACTGGTCCTCCCGACCCCCGAGATCCTCGCATCGGAAAACTCTAACCGCCCTCAGACTGTTGCTGCCTAGACGCGCGTATCTCTGCGAGGTCTTGGGCAGCACGGTCTTCTTCGAGCTTCTCACTCAAAAACTCCAAAGGTTCTATGGGTCGGTCGAGTTGCAGCAAGAGAGAAATGCGGTTGGCAACCTCTTGCACGAGTTCCAGAGCATGTGCCCCAGAGATCTGCTCACGCTGATAGAGCCCACCAATGGCAAAGACCTCTTCCGCATCCTCCAGAGGAATATAGGCCATCGTCGGCCCGTTAATCGTCTTGATCTTCTGAAAGGCACCCGCCTTTGGCAGCGGTGGACGGGGATCTCCCGTGATTACCGCGATCATGCACTGCTCAAGGTGTTCCGCGCACTTCTCAATCCCTTCGAGAAATGTCTCGTCGATCACTGCCCGACAGCGGATACCCATGCGAATGCGGGCCGCCCGCACCTCACGCGAGGTGCCCTGTAGCCGACAGACAGACTCGAATTCTTCCTTCGCGCGTAAGAGCGCATCTTTCTTGTTCTCGCCAAAGAGTCCTCGCAGCATGCCAACTCCCTACGAGGCATCAGAGGCAATAGCCTGTGGCGACTGCCCCGCATAGGCAAATGCAGGTCCACCGAAAACTTTGGTTGTACGCACGGCGGTCGCAGCAGAAAGAAGCAACTCTTTTGCCCGCAGGCCTTCGACCTGAGAATCGGCAACGCCAATACGAACGCCATTCCAGAGGCTCGTTTCGATAGGTGGCTTCTGAACCCAACGTACAAACCTTTCTACAAACCCCACCGTCTCCGCACCAAGACTGCGCCCCACAAAGACAAGCCCGAATTCATCGGGCCCCAGCCGTCCCAGGCAATCCTGCGGGCCCATCTGCCGCTTGATACGGTCGGCAAACGCAAATAAGAGTTCATCACCAATCTCATCACCAAGCTGGTCGTTCACCGACTTAAACTGCACAAGATCAAGATGCAGCACGAGCAGATCTGGCGCACCGTCGCCACGTGCGTCTGCAATCTGTGCGACGCGAGCGGCATAGGTACGTGCATTGAGAATGCCTGTAAGCGGGTCTTGCGACACCACATGCCCGAGGGAGGACTCAAGTTGATCCATCTCACGCAAGGCGTGCATCCACCGCTCTGCCATACTAAGAAATCGATCGAGGCCCTCTCGCTGTAGAGACGACAAAGACTCAGGAAAAAAGAAAATTAACTGGCCGCCACCCTCTAAGACGGTGTCTATGAGAAAAACATGTTGGGCGCCCTGCATATCTTGAATAGCCGTCTGCACAGAACCAGGAGACCAGACCACACGCCCACCGGCTGGGCTCTGCTGGTGCAAGCCATCAATCAGCGCCTGAAGCGCGCCATGGACCGCCTCATGGCGCATCACCTGACCCAGAATCTGAATTTGCGTATCGGTGTTATACATAAAAATGGGGGTGACGGGGAGAACGGGCCTTTCGACGCGATAAAAAGTTAGGGAACTATTCAACACAAGAAGGAGTCTACGAGCTACCTAGTAAAGCCGCACAGACGTTAATCAGGTTAGTACGCGGTCTTTGCCAAGGTCAAGAACGAATTTTCCCCTGATTCTCCTCATGAAGGGCCGCATGATGAACATTTCAAACAAGTCCAGAGTTGCGCTTGATTCGCTCGTAATCCTTCAAAAGAAACAGAACAAGGGCGCAATAAGCCTCGTAAGCATTGCCCAGGAGCTGAACGTGTCGGTCAGTTATCTCGAACTGATCTTTAGAACCTTACGCGAGGCGGGTCTGGTGGCCGCACTCCGGGGTCCCGGGGGTGGATATCGCCTGAATACCCCCGCAGATCAGATTACGCCACAGGCTGTCTGTTTGCTCTTTGAGGCAGAATCTGAGGAGCCGGTAACCGAGGCAGGCGCATCCCCAGAGAGTGCACCCGTGCACGCGTTGGCCCACCGTATGAAGGCCGTCAAGCAGCACTTTTTAAGTCAAATGACACTGAAGAACCTTGCCAGCCAAGGCGTTATGGTCTAGCCAGAGTTAAGGCACCCTCACCAGTGGCATACGCGCCAAAATGGTTTCGGTTTTTGACTGAATAAAACTACTGCCCCGATTACGGTCATACCGACGCGGTGCGGGAAGAATCGCAGCCAGCCAGGCGGCCTGTTCGGCGCTCAGACTGGCTGCATTCACGCCAAAATAATGCTGCGCTGCAGCCTCAATACCGAAAACGCCCACGCCCCATTCGGCAACATTCAGGTAGATCTCAAGAATACGGCGCTTCTCCAATAAAGCCTCAAGCATGGTGGTAATGATCACCTCCTGACCCTTACGAACGAGGCTACGGTCAGCCGACAAAAAGAGATTCTTGGCAAGCTGCATGGTAATCGTCGACCCTCCCCGACGAATCTTGCCCTTCTCCAGGTTCTCGCGGGCCGCCTTCTCGATTGCCTCCCAATCGATCCCCTCGTGGTCCACAAAGCCCGAGTCCTCTGCTGCTATCACCGCCCGTTTTACGTGTGAAGAAATTGCCGAATAACGCACCCAGGTCTGTCGAATACGCACAGGGGGTTTGAGTGCAGAGAGTCGCTCACGCTCCGCAGTCATAAAGGCGGTCGTCGGAGGATTGTTCGACCGCAACCAATAGACCGACCCGAGCACATAGATCTCATAGCCCACAAACAACGTGACCGCAACAAGTACCACCCAGCGCAGGGCACGTGCGAGCATCTTAAAGAACTCGCTTAGCGCTTGTATCGCTTAGGTACAAAGGGTAGAGCAACAGGTTTCAGCGGCAAGGCCTGGCCCCGTACCTGAGCAGACAATGCTTCAGGGTCGGTCGTTACATCGATAAGGGCCAAGACAATCGGGTACCCGAGGCTGGGCGAGACCGTACCACTGGTGACCTCCCCCACCGGCACACCAGTACGGTCAACAACCGGCGCATGGGCACGAATCGGCACCGGCTGCTGAGAGACGAAGGCAGATAAACGACGGGCAGCACCATCCTTCCACTGGGCTGCCAGAGCTACGGCACCGGGATATCCGCCTGCTTTCTGTCCGCCTGGACGCCGCGAGGGTGCGATCGCAAAGCGCAGGCCCGCCTCAATCGGCGAGACCGAAGGAAGAATGTCCTGCCCGTGCAAGGGGAGCCCCGCCTCAAGCCGCAGGGTATCGCGGGCGCCAAGCCCAACCCAGCGAACACGCGGATCGGCGAGGAGGCGCTGCGCGACCTCCTGCGCATGCGACCGCGGCACAGAAATCTCGAATCCATCCTCACCGGTGTAGCCACTTCGCGTGGTGAAACAGGAGGCCCCCAAAAGCATCAAGTCAGCCGACTCCATAAACCGCAGGGCGGCGGCCTTCGGATCAATCCCTGCGAGAACCGCCTCGGCCTCTGGCCCCTGCAGGGCCAAAAGCGCGGCATCGACCCAAGAGAACTGGAGGTTTGGCGCAAGCCGCTGTAGACGTTGCAGATCGGCCTCTCGATTACCCGCGTTTACGACCATGCGTACCTCGGGCTCTGGCCCAGGACGCCAGACAAGCATGAGATCGTCTTCGATACCGCCGGCATCATTGAGTAAGACGGTGTACCGCTGCTGTCCAGAAGACCAGCCATCGAAGTCCACCGGCAGGGCGGCCTCAAGACTATCGCGCAAAACGGAGCTCCCACCGGTCTGCGTCGTGACGCGTAGCTGCCCCATATGCGAGACATCGAAGAGGCCTGCGTGACTGCGGGTATGCAGATGTTCGGCCTTCAGGCCCTCAGCGTACTGGATAGGCATCGAAAAGCCCGCAAAAGGGCCCATGCGTGCGCCGGCATCCTGATGCAATGCCTCAAGCGGAAGTGACTGCGTCATGACTGCTCCGCATAGGAGGTGATGGGCGGACAGGTACAGACCAGCGTGCGGTCACCCGCGGCGTTGTCGATACGCTTGACCGAGGGCCAGAACTTTGCCGCACGAACCCAGGGCAGAGGAAAGACCGCCTCGTCGCGGCTGTAGGCGTGAGACCAGTCTGCCGCGAGCTCACGACTGGTATGCGGGGCATTCTTCACAGGATTGTCGGTGCGGTCATAGACGCCAGAGCGAATCTTCTCGATCTCCTGCGCAATCGCAATCATGGCCTCGCAGAACCGATCAAGTTCGGCTTTGGACTCGGACTCCGTAGGCTCGACCATCAGCGTGTCGGCCACGGGGAAGGACAGCGTGGGCGCATGAAAGCCATAGTCCATGAGGCGTTTGGCCACATCTTCGGCCGTGACCCCAAGCTCTGCCTTCAGGCCACGCAGATCGAGAATACATTCATGGGCGACCCGCCCCTGCGCGCCGGTGTAGAGAATGGGGAAATAGTCTTTTAAACGATGGGCAAGATAGTTGGCATTGAGAATGGCCACCTCCGTGGCCTTACGAATGCCGCTGGCCCCCATCATGCGGATGTACATATAGGAGATGGTGGTAATCAGGGCGCTGCCTACCGGAGCCGCAGACACGCTATTGGCGACGTCTGGAGATGTGAAGGGATCCACATTGAGATACGGGGCGAGGTGTGCTGCAACTGCAATCGGGCCCATACCCGGACCACCGCCACCATGGGGAATACAGAAGGTCTTGTGCAGATTCATGTGGCAGACATCGGCCCCGATCTGCCCCGGCTGTGTAAGGCCGGCCTGGGCATTGAGGTTCGCGCCATCCATATAGACCTGCCCACCCACCGCATGTACCTGGGCACAGATCTCACGAATTTCGGCCTCAAACACACCATGGGTAGACGGATAAGTAACCATCAATGCAGAGAGCCGCGGGCCATGCTCCGCGATCTTGGCGGACAGATCGTTGAGGTCGATATTGCCGTTCTGATCACAGGCCACCACCACAATCTTCAGCCCCATCATCTGGGCGGTGGCTGGGTTGGTGCCATGGGCCGAGGCCGGAATCAGACAGACATCACGATGGCCCTCCCCCTGGGCTGCCTGATAGAGGCGAATGGCCATGATGCCGGCATACTCACCCTGCGCACCTGAGTTAGGCTGAAAGCTCACCTCGGCAAAGCCAGTAATTTCTACCAACCAATCGCGCAGGGCCTGAAGCATCTCGGCATAACCCCGAGACTGATCTGCAGGGACATACGGATGCAACGCGGCAAACTCTGGCCAGCTCACCGGGGCCATCTCTGAAGCCGCGTTCAACTTCATGGTGCACGACCCAAGGGGAATCATGGAATGGACCAAGGAGATATCTTTGTTCTCCAGCCGCTTGAGATAGCGAACAAACTCTGTCTCACTGCGATACTGATGAAAGACCGGGTGCGTGAGTACCGGTTCGGTACGCGTGAGCGCTGCGGGAATGGATTCTGGCAGGCTCGCCATCTGCAGACCACGTAGAGACTGCGGCGCTACCATTTTTTCCGAGAAGACCCAGAGCAGATCGCAGAGGTCCTCAAGCGTCACGGTTTCATCCAGAGACACCGACAGATGGGTGCTGCCAGGATAGGCGCGCAGGTTTATCTGCCGCGATTGGGCCCGAGCGAGAATGGCGTCTTTCTGGCCCTGGGTATCGAAGACCACGGTATCGAAAAACGTGGGAGAGAGCACGGGCAGACCGGCCTCACGGGCAAGCAGTCGCGCAAAAACATTGACCCGCAGCGCAATACGCGAGAGGCCCTCAGGCCCGTGATAGACCGCATAAAAACCCGCCATATTGGCCAACAGGGCCTGGGCTGTACAGATATTGCTTGTGGCCTTGTCGCGTCGAATATGCTGCTCTCGGGTCTGAAGCGCCATACGGTAGGCGGGCTGACCGTGGGCATCTACCGACACGCCAATGATTCTTCCGGGCATCGATCGCACAAGATCGGCACGCACCGACAAAAAGGCCGCATGTGGACCGCCAAACCCCATGGGCACCCCAAAGCGCTGGGCACTGCCTAGGGCCGCATCGGCTCCCATCTGCCCCGGCGACTTCGTGCAGAGCAAGGCAAGCAGATCGGTTCCGATCGCAAGACGGGCGCCCTGCGCATGGAGTTGATTGGCAAGGAAAGAAAAATCCACCAGGCGCCCGCGCGTGGTGGGGGTCTGTACATGGGCACCAAAGACATTTGAAAGATCGCCAGCCCCAGAGGGCTGGGTGAGATCTGTTACCTCGATCGTGATGCCCATCCAGCGGGCCCGACTACGCAGCACCGCAATCACCTGCGGGTGCACCTCTGCATCGACAAGATAGCGTTGGGCCGATGCACTCTTTCGGGCACGAAGAAAGACGCCCATGGCCTCGGCTGCGGCCGTGGCCTCATCCAAGAGCGACGCATTGGCAGTGGGTAAGCCCGTGAGGTCGACGACGACCTGCTGAAAATTCATGAGGGCCTCCAGCCGCCCCTGGGCGACTTCTGCCTGATAAGGGGTGTAGGCGGTATACCAGCCAGGATTCTCCAGTACGTTACGCACGATGGGCTGCGGCGTGTGCGTTCCGTAATAGCCCGCCCCAATGTAGCTGCGCCAGACCTGATTCTTTTGCGCAAGCTGACGAAGATGGGCCAGGGCGGCCGGCTCATCGAGCGGGTCTGGAAGTGCCAGAAGGTCATCACGCAGAATGCCGGCTGGCACCGTCTGGGCCACGAGTTCATGCAAAGAGTCAAGACCCAGTGCTGCCAGCATCTCCTGCTGGCTATCGGTGGAGGGGCCAATGTGTCGGCGATGAAAGGCGTCTTCGGCCAAGAGGCCATCAAGTCGATCGATAGGCTCGACGGTCTTCATAGATCTATTCCTTGTGGGGGCACGAGAGAAAGGGAATGCGCGGAGGCGATGCGGCTTACTGCGCCTGGGCCTGATAGGCCTCAGCGGTCAGTAGCGCAGACAGGTCTGCACCTGCGGCAGGTCGAATGCGAAAGAGCCAACCCGCTTCATAGGGCGCCTCGTTTACCGTCTGTGGGGTGTCCCGGAGGGACTCATTGACGGCGACAACCTCGCCGGCAATAGGCGCATAGACATCGGAGGCCGCCTTTGTCGACTCCACCACGGCACAGGCCTCCCCGGCCGAGAGCGACCGTCCCAAGGCGGGCAATTCGACATAGACGAGCTCTCCCAAGGAGTCTTGGGCGAGCGCAGAGATGCCCACGAGAATGTCACCATTGGGCTCTTGTGCTGCCCATTCGTGAGAGACGGCATACCGCAGATGTTGAGGAAATTCCAAGACAGCCTCCGGAGCGTGAGAACGGTAGAAGAGGTGGTGGCTGTCGCGCCCGCAGCGCTCGTAGGCATCTGCATGACCCAACGCGGCCATCACGCCCCCTCTGTCCTTTGCGCCTGAGACATTAACCTTCGGCGGGCCCTGCGTGAACAGGGCCTCTCTCCAGAGAGCATTGCGACTGCGCGGTCCTTTTGCCTGAGAGTTTACGGGGCGTTTCCCCTTCGGCGCTGACAACCCAACACGGCTGCCAGTCTCTCCCGCGCACGCAGAATCACTAGGGCTTAGTGTTCTTCAAGGAGGAACCAAAAGTCAAGTTGCGATGGCAACGTTCCGGGCATCGCGACCCGCGCCTACGCAGCGTGGTCGTCGCGCAGAAATTTTGGAATGAAGAGGCTGCAGACAACGGGGCGTGGTTGTAACACCGACTCAAGCTTTTCCAGCAGGCTGTGTACCCGTTGTGCGGAATCAAAGTACTGAAAGTTGCCTGCCTCAATCGCACCGAGTTCGGTTACCGTCACCAACACCCGCCCAGCCACCGCAGACAGCGAGGCGCCCTGATCAATACGCGCCTGACGCAGACGGGCCGACCGGTCTAACCAGTCGGTGGCAACGTCAACAGAGGGAATCATTCGGCCCACAGCGCACTAGGCAACCCGCACCTGGGTGCGACGGTACTGCTGATAGAGATAGACCAGATGGGTTGCGCCCTGAGCGCCCACCTTGGCCATGATGTTAGACCGGTGCATCTTCACGGTGCGTTCAGAAATCTGAAGCGTTGCGGCGATTTGTACACTACGGTATCCCTTGAGAACAAAACCCAACACCTCTTCTTCACGCGGGGTGAGGCTGTCGAAGCACGCTACCCGCTCCGAACCCTCGGGGAACATCTGCGATGACTCCATCCCGATTGGCTCCTGATCCGGCATAAATCCGGGTGCCTCTTCCAAGGTGTTGGGCTTGGCCAATGCGATCTGCATGGCACGACGCAATGCGGTCACCAGTTTTTCATGGTCCACCGGCTTTAATAGGAAGTCGGATGCCCCGGCCTTCAGCGCCTCGATGGCCTCGTGCAATTGGGCTTCGCCTGAAAGAAAGACAATCGGGCTGTGAATACCACGGTCTCGAAGTTGACGCATCACCTCAAGCCCGGAGATCTGACCGGGCATACGCATGTCCAACAGAAATCCCACCTGCCCGGCCGCCTGATGCAAGACCTCGGCGATCCGGGCCAACAGATCCTTGCCGGAAGAAAAAGCAACCACACGAAAACCCGCGAACTCAAGTGCACGAGAAATGGCAAGCCGCACGCCCAGATCGTCATCTAAGAGAACAATGGTCTTCTGCATCCTGTGGTTCCATCTGAATTACATCGATTACCTTATAGAAATCAGAGCCGCGGGTCACCTGTATGAAAGGGAAGAGCCGACCAGCGACCGCGCAGCCGGTTCGTTTTTTGAGGCTAGGCCCCTACGATGACCACCGTGTGGAATCGGCGACAGCCGAGTGACTGACCGACACGAAGGGAAAAAAAGACTATCTCGCAGCGCAAAAAGAGGGAATAATCGGTCGGGCACTTCGTCCGTAAGTCGTTCATTTAAATGCACTTTTTTAGTGCGAGATGCCCCATGTCCATCCACGTTGCTCTACACCATGTCAGCCACTACCGATACGACCGCACCATCCGCCTCGGACCGCAGATCGTTCGCCTGCGCCCCGCCCCACACAGCCGAAGCCGCGTACTATCGTATTCCCTAGGTATTGATCCTTCGGGCCATTTTCTCAACTGGCAGCAGGACCCGTTTGCCAACTACCAGGCGCGACTGATCTTTCCTGAGAAGACAGACCACCTCAAGATCACGGTAGACCTCGTTGCAGAAATGGCGGTCTACAACCCCTTTGACTTCTTTCTCGAACCCCAGGCAGAGCACTATCCATTTGCCTACGGTGAACTCCTACAAGAAGAGCTCGCCCCGTATCTTGTGCGCGAGGCCGCCACACCAAAATTTGCGCGATACCTGGCTGACATTTCTAAGACTAAGCTACGTCCGGTGGACTTTCTGGTGGGCCTCAACCAGAAAGTGCATCACGACATTGGCTATCTGATTCGACTTGAACCCGGTGTGCAGACGCCTGAAGAGACGCTTACGCGCGGCAGTGGATCGTGCCGAGACTCCGGCTGGCTTCTGGTACAACTCCTTCGTCACCTAGGCCTCGCTGCGCGGTTTGTCTCAGGCTACCTGATTCAGCTTCGACCTGATGTGAAGGCCCTGGATGGTCCGAGTGGCACAGAGGAAGATTTCACCGATCTGCATGCCTGGTGTGAAGTCTATCTGCCCGGGGCGGGATGGATTGGGTTAGATCCCACCTCCGGGCTTCTGGCGGGCGAGGGCCATATTCCTCTGGCATGCACACCCCAGCCCGCTGCCGCGGCCCCAATCGAAGGCGCCCTAGAGAAGACAGAAGTGGACTTTGCGCACACCATGTCCATCCAACGGATCTACGAATCGCCTCGTGTGACGCGGCCCTATTCCGAGGCTCAGTGGGAAGATATTCTGGCTCTGGGGCGCCAAGTTGATGCCCAGCTCATTGCCGATGATGTACGCCTGACGATGGGTGGGGAACCCACCTTCGTCTGCACCAGCAACCGCGATGCCCCCGAATGGAATACCGATGCACTGGGCCCGACCAAGCGTACTTATGGCATGGCCCTCATCGAGAGGCTGCGCGCCCAGTACGGTGCAGGCGGATTTCTGCATTGCGGCCAGGGCAAGTGGTATCCCGGAGAGCAGCTGCCCCGCTGGGCCTTAAGTCTCTATTGGCGCACCGATGGTCAGCCCTGCTGGCGCGATCCGACGCTGCTTGCAGATGAGTCGGTGCCGGTGCACCGGACAACCGCCGATGCACAGCGCTTCATCGAGATGCTGGCACGGCAGTTGGGCCTCGGCACCGACACCATCGCCCCGGGCTTCGAAGACACCTTCTATTACCTCTGGCGTGAACGCAGGCTTCCCATCAATGTGGACCCCTTCGATGCCAAACTCGACGACCCGCAAGAGCGTGCGCGACTCAGACGCGTCTTCTCTCAGGGCCTCGCGGCCGTCGTGGGATATGTACTTCCCCTGAAAGCCGAGGAGGCAAATCCGCCCCTCCATGCGCCAATAAGCGAGACTCGACAACAAGGAGGCACGGGGCCGCGCTTTGCGACCGGTCCGTGGCTGCTGCGCGATGAGCGGCTTTTGCTGTTACCTGGCGATTCCCCCATGGGCTATCGCCTCCCACTCGACGCCCTGCCCTGGCTACCCGAAAGTGAACGGCCACAGACCTTCCCCATAGACCACAGCGTTGCGCAGCCCGCGCTGCCCACCTGGCAAGAACGCAGGCAGACGCTTCGGCCGACACCAGCGCAGACAGAGGCCTCTGCAATCGCCCAGCCAAACGCCCCGCTAAACGCCCCGCTAAACGCCCAACGTATCGCCCACGCAGACGCGCAGATCACCCGCACGGCGCTGGTCGTAGAAGTACGTGACCCGATGCGCGCAAACGGCCCCAAAGCAGAGGAAAGCCATGCCGGCGCGTCAAAGCAGCTCTACGTCTTTATGCCACCGCTGGCGAGACTTGAGGATTACCTGGCGCTCTTAGACGCGATCGAGCAGACTGCCGCCGCACTAAAACTTCATGTCGTGCTTGACGGCTATCCGCCCCCGCATGACCCGCGTCTGCAGGTG
>CAZKWK010000045.1:0-13408 GCA_964556335.1 uncultured Bordetella sp. | reverse complement strand
TGCCCGCCGAAGTCCGCGAAGCCGTAGCCTTGTCTGAAGAGGAGGCTTTTCGCGCCCAGGGAATTTTGCTCTCTGCCGAACAAGTGGCCCGCTCTGCGTATCTCAGTGTCACGGCAGGGCTTGCCCAAGTACGTGCCCTAGAGGCCGCAGAACAGTCGAGCCAGCTTGCCCTTGCCTCCAACAAGCTTGGCTATGAAGTGGGCGTGCGGATCAATATCGACGTCTTAAATGCCCAGCAGCAGGTCTTTGCGGCGCAGCGTGATTTATCCAAGGCACGTTACGACACGCTCTTGGCCAGTCTTCGACTGAAGGCGGCGACAGGCAGTCTCAGCACCGAGGACATCCTTGCGATCAGTAAAACGATTGCCGACGGAAAGCATCCTTGAGGGCCGATATGCGCACAGCCCTTAGTGGCCAAGAGACCGCAGCAGCGATGCGGGTAAATGTTTTATGTATCAAATGGGGAACCAAGTACGGCAGCGACTACGTCAACAGACTCTATCGCATGGTCGGTCGACATCTCTCACGCCCGTTTCGGTTTGTCTGCCTGACCGATGAAGCCGAAGGGATCGACCCCGCAATCGTAACGAAGCCTATACCCCAGATTGGTTTTGCGCCGTTCGACCAAAGAGAGCCCTGGGTCTTTCAGCACGGCTGGTTAAAGCTTACCTGCCTTGCAGACCCCCTCCACGACCTTGTGGGGAAGACCCTCTTTCTTGATCTTGATATCGTCATCGTCGACGCCCTCGACCCATTTTTTGATCAGCAGGCCCCATTCACGGTGATTAAAGAGTGGGACAAGCGAGACGGCACGGGTAACACCTCTGTGTTTCTGTTTGAGGCGGGTGCTCATGGAGATGCGCTTGACTATCTTAAGAGCGGGTATCCGTCAGCCGTCAAGAAGGTGCGCAATGAGCAAGAGTTCATGACTGGCTTTATCCGTGACCAAGGCAAGCTCAACTATTGGCCCGAGACCTGGTGCCGAAGCTTTAAACGCCACTGTATGCGGTCAGGGCTAGCGTCGTGGTTTAAGGCGCCCGAGATTCCACAAGGTGCCCGCATTATTATTTTTCACGGCAAACCCAACCCACCTGATGCCATTCGGGGCGTGAGTGGCAAGTGGTACAGACGGGTCCTTCCAACGCCTTGGGTAGATCTGCACTGGCGATGACCCCCGTATTTCTGTCTCGCTCGGTCTATCGCCTCCTCAGTTACTCGCTGCTTCTTCCCTCGCTAGCCTGGCTTCTCTGGTTAAGCCGCAAAGAGCCCAAATATCGCAGGTCACTCGCAGAGCGCTTGGGCTGGGTAGATGTACACCCGGATGTGACGGGATGCCTCTGGGTTCACGCCGCATCGGTGGGCGAAGTCATGGCGGCATCGCCACTCATTGATGCCCTGCTCGCAAGAGGCTCTGCCTGGAATGTGGCGATATCGACCAACACCCCCACAGGGAGAGACCGGGTCGCGAGACTCTGGAATGGTCGCGTTTTCTGTTTCTATGCCCCATTTGATACGCCAGGTGTCATCTGTCGACTACTCAAACGACTGCAGCCCACATTGCTTCTGACCATGGAAAGAGAGGTCTGGCCAGAGCGTTTTCTGAAATGCCGCGAATGGGGTATACCAACGGTCATCGTCAACGGTCGACTCACCGAAAGAGCACTTGGCCAATACAGGCGATTCAAGTCATTGTTCACTCCTGTCTGGTCAAGCATAGGTCTTGTCACCACACCCGATGCGCAGAACGCGTCGCACTTCCAGGCGCTGGGGGTCATCGCGGAGCGCATCGATATCACTGGCAATCTAAAGTTTGATATCCCCACCCCAGCGGTCGAACAGACGCTTAAGACCCAGGTCCGGCCCAATGCCATTAGCGGCGAGGGGCAGGCGCCGGACAAGGAATCGATAAAGCTTGTTGTTCTCGGCAGCAGCCATGCCGCCGATGAACACCAAGCAATAAAGGGCTACAAGAGATACCGCGATACGCGACCATCTGTGGTGCTTGTGATTGCCCCGCGGCATCCCGCGCGATTTGACGAGGTATTCGCCTTGCTGAAGGCAGCTCACCTGCGCGTGCATCGGACGACCGCCACCGCCGCCCCACCCGACTGGAGCGATCTCGATGTCATCCTGGTCGATGAGATGGGACAGCTCATGGACTGGTATCGGAAGGCCACGATCTGCATTGTCGGTGGGACCTTCGGTACGGTAGGTGGCCACAATCCCCTCGAACCATTACAGGCAGAGAGGCCCATGGTCTTTGGGCCCTCTCAGGGTAACGCCCAGCAGCTCTTCGATGACATTCGTGAAGACGGGGCGGGGCTTTGCGTAACCGATGGGTCTCATCTATGGGAAGCGATCGATGGGCTGCTGTGCAGCCCCGATACGCTGTCGACCATGTCAAAAAAGGCAGCGTCATTCATCACCGAGAGACAAGGGGCGAGCCGAAAAACACTAGACGCACTGGATCGCTGCTGGCCCGAGAGAATGAAGGAGAGCGCCCCAATGATTGTACGGGTGGATCTGCCCCCCAATACCCTATGGCTAGACGCTGATGTGACGAAAGACGATCGATTAAAGAGTCCGAAGGCCTTCTCTCGCGAGCGGAATCCCTTCTTTGTGAGAGCACTGACACAGGGCGGCAGAGGACAGGCATTTTTCGTAGAGATCGCAGAAACGACTGGCCTCTTTCGCCACTACAGGCGAGGCGGAATTCTGGGGCGCATCATTAAAGACACGTACATCGGGATGGCGCCTACCGCATCGCGCGCCATGCAGGAGTTTGGTCTCCTACGCTGGGCGAGACTCTTGGGGCTGCCGGTGCCTCGGCCGCTGGCGGCCCACTGCGAAAAGATCGGTGGCTTTCGTTACAAGGCAGACCTTATCACCGAGGAGATCCCAGGCGCAGAGTCGCTGGCGTCTGCACTGACATATCGACGCCTTGATCTGACGACCTGGCAGGCAATCGGAGGGGTTTTGCACCGGCTGCATAGCCGTCAGATTTATCACGCGGATCTGAACTGTCATAACCTCTTAATTGACCCCCAAGCGCGGGTTTGGGTGATCGATTTTGACAAGTCACACGTATTGCCTGGCGACGGATGGAAGGCAGGAAATCTTAGTCGTCTGTATCGTTCCCTGAAGAAGCAGGCGTCTCTCTCAGAGCACTTCTCTTTCTGTGATGAAGACTGGCAGATGCTTCTGAAGGCCTATCACACCGCGGGAACATGACGCCCTCTCTTTAGACACACAAACCACTGTGAACCCGACGCCGTTCAGACCCGCCGCATTCAGAGTCCCAGGAGGAATGGAGGTCTTCTTCTTCCTCTTCTTCTTCAGTTTTGTGACCTTCAAGCCACTGTCCAACCTGCTGCTGGTGGGACTGGTGGTGATCTGGTGTGTGGGATGGTTGAAGGCTCGCTCTCGACAGACGATGTGCACAGCGCTCAAGGAAAGCCCCACCCTCTGGTTACTGCTGGCACTCGCACTTCTCATCGGTCTACATACCTGGGGCTCAGCAGGCACCGAAGAGTGGATCGCGCACCATCTGAGAAAATACGCCCGGTTTCTCTATGGTGCGTTGCTCATGATGCTGCTATGGGAACGGCCCCACTGGCAACGCGCTGCGATGCTTGGCTTCGTCTGCGCGATGATGTTTGTGTTGGCCTCGACATGGCTCAACGTCTGGTTCGTTCTGCCGTGGTCTGTCACCAAAGAACCGGGCTGGGGGCTCTCACACCACGTATTTGGGGATTACATTACCCAGAGCATCATGATGTCTTTGTTTGTGGCGATTGCTCTGGCCTACGCGATGGAATCGCAGCATAGAGGGCGCACCTTGTTCTGGGTGGTGATCGCCTTGCTCGCCAGTGTAAGCATTACCCATCTCTCGCTCGGTCGTACAGGAACACTCACCCTTTTGGCGTCCCTGGGTACGGTAGGCCTCCTTCTTATTCCTCGGCGATGGGCGCTCCCGGCAGTAGTCTGCCTGATCGGTGCCTTGGGTCTGCTCATGCTCTCCTCGGACACAATGATGAGTCGATGGATGCTTGCACTGCAAGAACTTGAAAACTGGCGTGAGAACACGGCCAGTTCAATTGGACACCGTCTGTTTAACTACGAAACGGCGATCGCACTCATGCTGGAGAAGCCCTGGTGGGGCCACGGCACGGGTGCGTTTCATACCGAAATCTGTCGATTCGTGATTCCAGAATCAGAGTGTGGTCGGTTCAATTGGCACCCCCACAACCAGTTCTTATTTTTAGGAGTCGACCATGGTCTGGTGGGGATACTGCTTTATGCAGGGCTGATCCTCAGTCTATTCAAGGCGGCACTCGGCGCACCCACCAAGATGCCGCGGGTGGTGCTTGCCTGCCTCGCGAGTATTCTGCTGATCAACAGCATGATCAATAGCCCACTCTGGAGCTCTATTGAGAGCCAATTTTTCATGTTTATGGCGGGCCTGCTGGTATCCATGGCATGGCCCGGTAAGGCTATAAACGCCAAGGAATAAGTTGATGCCCATTGCCCAATAACCGAGGAGGCGTTGGGTTCAGCGTCTCGCCGGCGACGACACGTTCAAAAAGTTCGAGGTACTTTCGTCCCATCTGCAGATGGTCAAACATGTGTGTGGCCCGTGCATGACAACTACGTGGATCGAAACGTTGCGCATGAATGGCATGGACAAGATCTTCGCCTCGCTCAGACAAAACACCACAGGCAGGATCGACGAGCTCTGGAAGGGCCCCGTACGGGGTCGCAAACACGGGGCATCCGAAGTACAGGCTCTCGATGACTGCAAGACCGAAAGGCTCATGCCAACGAACGGGAAAAATGAGGCCTCGGGAGCCATTGAGTAAATCGAACTTCTGCTGGCCTCCCACCATGCCGTGAAAATGTATCGAGGGCCAGGGCGTGAAACGAATGGTGCGTGATAAGTTCAGGCGCTTGCCCCCGAGAACCTCGAAAGGTACGCGTGCCGCAAGCGCCACCTGAATGGCCCCACGCAGATTCTTCACCGGCCAGGAGCCTTTTCCAAGAAAGTGGTAGTAGGTTCTTGGGCGATGAAAGTCCACAGCAGGATAGGCGGACCAATCGAGTCCGTTTAAGGCGTAGACATCAGAGCCATAGCGCTGGGCATGATTCTTAGAAACGAAGACCGTATTGCGAGGAAAAGGCTTCTCATTCTTAGAGTTGCCGTGTTCGGTCACCACGTAGGGGTAGTCGGGCTCCTCAAACGTATTGTGCTGAAAGTGCACGACATCAAACTCGTGGGGACGAATTTGCTGCATTAAAGGAACCGCGGGGTCAATAAACCGCACAGGCGCAAAGTCGCACCGAGACCCCTGCGGTACGAGAAAGGTTACTTGATGGCCCAAAGCAATTAAGGCCTTGGCAAGATCCCAGACAACCCGTTCGGTGCCTCCGTAGGCAAAGACTGGGATGACTGTCTGGTGGGCGATAAGAATCTTCATGAAAGTCTACTCTGGGGGCGGATTAGCGAAGAACTGCGGTGGACTTGGTATCGAGGTGGTCGTACTTCAGCGCCACGTAACGAAAGAAGCACTCGAGGGCAATAAAGAAACAGAATAGGAATCCCTCGGGGCCACAGAGAAAGGCGCGGCGGAAAAAATAGAGTTTGAGAAAGATAGCGGTCGCCGATGCGGTGCCACGCAGAATTCCGCCTCGCTTGCCTTTCTCTGCCCGCTTAAGTGCCCCAAGCTGCACATACTGCGCAAGCTTCTTGAGGCTGTCATACACGGTCTCCCGGGAGTAATGCAATACAGGCGTTTGGAAACGGCGCACAGGAATGTCTTTTCGGCGCATCACGGCTGCCTCATGGACCACGCCTTCGTAGCGCAACAACGATGCGGTTTTAAAAAGGCGTTTGATCCCACCCGTCGAGCGCATCGCCGTCAGGGGCCTGCCATAAGCGACCTGCGTCCAGAGAATCTCCCAGACCTCGTCACGCCCTGAGGCAACCACCGCGGCGATCTCTTGGGCGAGTGGTGGCGGAATGATTTCGTCCGCATCCAGAAAAAATAGATAGTCGGTCTTCACGTGGGTAAGCAGGCGATTACGCTGGGTGGCAAATCCCTGCCAATCGGTGTAGGGATAGACCTCGGCACCCGCGGCCTGCGCCAGGGCAACCGTATCATCTAGGCTGCCGCTGTCGATCACGATCACCTTTTCGGCAAACGCGGCACTCGCCACGCACTGGGCGATACGCGCAGACTCATTCATGGCAAGAATGCCCACCGTGAGTCCAGGTACCCGAAAATCCACCCGAGAATCCTTATCCATGCGGTATCTCCTTTGGTGTCCATGTTGCGAGGCCTTGCCACCTCCCGACCATTCGGGCAATCAATCGGGGGGAGAAGAGCAAGACACGCAGGGGCAGTGCGAGCGTCGTGAGGAGAAGCAGTCGGCTACGCGCCTTGCGTGCCGCATACACCGACCGGTGCTTCTGCAAGAATGTAAGCTTAGAGCGTGCGTGCCAATAGCCCCTGAGGTGTTCGCTTTTCATACGGAAGTGTCCTGACACCGATCGTCTTCCTTCATGGACTGCGGTCGCCTCGGGGATGATCATCATCGGACGCCTCGCCTGAAATAGCCGAAGGCAGAGGTCATCGTCTTCGTAGTAGAGGAAAAAATCTTCATCGAAGTACCCGACCCCCACAAAGGCCTCAGGCCGCCAGAGCATAGCCGCTCCGCAGACAAAGCCCACACAGGCGGGCCCTTGCGCAATCGGTCCACGGGACCGCCATGTCCATCGGGGCCAGCGATAACTCTGGTCTTTTCGGCCCTGGCGATCGGTCAACTGTGGCGCGAGAATCGCCGCCTCTGGAAATGACTCCGCAGCACGAATCAGGGTAAGCAGGGCGGCGACATCCAGCCGGCAGTCTGGGTTTAAGAGCAGGACGAATGGCGTGGAAACCTGCCTCAAGCCGGCGTTATTGGCTGCGCCAAACCCCTCGTTGCGGGGCATCACCTGCACGCGCGCATGCGGCCACAATGCCTGCGCCTGCTGGGCCGTGCCGTCCCGGCTGGCGTTATCGACCACGACCACCTGAGGGCATGCAGAAAGCAACGGGGAGAGATCTTCGAGACAGTGGCAACTCTCGTAGGTCACTACGAGAATCGTCACCCGCGCTAACAGAGCGCGGTCATCGTCTTCTAGCAATCGAGATGCCTGCGGCTAGAAAGGAAGCGCAAGCCCGGGTGCCAGGCGTATCAACACCGCACGGAACTCTGCCTGGATTCGGGCCAGCGCTGTGGGGTTGTCGGCCTCGAACCGCAAGACAACGACCGGGGTGGTATTGGACGGACGGGCAAGCCCGAACCCGTCGTCGTACTCCACGCGAATACCGTCGATGAGAATGCGTTCGCGCGCGCTGGGAAACTCAGCCTTCTCTTTGAGCAAGGCCACGAGCGCATAGTTTTCGCCCTCCTGAGTCTTGATCTGCAACTCTGGGGTGCTGGTGGCATTGGGCAGGGCATGCAGCGTCGCGGTGGGATCCTTTACCTTGGCAAGAATTTCTAAGAGACGCGCGGCAGTGTAGAGGCCATCGTCAAAGCCATACCACCGGTCATTAAAAAAGATGTGGCCACTCATCTCCCCGGCCAAGGGCGCACCGGTCTCCTTGAGTTTGGCTTTAATCAGAGAGTGGCCCGTGCGCCACATGAGCGGCCTCCCGCCGTGGTCTCTGATCCAACGGGCGAGGTGCCGCGTGCACTTCACGTCATAAATAATCTCCGCCCCAGGGCGCGCGGCCAAGACATCGGCCGCGTAGAGCATGAGTTGTCGATCAGGCCAGATGATTTCGCCCGTGCGCGTGACGACGCCAAGCCGATCGCCATCGCCATCGAAGGCAAGGCCCAGGTCGAGGTTGTGGTCTTTGACCGCGCGAATGAGGTCTTCTAGGTTATGCGGGTCTGCAGGGTCAGGATGGTGGTTGGGGAAGGTGCCGTCCACATCGCAGAAGAGGGGGAAGACTTCGCAGCCCAGGGCCATAAAGAAGTCTGGGGCAATACTACCGGCCACGCCATTGCCACAATCCACGCCGATGCGCAGCGGCCGGGCGAGCCGGATATCCGACAGAATGCGGTCCAGATAGGCGGGTACTACCGTCTGCGCTGAGACCGTCCCGCGCCCGCCTATGTGCGATTCGGGCTGCCCGCCCCCCGCAATAATCGCCTGGTAGAGCGCCTGAATCTCTTCGCCCGCCAAGGTGGCGCCGGCCACCATCATCTTCAAGCCGTTGTACTGCGGCGGATTGTGACTGCCTGTAATCGCCACGCCCGTACCCGTACCTAAGAGATGGGTCGCAAAATAGACAACCGGTGTAGGCACCGAGCCAATATCGATCACATCGACACCCACCGAGCAGAGCCCCTCTGACAAGGCCGCCTGTAGTCGGGGACCGGAAAGACGACCATCTCTGCCCACCACGCAACGGTGCAGGCCCTTGCGACGAATCATCTGCCCAAGCGCCTGGCCAATGCGCCGCACCGTCTCTTCGGTCAGGGTCTCATCGACCACGCCACGAATATCGTAAGCCTTGAAAATTGCGGGAGAGACAGCGGGCAATGCACCCTCCGGCTGCGCTGAGAGAGAAGAGGGGCGGGTAGTCATAGAGAGATAAGGGTCTAAAAAAGTAGGGGGCCTGACGAACACGGCCCTCAGTAGGGATAGTCGCAGAAGGGAAACAACACGCCTCTCCCAGCTTTATTTTACGATGCAACCATGGCGACGTATGCAATTGGCGATGTGCAGGGCTGTGCGGAAAGCTTAAAGGCGCTTGTTCAGAGGCTACCCTTTCGGCCAAAGCGAGACCGGCTCTGGTTTGTGGGCGATTTGGTCAATCGCGGCCCCGACTCCCCCGAAGTCATTCGATTGATTCGCGCGGCAGGCCCACAGGCCCAGGTCGTGCTCGGCAACCATGACCTGCACCTGCTGGCGGTGGCCAGTGGCGCGCGCCCCCTGCAGCCCAGCGACACCCTCGGCGTGCTCTTGGCAGCCCCAGATCACGGGGATCTGGTCGATTGGCTTCGGCATCAGCCCCTGGCCTATGCGGAGGACAAGACGCTCATGGTCCATGCGGGGGTGCTCCCCGGCTGGACGGCGGCGAAAACGCTCGACCTGGCGCGAGAGGTCGAGCGCCGACTTCGGAGCGATCACTGGCAAGACTTTCTCAATGAGATGTACGGAAATAGCCCGGGTCACTGGAAAGATGGTTTACGGGGCAGTGCCCGCCACCGTATGGTGGTCAATGTACTCACCCGCCTGCGCTACCTGCGACCAGATGGCAGCCTAGACTACAAATGCAAGCTCTCCCCGAGCCTTCGGCCTCCTGAACTGCAGCCCTGGTTCTCAAGCGTCCGTCGGGCTACCCAGCGATATCGGATTGTCTTTGGCCACTGGTCCACTCTGGGTTTACTCCGTGCGCCCGGACTCTTGGGCATCGATACCGGCTGCGCCTGGGGTGGTTACCTTACCGCGGTGCGATTAGAAGACGAGGCGATCTTTCAGCAGTCGGCGCTCGAATCCTGGGGCTGAGTCCGCAACCCCAGCGCCACGCTCTCCCGTGCGGCCTCAGCAAGTACCTGACGCCTGCGGTCTTCCACAGAGAGGGCTGGCTGAATCTGGAGTGAGACCTCCACCGAGGGGCCCGACAGAATCGTGACCATCGATCGAAGCAGTGTCATATCTCCAA
Organism: uncultured Bordetella sp.; assembly: GCA_964556335.1. GTDB lineage: Bacteria > Pseudomonadota > Gammaproteobacteria > Burkholderiales > Burkholderiaceae_A > Hahnella. Next base: position 3,692 of record CAZKWK010000045.1, on the reverse strand, counting down.
TGTAAGCGGTGCGGCCTGAAGAGTACTGGATGCTCACCGGCACCACCGGAAGGTCGGGCTGGCGTTCCGCAAGTACAAAGAGACTCGAATGAAATTTAAGCAGCGATGTGCCATCGCTGGTGGTGCCCTCTGGGAAGAACATAACCCGCTCTTGCCGACCAAAACGTGATACCGCCTCGTCAATAACACGGGGTATCGCAGCCCGGTTGCCCCGCTCGATAAACAAGGTGCCAGAGGCTGAGACCAACGTACCGATTACAGGCCACGACCGAATCTCTGACTTGGCAATAAACGTCACGGGCTGCAAGGCATGCACCACAAAGATGTCAAGCCACGACACATGATTACCCACGAGGAGGGCTGGCGCGGGAATAGGGGCAGCAGCCGCAGCCCGAAGCTGCACCCCGCAGACAGCCAGTAGCCCCCGCGCAAAGGTACGAATACTCCAGGCGCGCCCCGCAGGCCCCACCAGCCGAAACCCGGTAAGCGACCAGGTCAGTCCAAGCACCATCCAGCCAAAGAGTGCTGGAAACCGCCAGCCCACCCGAAGGACAGACCGCGGCAGGCCATGTTGATCTTGCATACGCAGTGGCTAAATGCCTGAGACGACGAGCGGGTCTTTCTGAAAGACAATCCGACCCTCTACAACGGTGGCGAGTACGCGGCCCTCGAGCTCTCTCCCCAGGTAGGGCGTATTACGTCCCTGAGACTTTAAGGTGTCATTGGTGACGACCCACGGCGCATGGGGATCAAAAACAAAGAGATCGGCCTGGCCGCCGACCCGCAGGCGCCCGGCATCGCGCGCCATGATGTCTGACGGCAGTTGGGTCACCCGGGCCAAGGCCTCACGCATGGCGAGCTTTTCTTCGTCTGCCCACTTCAAGACAAGCGGTAAGAGGAGTTCCAACCCAATGACGCCAGGCTCCGCCTCACCAAACGGGAGTTGCTTGGCATCATCATCCACAGGCGAATGGTCCGAGCAGATGGCGTCGATCGTGCCATCTAAAAGGGCAGCCCGAATCGCAGAACGATCGCGCTGACTGCGAAACGGCGGATCGACCCGAAGATTGGAATCGTAGTCACCGATGTCGAGATCGATGAGGTGAAGGTGGTGCACCGAGACATCCGCTGTCACGGGCAGCCCCTCGGCTTTGGCCTTTCGTAAGAGATCAATACCCGCAGCCGAGGAGAGCCGGCACAGATGCAGGCGTACACCGGTGATGCGCACCAGTTCGAATAAGGTGAGCAGACGGATCGTCTCATTGGCCACCGGAATGGCGGGTAGTCCCAACCGGCCCGCCAGCGGACCACCATGAGCCACGCCCGCCGCACCGAGCCAAGGATCACGGGCATAGAGCCAGACCGGAAAATCGAAGGTACTGGCATATTGCATCGCCCGAAAGAGCACCTGGGTATCTAAGAGGGGCTGCAAGGACTGAGAGAAACCGATGCAGCCTGCCTCGGTGAGTTCCGCCATCTCGGTAAGTTGCTCACCGGCAAGGCCGACGGTGAGTGCACCCAAGGGATGCACATGGGCCTGGGCCAGGCCCCGGGCACGGTGCTTGAGCATCTCGACAAGCCCGGGCTCATCCAGAGGCGGGTCGGTGTCTGGGGGACAGACAAGCCGCGTCACACCGCCCGCCACGGCCGCCTGCATTTCTGACTCCAGGGTTGCACGGTACTCAAATCCCGGTTCACGCAGGCGCGCGCAGAGGTCTACAAGCCCCGGTGCGACACACTGCCCAGACAGCGAAATTGTCTGGTCTGCCGTGAAACCATCAGGCCGCGCACCCGGCGGCAGCATGGCAACCACGCTCCCTTCTGCCAGAAAAAGATCCCGGGGGGCATCAAGACCCGAGGCAGGGTCGAGAACGCGGCCTCCCGTTAAGGCAACCCGCGGGGGCGTGGGATCAATAAACCGTTGCGTCGAGACCGTCATAACGAGAATTCCAGGCAGAAAGAATCAGGGCGGGGCTGGGGCGATGGGGCTGTGTCGCTAGTTACAGACTCAGGGGCCCGACTGGTTGAGAAGATCCATCACGGCCATACGTACGGCAATACCAAAGGTCACCTGGGACAGAATGACCGACTGGCCTCCATCGGCCACCGCCGAATCAATCTCCACGCCCCGGTTCATGGGTCCGGGGTGCATCACGATGGCCTTGGGATGGGCATGTCGGAGCTTGTCTTCGGTAAGCCCGTAGTGCTTGAAGTACTCCTGGGGGCTCGGCAACAGGGCGCCTCGCATGCGCTCGTTTTGAAGTCGCAGCATCATGATTACATCGACATCCTTTAAGCCTTTGACCAGATCGGTGTAGGTCTGCACCCCCATCTCGGCAAGCCCCGAGGGCAGAAGTGTTTTCGGCGCGATCACGCGGATCTCCGGCACCCCTAGGGTGGTGAGGGCATGGATGCCGGAACGCGCGACCCGGGAGTGGAGCACATCGCCGACAATGGCCACGCGGATCTGGGTGAAGTCGCCCTTGAAATGGCGGATGGTGAACATATCCAGAAGGGCCTGCGTAGGGTGCGCATGCCGACCATCGCCCGCATTCATGATGTGGATCTGCGGTGCCACCTGATTGATGTGCCGAGCAATCAGGTAAGGGGCCCCACTCTGGCTGTGCCGCACCACAAACATATCGGCCTGCATGGCGGCCAGATTATCAATGGTGTCGAGAAGCGACTCGCCTTTGGCCGTACTCGAGGCATTGACATTGAGGTTCACAATATCCGCGGAGAGCCGCTTGGCTGCGATCTCAAAGGTGGTGCGGGTGCGGGTGGAGTTTTCAAAAAATATATTGAAGATGCTTTTGCCCGCCAGAAGCGGCTGACTCTTGACCTCAAAGCCCCCCTGGCCATCAGCCACCAGAAAATCTCTGGCCCGGTCAAGGATCTGCATCACGATCGCGCGGGGCAGACCCTCGGTCGATAAGAGGTGGTGGAGTTGGCCCTTCTGGTTAAGCTGAATCGATCGCGGCATGAAGAAACCCTTGCAAAAGAATCGCGGCCGCCTGGGCATCGGTCTGGGGGCCCGGGTCTGGCACCAAGGCCGAAGTGTAGCGCTCATCGCAGAGCGTGACGGGCAGACCAAACCGGCCAGAGAGTTGGCGTGCAAATCGTTGGCAGGCAGGCGCAAACGGGTGTGGGGCACCATCAGGATAGACCGGAAGACCCACCAACAGGCGGTCGGGCTGCCACTCAGAAATTAGATCCGCAATAACCGCGAACCGCGTGGCCGTTGGTACTGAGGCAATTACAGTGAGGGGCCGAGCACCACCGGTGAGGCTATTGCCAATCGCCACGCCAATACGGGCATTGCCAAAATCAAAAGCAAGCCAGGTGACTGGGCTTGCCGCGGGCATTTCAGGCGTGGCCAACCGCCCCGGAGAGATTGAGGGGGTCAACACCCAGAAGACGAAAGGCTGCACTCACGCGGTCTTCGGGGGGAATATCGAAGAGCAGCCCGGTCTGCACAAGGGGCACGGTGAGCCAGGCATTGGAAGCAAGTTCTGCGTCGAGTTGGCCCGCACCCCAGCCCGAATAACCCAGCGTGACCAGGAATCGTTCGGGTCCCCGCCCCTGCGAGGCCGCCTCGAGAATATCGCGTGAGGAGGTGAGACCAATGCCATCGGACACGCGCAGGGTGGACCTCCAGTGGCCAACGGGCTCATGCAAGACAAAGCCCCGAT
>CAZKWK010000044.1:2617-14006 GCA_964556335.1 uncultured Bordetella sp. | reverse complement strand
CTTTACCCCTTAGAAGCAAGAAAAACCCCTGGCCACAAGCCGGGGGTTTTGTTTTTGGGGGGCTACTTTCCCGACATCCGAATGGCACCATCGATTCGGATGACCTCTCCGTTGAGGTAGTCGTTTTCGATGACATCAGCCACCAAACGAGAAAACTCCTCGGGCATTCCCATACGCTGCGGAAACGGAACCGACTTGTTCAGGCTGTCTTGCACCTCTTGTGGCATTGCAAGAAGCATCGGCGTAGCCATGATGCCCGGTGCAATCGTCATGATCCGAATACGGCTGCGCGCAAGTTCACGGGCAATCGGAAGCGTCATGGCCACGACACCGCCTTTAGAGGCCGCATAGGCCGCCTGACCCACCTGCCCCTCATATGCGGCGACCGAGGCAGTATTCACAATCACCCCTGCCACAGGCTCGGACCCGCCCGACTTCTGGTCGGTCTGGACCATGGCCTGGGCCGCCAGTCGAATCATGTTGAAGCTGCCAATCAGGTTAATGGACACGACTTTCTGAAAAGAGGCGAGGCGATGTGGTCCCTCCTTGCCCAGCACCTTTTCGGCAGGCGCGACGCCCGCACAGTTCACCAGGCCGTGTAGACCGCCAAAAGCAGCAACCGCAGCATCCACTGCAGCCTGCGCGCTCTCTTCGTGACAGACATCGGTCGACACAAAATGGGCGGCCTTGCCAAGCTGCGCCGCGAGTCGTGCGCCCTGCTCAGCGGCAAGATCGGCCAGAAGAACACGCGCCCCCCGCCGCACGAAGTCTTGGGCAACCGCTGCACCTAGGCCTGAGGCCGCGCCCGTGACTAAAAACGTATGGTCTTGAATCTGCATAACCTTGACTTTAGGTGACGCTAACGTTAACGTCAATTGACATGGCACGTGCGTCCTCCTCCGTTTCGGCCCAGTTCACGATTCGCGACCTTGCCGAAGAGTTTTCTGTCTCCACACGTACCATACGACTCTACGAAGACAAGGGTTTACTGCATCCTGTTCGCCGTGGAAACGGACGGGTGCGGGTATTTAGCAGCGCGGACAAAACACGCCTGAGACTCACCCTCAGGGGGAAAAGGCTCGGCTTCTCGCTGGCTGAGATCAAGTCGATTTTGGATCTCTATGATCGGCCAGGCGGTAGCAAGGCCCAGTTAGAGAAATTCCTCAGCACCCTTGCCGCCCACCGTAGAGAACTGCAAACTAAGTTGCACGATATTGAACTACAGCTCAAAGAGATAACGGCCCACGAAAGGCAGTGCCAAAAACTTCTAAGGACACTATGAAGCCGATTACCAATGACCCCATTGTCTTTCTCTCTGCCGCCCGAACGCCGATGGGTAACCTTCAGGGGGAACTCTCCTCGCTTGCCGCGCCAGAACTCGGTGCTGCAGCCATTCGTGCCGCGCTTGCGCGGGCAGGCGCCCAGTCCGACATGGTGGATGAGGTGGTCTTTGGCTGTGTCCTCCCCGCTGGCCAGGGGCAGGCCCCCGCCCGTCAGGCAGCACTCGGCGCAGGGCTTAGCCTATCGGCTGGCTGCACCACCATCAACAAGATGTGTGGGTCCGGCATGCGCGCCGTCATGACGGCCCACGATAGCCTGGCCGTCGGGGCCGCGCAGGTGATGGTGGCGGGCGGCATGGAGAGCATGAGCCAGGCGCCCTACCTCGTAATGAAAGGGCGTGGGGGATATCGACTTGGCCACGGCACCTTATACGACCACATGATGCTCGATGGTCTGGAAGACGCCTATGAAAAAGGGCGCTCGATGGGTACCTTCGGAGAGGACTGTGCACGGGACTACGGCTTCACCCGTGCGATGCAAGACGACTTTGCGATCGCCTCGGTACGCAGGGCACAGGAGGCGACCCAGTCAGGGCACTTTGCCCATGAGATCGCGCCTATCGACATTCAGAGTCGCAAAGGCACAACCACTGTATCCACCGATGAGGGTCCGCGGGCAATCAAACTAGAGAAGATTCCCGAGCTCAAGCCCGCCTTCGCAAAAGACGGAACCGTGACGGCTGCCTCATCGTCCTCCATTAGCGATGGCGCTGCAGCGCTGGTCATGACGCGACTCTCGATTGCTGAAAAACTCGGCCTCAGACCGATGGCCCGAATGGTGGGACACAGCACCTATGCGGCGGCTCCTCCGAAATTTCCCACGGCACCCATTGGCGCAATCCGTCGACTGCTTGAGGCCAATGACTGGTCGGTCTCTGATGTCGACTTGTGGGAAGTGAATGAGGCCTTTGCCGTTGTCGCCATGTCGGCCATGAAAGACCTGAGTATCGGTCACGACCGCATGAACATTCATGGAGGTGCCTGTGCGCTCGGCCATCCGATTGGCGCTTCGGGTGCGCGAATCCTCGTGACGCTGCTCCACGCTTTGAAGCAGAGTGGCGCTCGTCGGGGACTTGCCAGCCTGTGCATCGGTGGTGGCGAGGCGACAGCGGTTGGCATCGAGATGTTCTAGATCATGGTACTCACACAAGAGCAGGTCATGATCCGCGATGCAGTCCGCGATTTCTGCACGGCGGAGATTGCACCAAGAGCGGCAGACTGGGACACGCACCACACCTTTCCCAAAGATATCCACACGCAACTCGGGGCGCTGGGCTGCTATGGCGTCATGGTACCCGAGGCCTATGGCGGCGCGGGGCTCGATGCGGTGAGCCTCTCACTGATTATTGAGGAGATTGCTGCAGCCGATGGCGGCACGAGTACCGCCATCTCCGTCAACAACTGCCCAGTCTGCAGCATCCTGCAGGCATTTGGCAGCGAGGCGCAGAAAAAAGAGTTTCTGGTTCCGTTGGCCCAGGGACAGTGGCTGGGTGCTTTCTGTCTCACCGAACCGCAAGCGGGGTCGAACGCCGCCGAGATTCGCTGCACCGCCCGCCGCGAAGGGGATGACTACCTGCTCAATGGCGTCAAGCAGTTTATTACCAGCGGAAAGAACGGGCAGGTCGCCATTGTGATTGCGGTGACCAGCGATGGGCCACCCAACCGACGAATGTCCGCCTTTGTCGTTCCCACGAATACGCCTGGCTATATTGTGGCCCGGCTCGAAGAGAAAATTGGACAGCATTCGAGCGATACCGCCCAGATTATTTTCGAGAACTGCCGGATCCCTGCGCGTTATCGCATCGGTGACGAGGGCCAAGGCTACAAGATCGCACTCTCTGGGCTTGAGGGGGGGCGTATCGGAATCGCCTCCCAGTCTGTGGGTATGGCCCGTGGGGCCTATGCGGCAGCACTGGCCTATGCCCAGGATCGCCAAGCCTTCGGTAAGCCGATCTTTGAACATCAGGCCGTGCAGTTTCGACTTGCCGACATGGCCACACAGCTAGAGGCGGCGCGGCAGCTCATCTGGCACGCTGCAAGCCTCAAGGATGCAGGACAGCCCTGTATGAAAGAGGCAGCGATGGCCAAGCTGTTTGCTAGCGAGATTGCGGAACGGGTCTGCTCCGATGCCATTCAGGTGCTCGGCGGCTATGGGGTCGTGCGCGACTTTCCCGTAGAGCGGTTTTATCGCGACGTGCGCGTCTGCCAGATCTATGAGGGCACGAGCGATATTCAGAAAATCATCATCGCCCGTGCCCTGCGTGATAGCTCGGGCGTGAATTAAAGAGGGCGCCATGAAGAAGAAGGTCAAGGTGGTGGAGGTCAGCCCGAGGGACGGCCTGCAGAACGAGAAAGCGGAAGTCTCCACGGAGACCAAGATTGCCTTGATTGAAAGACTGGCACAGGCAGGTATCACGAATATTGAATCGGCCTCGTTTGTCTCCCCGAAGTGGGTGCCACAGATGGCCGATGGGGCAGTAGTCATGTCGGGTATTACGCGGCATCCGGGCACCTGGTATTCCGTACTCACCCCCAACCTCAAAGGCTATGAGGCGGCTGCCGCTGCGCGGGCCGATGAAGTCGTGATCTTTGGGGCGGCTTCGGAGACCTTCTCTCAACGAAACATCAACTGCAGCGTTGCGGAATCAATTGAGCGCTTTCGTCCGGTCGCTCAGGCCGCGGACCGCGATGGCATTGCGCTACGCGGCAGTATTTCGTGTTGCCTCGGATGCCCCTACGAAGGAGAGATTACGCCTTCACAGGTGATGGCCGTTGTGGACCGTATGATTGATCTGGGATGCCACGAAGTTGATATTGCCGATACGATTGGCGTGGGAACGCCAGAAAAGACAAAGCGCGTCTTCGAGGCCATTGCTACAAAGTATCCCCTCGATCGGTTTAGTGGCCACTTTCACGACACCTACGGTCAGGCGATTGCCAATGTCTATGCGGCCTTAGAGGTAGGGGTATCGATCTTTCATGGCTCCGTCGCGGGCCTAGGTGGCTGTCCCTACGCAAAGGGCGCAACCGGTAATGTGGCCACGGAAGACCTCGTCTATCTGCTGCATGGGCTAGGCATAGAGACGGGTATCGACTTCGATACCCTCTGCGAAGCAGGCGCCTTCATCTCTGCCGCCCTAGCGCGCAAAAGCAATGCCAAAGCGGGGCCCGCCTGGTTAAGCAAAAAGAACCTCTCTGCCTGCTAAAGGCTTGGTAGAGGCAGCAACACACAAGACGGGCCTAGGGTAGCCGATCGAAGACCTCTCGCCAGACCATATTCGTGGCGTTGCTGGTGGCGTGCACATAGAGTACCGAGTGAGTGGCTGGATCAAAAATTAGCTGCTGCCCATGATTGCCCAGAAAACAGAAGCTCCCAGGGCGTTTGGTGCAGTTCGTCCAGATCTGATACCCATACGACTTATTCACTGGCCAGTTGGCAACGATCTGCTCCTGAGTGGCCTGCTGAAGGTACTGCCCGAAACAGTCGTCTCGTGCGCGCTGGTCTAAGACCCAGAGGCCAAGCCGCAGCCAGTCTGCAGGGCGGGCACTGAATCCAAAGTAGCCGGCCACCTCTCCCTTCTCGTTGGTAACCCAGGCGCCCTCGCTCTCGGCGCCTATGTGCATCCAGACCTGATCGGCAAAATACCGCGAGAATGGCTCCTTTGTCGCTGCCTCCACCGCAAGCGCAAGGGCCACGGTATCGTAGTTGTTGTAATGAAATTGGCTTCCGGCCGGCAGCGCTTTTTGGTCAAATCGCCGCATCAAGTCGATATACGAACGCGTGAGTTGCCGCGAATAGACAGCACGGTTCACCTTGATGTCCTCTTCGTCGCGCCACCCTGTAGGACGGACGGTGTCTGTGACAAAGGCGCCGGTTGCCATCCGCAACGTATCGCGCAGTGAGGCGGCTCCCCAAGAGGTACCGCGGAGATCGGGAACCAGGCTGCCCACAGACTGATCAAGACTCTTTAGGGCCCCAGCGCAGAGTGCTTTACCGACCGCGAGAGACACCAGGCTCTTCGACATGGAATTGCCAATCGGGGTGGCGACTGGACTCGCCTTACCCTGCAGATACCGCTCATACTCAAGACGCCCCCCACGCGCCACCATCACGATACGGGTTGAGGACAAATCAAAACGAAGATCAGCGTATTTACGAAAGTCTTGCCAGGCTGTGGTCTGAGACGAGGGGCTCTGGGTGAGAACCCGCACGGGAGAATCGTTCGTGTCGCCCCGAGAGACCAGTTGGTGCGTGGTCTGGGCACGCCATCCTGCCGTCATCATGTCTGCAACACGGTCTTCCACCTGTTGGGGGTATGCGGGCATGGGCATGCAAAGAAAAAAGCCACAGGTGACAGTGAGAGCAACCAGAGCCGGGCGGCTCTGTGAACCGCCCTGCCTACTATCGATAATCGCGGGCATCCTCAATGAATTTACCGTCATCCGGGAGGCTGCTGGCAGACACAAAATCCACCTCACCCCGCAACCGTGTCACATCCCGTACAGCCTCGGCAATCTGGGCCTGTAACGCATTACCACCTGCGTGGCCCTCGCCAAGCGCGCAGCGCAAGGTCATCACATCCTCACCGAGCTTTCCAGTGAGCACCAGACGTGCCTTCGCGACCTGAGGGAATCGCTTCGTAATTGCGGCAACAAGCCCTGGGTGGACAAACATCCCGCGTACCTTCGTCGTCTGGTCTGCCCGACCGAGCCATCCTTTAATTCGAAGGTTGGTACGCCCACACTTCGAGGGCTTCTCGACGGAGGCGGGATCGATCGCCGAGAGATCGCCCGTTGCAAACCGAATCATGGGGTAGTCCGCCCCGAAATGGGTTACTACGACCTCTCCGGTCTCACCAAGGGGCATGGGCTTGGTACCACCCGGCTCCACGATCTCTAAGACGATCTCTTCGTCGATGATCATGCCCTCGGCAGGATCTTCTCCCTCATAGGCAATCATGCCCAGATCAGCAGTGGCATAAACCGACCGCACAGAGGTGAGTCCCCGACCGGCAAACCAGGCACGCATCGAGGGGGTGAGTGCCTCACCGGATACAGCTGCCTTGCGCAGGCTTGTTACTGTGAGCCCCAGTTCGTCGGCTTTCTCAAGAATAAGCTTGAGAAAGCTCGGCGTACCCACGTAGCCCGCTGGATGTAACTGCGCCATGGCCTGCGCCTGCAGTTCGGTCTGTCCCACACCAGCGGGCAAGACCCAGCAGCCCAGGGCGTGTAGCCCCCCCTCCATGATCCACGCGCCCGGCGACAGATGATACGAAAAACTGTTGTGTACCAAGTCGCCTGCGACAAAGCCTGCCGCGCGCAGCGCGCGGGCAGTACGAAAGACATCAACCGACATACCCTGCGGCTCGTAAATCGGACCCGGTGATTGGAAGATGCGTCGAAGAGCCGTTGGTGGCACGGCCAGCATACCTCCGAGAGGGGGGTGGGACGACTGCTGTGCGGAAAGATCGGACTTTCGCGTAACAGGAAGCGAGGCCAAGTCTGCGATTGTCGTGAGGCCCGCCGCAGGCACCGTGGCAAGCGCTTTTGCGTAGTACGGTGCATGGGCCCGCGCATGGGCGAGCGCCTTGTTCAACAAGGAAAGAAGATCGGCCTGGCGCTGTGTACCGCTTCGACGTTCGAGCGAATCAGGAAGGCTTGCCATACCTAACACCTAGGCCAGCCAGCGCTTACGACGACGATACGACTTCACCTCTTTAAACGAACTCCGGTCGGATCCGGAGGAAACGCCAAGATAGAACTCTTTCACGTCTTCGTTGTTCCGAAGATCGTCGGCTGTGCCGTCAAGCACTACCCGACCATTCTCAAGAATGTAGCCGTACTGCGCAAAACGCAGGGCGACCATGGTGTTCTGTTCGGCCAGTAAAAAACTGACGCCTTCGCGAGCATTGAGGTCTTGAACAATGTGGAAGACCTCTTCCACAATCTGGGGAGCAAGCCCCATGGAGGGTTCATCCAGCAAGATGGTGTCTGGTTTGGCCATAATCGCCCGACCAATCGCGCACATCTGCTGCTCTCCACCCGAGGTATAGGCCGCCTGCGTGTTCTTACGGTCCTTCAGGCGGGGGAAATAGGTGTAGACCTTATCGAGCATGGCCTGCATTTCTCCACGGCTGGGCCTGGTGGTGTATGCGCCCGACATCAGGTTCTCTTCGATCGTAAGGTGGGCAAAGCAGTGCCGGCCCTCCATGACCTGCACCACACCACGCTGCACGAGATCGGCAGGGGTGAGAGATTCCACCCGCTCGCCTTTAAACTCAATAGACCCCTTCGTGACCTCGCCACGCTCGCCCTTGAGCAGATTCGAGATCGCACGCAAGGTGGTTGTCTTACCCGCGCCATTCCCCCCAAGGAGGGCGACAATCCCCCCCTTGGGAACGGCCAGGGACACCCCCTTCAAGACCAAGATCACATGGTTATAAATGACCTCAATGCCATTGACGGAAAGAACGGGGGTGGCCTGACTCATGATGGCGCGCTCTCGACAGGATGTTTACGAATTACAGTCGGATGCCGGACGACGGGTGAGTTTCTTATCCGACGCATAGCGATCGGCCGAGGCCTTCACCAGGGGATTGATAATGCTCATGTCAGCCTCAAGCCAGTCGGAAGACCAGTTGAACTTGGTGCCGTCCCAGGTATGAACCCGGGCAAAGGCAGAGCCCATATGATCGTTACAACTGGTCTGCACCGGGCTGATCACGCCTGTAAACCCGATCTGGCCAAGACGTCCACGTCCGATGTCGAGGTTTTCATAGCCCCAACGTGCCTGCTCACCGGTCATGACCTTGCCCTTACCAAACCGCTCCTGGGCACGAAATACGCCCTCCACGGCGAGCATGGCACCCACCACACCGCGCATATAGAGCACATCACCAACCTCGTCGCGGGGGCCGGTACCCTGACCCTTGGCATGCACCTTCTCCAGAATCTCCTTCACCACATCGGAGTTCTTGGCCTGGCCATGCTGCATCATAACGGCGCTATAGCCCTTTGCAGCCGCTCCAATGTCCTTCAGATCAGGCTCGGCGCCAGACCACCAGGTACCGAACATCTTGCTGGTTGGATACCCCACGGCGACTGCCTCACGCACCGCGGTAGCGGTCATGATTCCCCAGGTCTGCAGAATCACGTAATCCGGGCGCTCCTGCCGAACCCGCAGCCAGATGGATTTCTGCTCTACACCAGGCGCTGGAATAGGAAGGGCGAGGATGGTAAAGCCGTGACGCTTGGCACGCTCTTCGACGATGGGCAGAAGCTCCTTGCCGAAGGGACTGTCGTGGTAGCCCACGCCAATCTTCTTGCCTTTGAGCTTATCCCAGCCGCCCTCTAGGTTGGCAATGTGACGCAGCACCGCATCACCCGCTACCCAGTAATGGCCAATGAGAGGGAAATTCCATTTAAAAATGCCGCCATCCGCCGAATCGCTGCGGCCATAGCCGGAGGTGATCAGCGGGATTTTGTCTGCAGGGACCTTCTCTGTCAGGGCAAAGGTGATGCCGGTTGATAGGGGCTGAAACACTGTTGCGCCGCCGTGCTTACCTTTCAGGCGCTCATAGCACTCCACGCCGCGGTCAGTTGCGTAGGCGGTCTCGCACTCTTCTACCAGAGTCATTACACCGTTAATGCCACCCCGAGTGTTCACGAGCTTCATGTAATCCCAGTAGCCATTAGCAAATGGGGTTGCATTCGGTGCCACAGGGCCCGTGCGGCCCGTGAGGCTCGGGAAGAACTGCACCTTCTGCTGCGCAACGGCGGCCGTATGCAGGCCGACGCCTGCGAGGGTCAGCGCCGAGAAGGCCACCGATGTCCATAGTTGTCGAACTTTCATGCCATGTCTCCTTTGAATAACGTCTCACTCCCCAAACTACACCTCCACAATCGGAGAGTCTCAAGCAGCAGACTCTCCCACAACGATACTTTTAATGCGGAAAAGGCCAGAGCCGAAGCTTCTGCTTACCAATACTCCAGAGTTTCGCCAGGCCATGCGGCTCAGCAATCAAGAACCAGACAATGAGTGCACCGAAAATCATGAACTCGGTATGCGAGATCATTTCTGTGGAAATCGTGAGACCCACGAGGCCGCCGAGTAGGGGCAGAAACTGGTTGAGAAAGATAGGCAAAATGACAATGAAGGCCGCGCCAAAAATACTGCCTACGATCGAGCCCATGCCGCCGATAATGACAATAAACAAGAGCTGAAAAGACCGGTCGATTGAGAAGGCCAGTGGCTCCCAAGCGCCCAAATGGATAAAGCCCCAAAGGCCACCGGCGACACCAATAATGAAGGAACTCACCGCAAACGCCGTGAGCTTTGCGTAGACGGGGCGAATGCCGATTACCGCCGCCGCCACGTCCATATCCCGAATCGCCATCCACTGCCTGCCCACGGAACCGCGCACGAGATTCTTGGTAAGCAGAGCAAAGACCACGAGAAACCCGAGGCAGAAGAGATATTTATCCAAGGGGGTATTAATAGACCAGCCCAAGACCTCAAGCCCACCTACCGCTACAGAGCCGGAGGTGCTGTTGTTGGTAAACCAAGGTATGCGACTGAAGGCCCAGTCACAGAAAAACTGCGCGGCAAGGGTGGCCACCGCCAGATAGAGACCCTTCACCCGGAGACTCGGGATACCAAAAACGATACCCACAATGGTTGCAAAGAACCCACCTAACAAGAGCGCGGCGATCAGCGGCATGCCCTCAAACCGCACAAACATGTTGTAGGCCATGTAGGCCCCAACCGCCATGAAGGCACCCGACCCTAAAGAGATCTGCCCGCAATAGCCAACCAAGACATTCACGCCAATGGCTGCCAGCGACAAAATGAGAAAGGGCACCAGAATGGCCTTAAAGACATAGTCGTCGAATAAGAACGGCACAACTAGAAAGGCAAATGCCACAGAGGCAATGACAAACCAGCGGTCCTGGGCGATCGGGAAGATCTGCTGATCGTCGCGATAGTTGGTTTTGAACTGACCGTTTTCTCTGTAGATCATGGCGTGTGCACCCTAGACGCGGTCAATAATTTTTTCGCCAAACAGTCCCTGCGGGCGAACCAGAAGAACAAACAGCGCGAGCACGTAGGAGAACCAGATTTCGATACCTCCCCCTAAGGCGGGGCCGAGGTAGACCTCGGAGAGTTTTTCGCCCACGCCAATGATGAGCCCGCCAATAATGGCACCGGGAACCGAGGTGAGGCCGCCGATAATGATGACGGGCAGCGCCTTCAAGGCCACGAGGGTGAGAGAAAACTGCACCCCGATCTTTGAGCCCCAGATAATCCCCGCCACCAAGGCTGTGATGCCCGCGACAAACCAGACGACGACCCACATACGGTTGAGCGGTATACCAATAGACTGGGCGGCCTGATGGTCATCGGCTACCGCACGAAGCGCCCGACCGGTACTTGTCTTTTGAAAGAAAAGCGTCAGCAGGCCCACAAGGGCGGCCGCCACCAAAGCGGCATAGAGGTCTTCTTTGTTAACAAGTAATCCACCTTCAAAGACCGTATCGAGAATAAACATCGGCTCTTTGGGCATACCGACATCGATCTTATAAACCGCACTACCAAAGACAGTCTGTCCGAAGCCGTCGAGGAAGTAGGTGATACCGAGCGTGGCCATCAGGAGCGTGACACCCTCCTGATTCACCAGATGTCTCAGCACGTAACGCTCAACCAACCAGGCAAAAGCCAACATGATGGCCGCCGAGATGGCAAATGCCAGCAAATTGCCAAGCACCTTGTTCTCAAAACCCAGCCAGAGAGGTAGCCACTCTGAAAACCGGGCCATCGACAAGGCGGCAAACAACACCATGGCGCCCTGGGCAAAATTGAAGACGCCCGATGCTTTAAAGATCAGTACGAAGCCCAGGGCCACGAGGGAGTACAAGACTCCCGCCATCAGGCCGCCAAAGAGCGTCTCGAGGAAAAATCCCATGTCCGCCTCCTTAGTGCTCAGTGCCCAGATAGGCGTTAATGACATCAGGGTTCTTACGCACCGCATCGGGCACGTCATCCCCTATCT
>CAZKWK010000044.1:0-2607 GCA_964556335.1 uncultured Bordetella sp. | reverse complement strand
AGACCACCACCCGACTTGAGATATCCATCACAACGCTCATGTCGTGTTCAATGAGAACGATGGTCGTTCCGAACTCGTCGTTCACATCGAGGACAAAGCGACACATGTCCTGTTTTTCTTCCACGTTCATGCCTGCCATGGGCTCGTCGAGGAGCAGGATCTTCGGTTCCATGGCCAACGCGCGCCCGAGATCAACTCGCTTTTGGAGTCCGTAGGGTAAGGTACCAACCGGCGTGTTTCGGTACTGCTGAATACCAAGGAAATCGATGATGTTCTCCACAAACTCACGGTGGACGATCTCTTCACGCTCGGCTGGCCCTATGCGCAACGCCTGCAGCAACATATTGGACTTTATCTTGAGGCTACGCCCCGTCATGATGTTGTCCAGGACCGACATGCCTTTGAACAAGGCCAGATGCTGAAAAGTACGGGCGATTCCCAGGCTTGCCATCTTGTGCGGGTTGACGTCGGAGAGCACCGACCCCTCGAAGATAATTTCGCCCTGCTGCGGCTTATAGGCCCCGTTGATGCAGTTGAGCATAGAGCTCTTACCCGCCCCGTTCGGCCCGATAATCGCCCGGATCTCCTTGCGTCGTACGTCGAACGAAATGTTGGAGAGCGCCTGGATGCCCCCAAAGGAGAGACTGATGCCCTTGACCTCGAGAATGATGTCATCGGTCTGGGTCATGCCATCGCCTCCTGCTGTAGGGAGAAGGTGGGAACATCGTGTACCTGCAGCGTGGCGGACACCTTTCCGGTACGCCCATCTTCGAACCGCACGTCGGTCTCAATGAACTGCTCAGACAGGCCACTGTAAATCGCCTGAATCAGCGGCTTGTATTTCTCTTCCACAAAACCACGACGCACCTTCCGCGTACGGGTCAACTCGTCGTCATCGGGGTCCAACTCTTTGTGAAGGACAAGAAAACGCGAAATCTGGGCATGACCAAGCATCTTTTCCTTCGAGAGCTCCCGATTCATCTTTTCAATACAGTCGGCGATCAGCTTAGAGACAGCGGGGTTTCCAGCAAGATCAATGTAGCCGCTGTAGGCGATGTTACGGCGCTCGGCCCAATTTCCCACGGCCTCAAAATCAATATTGATAAAGGCCCCGATGAAATCCCGATCGGCGCCAAAGACAACGGCCTCTTTAATGTAACTAAAGAACTTCAGCTTGTTCTCGATGTACTTCGGTGCAAAGACCTTTCCGGAGGCCATCTTCGACACATCTTTGGCGCGGTCAATGATGCGTAGATGGCCATCGTTGTCCAGAACGCCGGCGTCGCCGGTGTGGAAGTAGCCCTCGGCATCAATGGCCTCGGCGGTGGCATCCGGCAGCTTGTAATACTCTTTGAGCAGGGACACCCCGCGCACCAAGACCTCACTGTTCTCTGCGATCTTGATCTCCACACCCGGCGAGGGTGTGCCCACCGAGTCGTACTTCACCTCTCCGTCTCGCTGAATGCAGGCATAGGCACAGCTCTCGGTCTGGCCGTAGAGCTGCTTCAGATTCACGCCAATAGACCGGTAAAACTTAAAGAGATCCGGACCGATAGCTTCCCCTGCGGTGTAGGCCACCCGAATGCGCGACATACCGAGGGTATTGCGCAACGGGCCATAGACGAACAGACGCCCGAGGCTGTAGAGCAGATGGTCACCGAGCCCCACAGACCGTCGGTCAAGAATATCGGCTCCGCACCGTGCCGCCACCGACATGAAGTAGTCAAACATCTTTTTCTTGATCAGCCCCGCGTCCTCCATACGAATCGTGACCGAGGTCAGCAAGCCCTCGTAGACCCGCGGGGGCGCGAAGTAATAGGTGGGCCCAATTTCCTTCATGTCGGCGCTCACCGTATCGCGCGACTCGGGGCAATTCACCGTAAAACCCGAAGCCATACACTGGGCCATCGAGAAGAGAAAGTCCCCCACCCAGGCCATGGGAAGGTAGGCCATCATGTCATCTCTGTCATTGAGGTTATCCACCTCGCAGGCGCCACGTCCCGCACCCAGCATGGAGGCATGGGTCTGACAGACCCCCTTAGGCTTACCCGTCGTACCAGAAGTGTAGAGAATCACGCAGACATCGCTTGTCTGCCCCTTGGCAACCTCAGCGTCAAAAAACCCGGGGTGTGCCTCATCGAAGGCTTTGCCCAACGCCATGAGTTCTTCTATCGGCTTGAGGTGCCCATGGTCGTAATTACGCAGTCCGCGCGGGTCGAGGTAGAAGACATTGTGTAGGTTGGTGACCTGATCGCTGATCTCAAGTAGTTTGTCTACCTGCTCCTGGTCTTCGGCAAACGCAAACTGAACCTCTGCGTCTTGCAGCACGTAGACCATCTCAACGGCCACGGCGTCTTGATAAAGCGGCACCGCGATACCCCCAAGGGCCTGCGCCGCAAGCATGGCCTGATACAGCTGTGGCCGGTTGTCCCCAATAATGGCAAGACTCATGCCCCGCTGAAAGCCGAGACTCGCAAGGCCACAGGCGATGCGTCGAACTTTCTGGGCGGCGTCTTGCCAGGTATCTGTCTGCCAAATCCCCAGATACTTTTCCCGGTAGGCGGGTCTGTGGGGCCGCAGCTGGGCATGCTGCATGAGGGCCCGGGG
>CAZKWK010000043.1:0-14995 GCA_964556335.1 uncultured Bordetella sp. | reverse complement strand
GGTCGAGATAGGCGGCAACCTGAGAAGACCGTTGCAAATAAGAAGTGGCCTCGTCTTCGGAATCAAAGACCGAAAAGACACCTTGGTAGTTTAGGCCGGGCCGCAGTCCGAATCCGCCGTTCTGTCCACTGCCAAGAGTTTTTTGAAAGACTAGGCCTGCATCGCGAGGTCGCCGAAAGGGCGCCTGCATTAATTGCGTAACGCCCCATGCGGTGGCGCCGGGCCGGAACCGCACAAGCAGCAGAACCACCTGCTGCTGAGCAGCGAAAGCGCTGTGCGGCACATCGCCTGCACCATGGTCACTGCCATTGCGTACGGAGGAAGTCACAGCGGCGTTAGTCTTCAGCCGCGTCGGGGTCGGGTCCTTCAATGCCATAACGGCGAAGTTTTACATAAAGGCTCTGACGGGACAGTCCCAGCATGTCGGCCGCGGATGCGCGGTTGTTCTTTGTGATCTTTAGGGCGGCCTCAATGCAGAGTTTCTCAATGAGGTCGACGGTCTCGCCCACAATCTCTTTAAGGGGCATGCGGCCCACCAGGCTGGTGAGATCTTGTCCGGAGCGTGGCCGCAGACTGGCGTCGGGGCGGCCATCGAGACGGCGTCCGACATCCCGCACCACAAAGGCCAAGAAGGGATCGTCTTCCGAAGGAACGGAGACCCCAGAGATTTCTACGGGCACGATGAGGCCCGCGTGCCCGATGAGTTGAGTGGAGAAGAGGCGTACCGCGCCGCCCTGGGCGAGGCTATTGATCATGACCAGCAGGTCGGTGTTGGCCCGCCCTAACCACCGATTGAGCGGCTCCCCGATCACCTGTCCCGGATGGGCCATCTGAATCATTTCTACGAAGGCCGCATTGGCGGTGCGAATAAATCCTTTGTTGTCCGTGAGCACGATGCCGTCGGTGACCTGACGAATCGCCTCCAGCAGTTCGGTGTCTTCTCCCGAATGGGGCGTCTCTGACTCGATACGGACCATAAAGACGGTCTCGGTCTCCTGCCGCAGATAGGTGACGAGAACCCGGGCGGGTGCGTCATGCTTTTGAAAGCGCAGGCTCGTCTCGGCGGGGCGACCAGAGCTTCCCACCTGCTGCATGATGCTTAAGAAGACAGAGGCCGCCTTGTCAGACATCAACGACTCGATGTTCTCGCCAATCAGCGCCTGACGGTCTCTCTGCAGATACTGACAGCCTGCCCGGTTGGTCTCAATCACCTGATGTGACCGGGCGCCAATGAGCAGAATCGGGTCATGCACAAGGTCAAAGAGCATGCGGTACTGGCTCTCAATACCCCGCAGACGCAGATAGTCACGCTCCATGAGTTGCTGGGCCTCAATGAGCCGCGCCTGTAGCGAAGCGACGGGCCGCAGGTCGCGGCCAATGGCTACCATCTGCCCTTCCTTCCCTACCCGAATCAGCGAGAAGAGGATGGGTACCTCCTGCCCTTGAATACCGAGTTGGTTGATATGCCGCCACCGCAGAGATGTCGTACCTTGGCCTGCCTCTTTGAGCATCTCTTCGACTTTGGGCCGGCTTTCGGTAGTCACCACCTCGGGCCACGGCTTGCCGACCCAGGCCTGCGTGTCGTTGGGCAGCCAGTCTTGGTTGCCGATCAACGCTTCACGAATGACGCCTTGTGCGTCCAGCACAAGCGTGATGTCCGAAGCCGCCGCAACCAGTGAGGCGCTCTCTGCCGGATCGAGGCCCGAGAGATTGCTGGCTTTGCGGTCTTCAGCGTGGCCCACGGTCGGTGTTTCCTAAGAGTGTCTCGGCCTGGGTAAGTGCCTCCGGGGCATCACCAGCCAACATGTCTGCCCCTGCGCGCTGTGCCAATTCTGGAAATATGCTCACCGCGGGACCACCGAGCATGATGGCCTCTGGCGCCCTTCCAGACTGCAAGGACCGCACGCGGGCAATGAATCCCGCGGCCTGCTGTATGTCCTTTTGTGAGGATACGGATACCCCTAGGAGTTCGGGGGAGAAGGCGGCAATCTGGGTCAGTAACTCGTCCTCGGACGGGCCCTGGGCAAGCTGAGTGATCCAGCCCGCACGGGTAAAGAATGCGGCAATCATCTGCACGCCGAGTCTGTGCTGACAGCCCGGCAGGGTGCAGAAAAGGGCGGAGGGTGCGATGCGCTCTTGCACCACGAAGCCCGCCGGGGGCCGATGGAATTCAGCGAGTAGGTCGGTGAAGACCTGCTGGATATTCCACATTCCCATGGTGACTTCGGCAAAGTTGCAGCTGTCATCAGACCACCGTGCGCCCAGATGCCGCGCGGCCGGCTGCAACACCTCAAGAAATAGGGTCTCGATCGTGTGACCCTCGCGGACCAGACCTGTCACAAAATTCTGACAGTGGCGCAATTCTTTTTCGACGGCGATCTTGGCAAGGGCTACCGCCATGGCCTGCATCGGGCCCTCTGCAGCGACGGGGTGGACCGGCGGCGCTACGGGGCTAACCATCGCTGTCCGGCCTTCACCCCCGGTGTGCCCAATGGCCGAGCTTTCTTGCTCGAGCAAGACGAGTCGGGGAATAACCTCACGACTGAGCATCATCATGAACTGCTGCTCCCCAAGCTCCGCCCGTGAGGCGTCCTCTTGCTTCTGTTCCGGCAATTGAGCGGTACTGGTACTCGTCATCTGCGTTCTCCGCGGTGGCGGGCTCGTAGGCTGTCGGAACGGACCAGACCCCAGACGGTTCAGCCACCTTCTTTTTTATCGAGAGTTTGTCCAGGACTATCTAGGACAAAATCCTAAATGTCAATTTATTTGGATGTCTAATTAAGTTGACATTCTCTAGGTGGGTGTCTAGAGTGAAGTTCAGACATCAGTAAATGGGGAGTGACATCTGACATGTCACGTTCGATGGCAACCGATTTTTCCGAAGAATTACCGCGGTTGGATGCGTCACCCGCATCATCCGGCCTGGTGTCGCCTGCGAGACGGCCTCTCTATACCGCCGACGAACGACGTCGCCGCGACGCCACCGTCTGGACCCTCGTGCAAGGCATCCTCGCCCCGTTGCAGTTCCTTGTGCTCTTAATCAGCCTGAGCCTTATTGGCTATGCCTGGACCACTAATAGCCACTGGGATTGGGCCCTCTGGTCTGTCGTAGTCAAAACGGGCGTGCTCTATCTCATTATGGTGACGGGCGCGATCTGGGAGAAGGTGGTCTTTGGCCAGTATTTGTTTGCGCCGTCCTTCTATTGGGAAGACGTCGTGAGTATGGGTGTGATTGCGCTCCATACGGCTTACCTGCTTGCTTGGATGCAGGGGGATGCCTGGCTGAGCCTTGAGGCCCAGATTGGCTTGGCGCTCGTTGCCTATGCTGCTTATGTGGTCAATGCCGCGCAGTTTCTCTGGAAGCTGCGTATGGCCCGGAGCCAACGCCCGTGAATGCCCCTTTGGCCTCCTCCCCTGAAGCGGATGTCTCTGCTACTCGTATGACTGGGTGTGGCCTCGATCTCGCCGACCCGGGGGTCTCGGCGCGGCCCGAAGTGATTCGCGAGCGTGGCCAGCGTGAGGTCTTCTGCGGCCTCACAGGAATTATCTGGCTGCATCGAAAAATTCAAGACGCTTTCTTCTTGGTCGTGGGGTCGCGCACCTGTGCGCATCTGATTCAGTCTGCGGCCGGTGTCATGATCTTTGCCGAGCCGCGGTTTGCAACGGCCATCATCGATGACCGCGACCTCGCGGGCCTTGCAGATGCCAATGAGGAGCTCGACCGGGTCGTGGGTCAGCTTCTGGCGCGGCGGCCTGACATCAAGCTCCTCTTTCTGGTGGGTTCTTGCCCCTCTGAGGTGATTAAGCTTGACCTGTCTCGTGCGGCCGAACGCTTAAGTGCGCGACATCTTCCGGGTGTACGCGTATTGAACTACTCGGGCAGTGGTATTGAGACCACCTTTACCCAGGGGGAAGACGCCTGCCTCGCCTCCCTGGTGCCACAGATGCCGCAAGGGTCTGCGGCCGAGCTCCTGGTGGTGGGAAGCCTAGCGGATGTGGTCGAAGACCAGCTCACGGGGCTCTTGCGTGACATGGGTATTGCCCGGGTGGTCTGTCTGCCCCCGCGTCGTGCTGATCAGTTACCGGCGGTGGGCCCGAACACCCGCTTTCTGCTGGCGCAGCCTTTCCTCGCCGATACCGCACGTGCGCTTGAGGCCCGGGGTGCGCAGCGTATTGAGGCCCCTTTTCCCCTGGGGGTCGAAGGGACTCGCCAATGGTGTTGGGCAGCCGCCCAGGCCTTTGGCGTCTCTGAACGGGCCTTTGCACATGTGGTCGAGCCCGCCGTTGCACGCGGACAAAAAGCCTTGGCGCCCTTGCGCGAAACACTCGCGGGCCGTTCCGTCTTTTTCTTTCCCGATTCGCAGCTAGAGATTCCGCTGGCCCGTTTTCTGTCCCAGGAAATGGGTATGAAACTCACTGAAGTGGGCACACCGTATCTGCATCGCAGCCACCTGCAATCGGAGTTAGACCAACTGCCGCCGCAGACGCAGGTCTCGGAAGGACAAGATGTCGACCGGCAGCTCGATCGGTGCCGCGCCTTGCGTCCTGATCTCGTGGTCTGTGGGCTGGGGCTTGCCAATCCTTTGGAGGCCGAAGGCTTTACCACCAAGTGGTCGATTGAATTGGTCTTCACGCCTATCCAGGGCTTTGATCAGGCCGGTGATCTCGCAGAGATCTTTGCGCGGCCCTTTCATCGTAAGCGCCGGATTGCAGGTATTCCCCTTGCCGAGTCGGGTGCGCGACAGCCGATTCCCATCCGCCGGGTGGAGACGCTATGAGGCTTGCGCTCTGGACCTATGAGGGACCACCCCATGTGGGGGCCATGCGCGTCGCTACCGCCATGCAGGGCGTGCACTATGTATTGCACGCACCGCAGGGGGATACCTATGCGGATCTGTTGTTCACCATGATCGAGCGGCGGGCCGAGCGGCCGCCCGTGACCTACACCACCTTTCAGGCCCGCGATCTGGGCAAAGACACCGCAGAACTCTTCAAGAACGCTGCCCGTGATGCGGTAGACCGCTACCAGCCTCAGGCCCTGATGGTGGGTGCCTCCTGCACAGCAGAGCTGATTCAAGATGATCCCGGCGGCCTTGCAGAGGCGCTGGGACTGTCGATTCCTGTGGTGCCCTTAGAGTTGCCTTCATATCAGAAGAAGGAAAACTGGGGTGCGGCAGAGACCTTTTATCAACTGGTTCGGCATCTGGTGCCCTCAAATGGCCAGAGAGTCACGGAGCACGCAGGAACTGAGTCCGCCGCGAAAATCGAGTCGGTCGCGAAGACGGCCCCGAGCGCCAATATTCTGGGCCCCACCGCACTGGGTTTTCGTCATCGTGACGACCTCCAAGAAATTGAGACGCTGCTTGCGGCTATAGGGATACGTGTCCATGTCGTGGCGCCTTGGCAGGCCAGACCAGACGACCTTGCACGACTCCCAGAGGCCACCTTCAATGTCGTGATGTATCCCGAGACTGCGGGCTCGGTGGCCAGCTATCTGAAGCGGAGTTTTGGTCAGCCACACACCACGGTGATGCCGATTGGACTGAAGGCTACAGAGGCCTTTGTACAAGAAGTGGCCGTACTGGCGGGCCTTGATCCCGAGCAGGCATTGGTGAAGGCCTACGCGGCTGCAGGCAGCCGCGCGGGCTGGTATGCGGCCTCGGTCGATGCCACCTATCTCACGGGTAAACGGGTCTTTGTTTTCGGTGATGCCAGCCATGCGATGGCCGCAGCCAAGGTGGCTGCTGAGGAGTTGGGATTTACGGTTGTGGGGCTCGGCAGCTATAGCCGCGAGTTCGCGCGTGAATTACGCACGGCAGCCCAGGCCTATGGGGTGGAGCCCCTGATTACCGACGACTATCTCGAGGTGGAGGCCGCAGTGGCCGCTGCCGAGCCTGACCTCGTCTTGGGCACCCAGATGGAGCGCCACATTGCGAAGCGACTTGGGGTGCCGTGTGCGGTTATTTCTGCCCCGGTACACGTGCAGGATTTTCCTGCACGGTATTCGCCGCAGATGGGCTTTGAGGGCGCAAACGTCTTGTTTGATACCTGGGTCCATCCCCTGATGATGGGTCTGGAAGAACATCTGCTGGGTATGTTCAAGGGCGATTTTGAATTTCATGAGGGGGCGGCCGCCTCGCACCTGGGCCATGGCGCCGCCGCGGCTCCGGTCGCCGCCTCCGCCCCGGGACCCGCCGAGGTTTCAAGTCCTATGGCTGATGCGGTAGCCCTGGCCGAGTCTCCTGCGGTGCCCAGTGCATCGCCCCTTACCTGGGAGATCGATGCCGAGAAAGAGCTCGGCAAGATCCCCTTCTTCGTACGCGGTAAGGCACGCAAAAATACAGAACGGTTCGCCATCGCTCAGGGCTTGGCCCGCATTACCAAAGACACCCTCTACGAGGCCAAGGCGCACTATGGACGCTAAGACCAGGCCTGCGATGCGCATTGTGGTGGTCACTATGGACACCCACTTGGCCACGGCCACCGCCACCGCGGCAAAACGGCTTGCAAAGTCTCTTCCGGGGGTACGCCTCGAGATGCATGCGGCCTCGGAGTATGCAGCCCGTCCGGAGGCGCTTGCAGCCTGTCGGCAGGCGATCGAGCAGGCAGACATCTTGTTTGTCTCCATGCTCTTTTTGGAAGACCACTTTCTGCCCATCATCGATCTGCTCGAAAAGCGGCGAGACTCGGTCGATGCCATGGTCTGTGCCATGTCGGCCGCCGAGGTAGTGCGCCTCACCAAGATTGGCCGTTTTGATATGGGTAAGCCTGCCTCGGGCATGATGGCCATGCTGAAGCGTTTAAAAGGGAGCAATAACAAGGCCTCCCCGAGCAGCAATGGGGCGCGTCAGATGCGTATGCTGCGGCGACTGCCCAAGATTCTGCGGTTTATTCCGGGCACCGCGCAAGATGTGCGCGCCTATTTCCTCTGCCTGCAGTACTGGCTTGGGGGCCCAGAAGACAACATGGTGCATCTGGCGGCGTTTCTCATGAACCGCTATGCCCACGGGCCCCGCGAGGGCTTCCGTAATCGGCTGCCAGCCCATGACCCGGTGGAATACCCCGAGGTGGGCGTCTACCACCCACAGATGCCGGGCCGCATTACCGATCAACTCGCGAAGCTGCCCAAGGCAGGTAATCAGGGGCGGGTCGGTCTGCTGATGCTGCGGTCGTATCTCTTGGCCGGCAATACGGGGCACTACGATGGTGTCATCGCTGCCTTAGAGGCCCGAGGGCTTTCGGTGGTACCCGCCTTTGCCACAGGCCTTGATGCACGACCGGCGATCGAGGCGTTCTTCTTGAAAAACGGTCAGGTGCAAGTCGATGCTGTGGTCTCGCTCACAGGTTTCTCCCTGGTCGGCGGCCCTGCTTATAACGATGCACAGGCGGCCGAAGAGATTCTCGCAGAGCTTGATGTGCCATACCTTGCCGCCCATCCCGTGGAATTTCAGACGCTTGCGGATTGGGGCGGTTCGGCGCGTGGGCTGATGCCCGTAGAGTCGACCATCATGGTGGCCATTCCCGAACGCGATGGCGCGATTAGCCCGATGGTCTTTGGTGGTCGTCCGGGAACGGCAGGCGTGGCCTGTCAGGGCTGCCATCGTCGGTGCACCTTCGATACCGAGCCTACGGGCCAGGACATGGTCTCCTGTGCAGAACGTGCCGAACAGCTGGCAGCCCGGGTGGCTGGTCTGGTGGGTATGCGGCGTAAGCGCACCCACGACCGAAAGGTTGCCGTCGTGATCTTTAATTTTCCGCCCAATGGGGGCAGCGTGGGCACGGCCGCCTTCCTCTCGGTCTTTGAGTCGGTCTACAACACCCTTGTGACACTCAAGGCCGAGGGCTATCAGGTCACCAACCTCCCCGCCGATGCCGATGCCTTGCGTGATGCGGTGCTTAAGGGCAATGCCGAAACCTACGGCGCCGATGCCAACGTCATGGCGCGTATTCCCACCCAAGACCATGTGGCGCGTGAACCATGGCTTGCTGAGATTGAGCAGGTCTGGGGACCCGCACCGGGTCGTCAACTCACCGACGGAAGACAACTCTTTGTGCTCGGGCTCGACCTGGGGCATGTGGCCCTCTGCGTCCAACCGGCCTTTGGCTATGAGGGGGACCCGATGCGCCTCCTCTTTGAAAAAGGCCATGCCCCGACCCATGCCTTCTCGGCCTTTTATCGCTATCTGCGCGAAGACTTCAAGGCCGATGCTGTGCTGCACTTCGGCACCCATGGCGCCTTGGAATTCATGCCGGGCAAGCAGGCCGGTAGTTCGGGCTCGTGTTGGCCTGAGCGGCTCATTGGGCCTCTGGCTAACTTCAACCTCTATGCCTCGAATAACCCCTCTGAAGGCACGATTGCCAAGCGTCGCGCTGCGGCCACGCTCATTAGCCACATGACTCCGCCCGTGGGGCAGGCCGGTCTTTATGCAGGGCTGCAAGAGCTGAAACAGACCATTGATCGGTGGCGCGGTCTCGCGCCCGGCAATGACACGGAGACCCTTGGGGTGGAATCCGAACGGGCGGGCCTGATTACGGTTATGGCCGAACAGGCCAAGCTGCTTGACCTGCACGACACCTGCCCTGCCTTGCTGCAGGCCGCCCAGGCCTTGTCTGCGCCGGGGCAGAAGGCTGTAGCCCTGCAGATTGCAGAGATCGACCAGGTCGTCTACCGACTGCAACAGAATCTTCTGGAGTGCGAACAGACCCTGATTCCTCAGGGGCTGCATGTTGTGGGCCGGCCCATGACCGTTGCTGCCCGCAGAGAACTTTTAACGGCTATGGCCCAGGCCCATGCCCCGATGCAGAACATTCAACCGCTGACTGCGGCCATTGCTGCCCTCGTAGAAGCAAGTGAAGAAGAGGGCCTTGGTGCCGCACGGGCTGCCGTGCGGGCGAATGGTGCGGTGGACGACGCGACCGAGGCGCTCCTTGTGATGCTGGATCGGGTCAACCGTGAGACCCAGGGCGACGGGGAACTTCGTGCGATTCTCAAGGGCCTCAATGGCCAGTTTATTCGGCCTGCACCCGGCGGCGATCTCCTCCATACCCCAGAGATTCTGCCCACGGGGCGCAACCTGCACGGCTTTGACCCTTTCCGTATGCCCAGCCGCTTTGCGGTGGTGGATGGTATGAAGCAGGCCGAGCGCCTTCTTGCGCGCCACCAAGAGCAGGGCCATGGGCTTCCGGAATCGATTGCCATGGTTTTGTGGGGAACCGACAACCTGAAGACCGAAGGCGGCCCGATCGCTCAGGTGCTTGGCCTCATGGGTGCCCGACCTCGCTTTGATAGCTTTGGCAGGCTCGCGGGGGCCGAACTTATTCCACTTAACGAGTTGGGCCGCCCACGCATCGACGTCATGGTGACACTCTCGGGCATCTTCCGTGACCTTCTGCCTTTGCAGATCAAGATGCTGGCCGAGGCGGCCTTTCTTGCGGCAAGTGCCGAGGAGCCCGAGGCCCAGAACTTTATTCGTAAACACAGCCTGGCCTATCAGAAGGACCAGGGCTGCGACCTCGAGACGGCGGCCCTGCGCGTCTTTGGTAACTGCGATGGCGCCTATGGGGCTAATGTGAATCACCTCGTAGACCAGGGCTGCTGGGACGACGAAGACGAATTGGCAGAGGCCTACACTCGCCGCAAAGGGTTTGCCTATGGCCGCGCGGGCCAGCCGCTGCAAAAGCCGGCCTTACTCCAGTCCGTCTTAAAGGATGTGGGCCTTGCCTACCAGAACCTCGACTCCATCGAGATTGGCGTGACCACGGTTGACAACTACTTCGACACCTTGGGCGGCGTGAGTCGCGCCATTCGTCGTGCTAAGGCCGCCGCCGCGCCCTCTCAGCCCCCCACAAGTTTTGATACGCCTGTCTACATTGGTGACCAGACCGCGGGCAGCGGGGTGGTGCGTACCCTCTCCGAGCAGGTGGCGCTTGAGACCCGCACGCGGATGCTGAACCCGAAGTGGTACGAGGGCATGCTCGACCACGGCTACGAAGGGGTACGACAGATTGAGGCCCATCTCACCAACACCATGGGCTGGTCGGCCACGACAGGCCAGGTGCAGCCCTGGGTCTATGCCCAACTTACACAGACTTTTGTGCTCGATGACGCCATGCGTGATCGGCTTGCACGCCTCAATCCGAAGGCCTCGGCCAAGCTGGCCGGACGCCTGCTTGAGGCCTCGGAGCGTAACTACTGGAAACCCGATGCTCAGACCCTTGAGGCACTGCGGCGGGCGGGTGAAGAACTTGAAGATCGTATCGAAGGTGTCTACCAAGGAGTGACCTCATGAACACCGTGTCCGTGCCGTTTGCAGAGATTCGGCGCCAGCCGCCCCCTGATGGGGAGGGCAGCCTCCAGGTGCAGCTCGACCCGAACATGAAGATTGGCAATGCCAAAGTCTTTGCGGTCTACGGCAAGGGAGGCATCGGGAAGAGCACCACCTCCTCCAACCTCTCAGCCGCCTTCTCCAAGCTTGGTAAGCGGGTCCTGCAGATTGGCTGCGACCCGAAGCACGACTCCACTTTCACCCTCACCAAAAAGCTCATGCCCACGGTGATCGATGTGCTGGAGTCGGTAGATTTTCATTCTGAGGAATTGCGCATCGAAGACTTCGTCTACGAGGGCTACAACGGGGTGATGTGTGTAGAAGCCGGTGGCCCGCCTGCAGGCACCGGATGTGGTGGCTACGTAGTGGGTCAGACCGTCAAGCTCTTAAAGGAACACCACCTGCTCGATGAGACTGATGTGGTGATTTTTGATGTGCTCGGGGATGTGGTCTGCGGTGGATTTGCCGCGCCTCTGCAGCATGCCGAGCGGGCACTCATTGTCGCGGCCAACGATTTCGATTCCATCTTTGCCATGAACCGCATCGTGCAGGCTATCGGGGCCAAGGCAAAGAACTACAAGGTGCGCCTCGGTGGTGTGATTGCCAATCGCAGCCGCGAGACGGATCAGATCGATAAGTTCGCCGCCCGCGTGGGACTCAACCGCCTCGCGCACTTCCCCGACCTCGATGTCATTCGACGCAGTCGCCTGAAGAAGTCGACCCTCTTTGAGATGGAAGACTCGCCCGAACTGCGCGCAGTGCAAGAGGAATACCTGCGGCTTGCAGCCAGTCTCTGGGCGGGTACGGATCCCCTTGCGCCCGAGTCTTTGAAAGACCGCGAGATTTTTGATCTTTTAGGGTTTGACTGATGAGCCCTTCGCTGACCAGCCCACCCTCTGCCAGCACTGTTGATCCGCGTTATGCGGAGCGTCGTGGCCAGATCGAACAATACTTTGACCGCACCGCTGCGCAGGCCTGGGCGCGTCTCACGTCCGATGCGCCCGTTAGCGGCATTCGGGCTACTGTACGGGCAGGCCGGGAGGCCATGCGGACCACCATCACCAGCTGGCTCGGTACCGAGCCTACCCCGCAGGCGGGCACCGCTGCGCGCCTGCAGACGCTTCTCGAACAGGATGAACCTGCGGTGGCGCCGGTCTACGGACAACGGCTTCTGGGCCGCAGCCTCTTAGATGCGGGCTGCGGAACCGGCCTACTCTCCTTTGATGCTGCGCGACTCGGTGCGGATGTTGTGGCCATTGATCTCTCTCCAACGCTCGTGGGGCTGGCCAGTCAGCGTCTGCCCTCGGATCTCGGCCCGGGTCGTGTGGCGTTTCGCTCTGGCGACATGCTCGACCCCGCGTTGGGCAGTTTTGACCATCTCGTGGCGATGGATTCGCTTATTCACTATGCGCCTGAGCAAGCCGTGGCAGCGATCACGGCATGGGCGCCCCGCATCCGCCGCAGCATGGTCTTTACCTTTGCGCCGAGCAGCCTGTTGCTGCAGGCCATGATGATGGTGGGCAAATGGTTTCCCCGGGCCGACCGTTCTCCGGCGATTGTGCCGGTCCGGTTTGACCGACTCTGCCGACTGCTTCGGTCTTCTGAGGCGCTCGCAGGCTGGCAGCTTGGCCGACGGCAGCGCGTGTCACGGGGCTTCTACACCTCAGAGGCGCTGGAACTCTTGGCGCCCGTGCCTCAGGCAGAGCGGCTCACGGCTGACCAGCGACCAATTAACTGCGAGGCAGCGTCCGGAGGCGGTCAGTGAGGTCGGATCTCTCCTCGGCGAAGTCTCTCTCGGGTCTACAGGCCCTTAGAGGGCTTGCCTTTTTGAATCCGCGGCGTTGGGCCCAGATTGACCCGCGGTTTCTGCCGTTTGCCGATCTGGCCACGCCCGACCTGCCCATGTCGCGATTGCTGCGCCTGTCGCTTTTTCAGGTCTCGGTGGGTATGGCCATGGCGCTGATGGTCGGGACCTTGAACCGTGTATTGATTGTTGAGCTTGGCGTGGCCGCCTGGCTCGTCTCCACCATGGTGGCGCTGCCCCTACTCATCGCCCCCTTTCGCGCATTTGTGGGTTTTCGGTCAGACACCCACAAGTCGGTATTGGGATGGCGCCGGGTGCCCTACATCTGGATCGGCACGATTCTGCAGTTTGGAGGGCTCGCGATCATGCCCTTTGCGCTCATTCTCTTGTCGGGGGATACCCACTGGCACACCGCCATCGGGCCGGTAAGCGCAGCGCTTGCGTTTCTGCTCGTCGGTGCGGGCATTCAGACCGTGCAGACCACAGGCCTGGCCCTAGCCACCGATATTGCTTCAGAAGAAAACCGTCCACGGGTGGTCGCCATGATGTACACCATGCTCCTGGTCGGCATGGTGGTCTCGGGAATCGCCTTTAGCCTACTGCTCGCAGACTTCAGCAAGTTCAAGCTCATTCAGGTTGTGCAAGGCTCTGCCTTTGTGGCGGTGGTGCTCAATGTGGTGGCCCTCTGGAAGCAGGAGGCGCGGATGCCCGGAAAGACCGCCCCGCATCTGCCGCGCCCTGGCTTCGGTGAGACCTGGCGACTCTTCGTGGCCCAGCCTGGCCACCTGCGGTTTCTCATCGCGCTCTTTATGGGTACGGCCGCCTTTAGCATGCAAGACATCATTCTCGAACCCTACGGCGGCGAGATTCTGGGCTTAAGCGTCTCTGCTACCAGCCTGCTCACGGCGGTGATGGCGGTGGGGGCACTCTGTGCTTTTGCGGTCTCGGCGCGCCTTCTCTTTAAAGGGGTCAATCCCCACCGGCTGTCTGCCTTGGGGGCGGTCGTGGGTCTGGTGGCCTTTGCGCTGGTGATCTTTGCCGAGCCGTTAGAGTCGGCCAACACCTTTCGGCTGGGTACCTTTCTTATCGGATTTGGTGCGGGTCTCTTCTCCGTGGCGACGCTTACCGCCGCCATGGGCCTCGATGCCCAGGGCTTTACCGGGCTTGCCTTGGGTGCCTGGGGCGCTGTGCAGGCCACTGCCGCGGGGCTCGCGATATTTCTCGGGGGCGCACTGCGCGACCTCTTTAGCGCCTGGGCTGTGTCGGGTCGATTCGGCGAGGTGCTCACCTCACCGGGTGTTGGCTACAGCCTGGTCTATCAGGTGGAACTGGTTTTGTTGTTTGCAACGATTGTGGCGGTCGGTCCTCTGGTGCGTCTGTCCAGAACCCAGGCCACCACATCTAAGAAATTCGGTCTGGCCGAATTCCCCGGCTAGCCCGCGTCATCACTAAGGAGAACGACTATGGGAACAGGTGCAATTACGCAGTACATCGATGTAGCGCAGGTAGTGCTCTACATGTTCTGGATTTTCTTTTTCTGGCTCGTGGTCTATCTCACGCTAGAGAGTAAGCGCGAGGGATTCCCCATCGAGCACGATCGGCCGGATGGCTCCGTACGCCGGGAAGTGGGCTTTCTTCCCATGCCGTCGCCGAAGGTCTACAAGACCAAATTTCATGGCGACTTCGTGGCCCCCCATGAGCGGGATTTCGAAGACCCCATGCCCCCAGGAAAAGCCATTGGACCCTTTCCGGGCATGCCCTTGGAACCCACGGGCGACCCCATGAAGGCGGCTGGCATCGGTATTGGCCCAGGCGCCTACACGCGGCGTATGGATGTCACCGACAAGACCTGGGAAGGCCATGACAAGATCGTGCCGCTGCGTACCGATGCCCATTTCGGTGTTGCGAAGCAAGACCTTGACCCACGGGGGCTCACGGTCTTGGGCGCTGACAATCAGGCTGCCGGCCAGGTGGTCGATGTCTGGGTTGACCGCTCTGAGCACATGATTCGCTACCTCGAGGTGAAGACCCAAGGCGGGCGTACGGCCCTTCTGCCGATGAACTTCTGTCGGGTGCGTCGTGACCGCATCAAAGGAAATCGGGTGACGGTGGAGTCCATTCTCGCAGGACAGTTTGAAGGGGTTCCCTCCACAGCCCATGCGGAGAAGATCACACTCTTGGAAGAAGAAAAGATCATGGCCTACTTCGGTGCCGGCACCCTCTTTGCCACGCCGTCGCGTCGCGAACCCCTGGTATGAACGCGACACACAACGGCCACGAACACGAGTTTGAGCCGGAGTACGGGCTGCCGGAACGGCTGCCCGACAGCGAGCGTATTGTCTGGCAGGGTAGCCCCGACACCCGCCTGGTCTTTCGCGAGGTCTTCCATGCCCGTGGCGTGGCCGCCTACTTCGTCCTCATTCTCGTCCTTCGGGGCATGCATCAGTTCAGCTTGAATGCCTCGTGGGCCGAGACCTTGGCTGCGGTCACCTGGCTTGCGCCGTTGTTTCTTTTGGCCCTCGGGCTTTTCTGGAGTCTGTCGTGGCTGGTGGCAAAGACTACGGTCTATACGATCACCGACCGTCGGGTCGTGATGCGGGTGGGCATTGTTTTGTCGCTCACCTTTAATATCCCGCTCAAGCGTCTGCGGGCTGCTGATGTGCGGCGCATCCAGCCCAAAGCTGCGGGCGAGATTGCTTTACAGCTCTTGCCAGAAGACAAAATTGCCTACTTCCATCTCTGGCCGCATGCCCGGCCCTGGCGCTTTGCCCATCCCGAGCCGATGTTTCGTGGGCTCCCCACGGTCGACGTGATCACCGTGTGGTAGATGGAGCTGTTGGCGCAGCTTTCTTACAAACCTTGAAAG
>CAZKWK010000042.1:0-15030 GCA_964556335.1 uncultured Bordetella sp. | reverse complement strand
CGAGCGCTACGGCCATTTTTCGGTGGCGGGAGAATCGGTCTATGACCGCCCCTTTCTCTGGGGCTCAAAGCGCACCGGCCCAGACCTCGCACGCGTGGGCGGCCGGTACTCCGATGAATGGCACCGCGTACACCTCAATAACCCGCGCGATGTCGTACCTGAGTCAAATATGCCTTCTTATCCTTGGCTACAGACAGGCCTCATCAACGGCGCCCATGTCGAGGCAAAGATGAAGGCCATGCGCACCATGGGCATTCCGTACACCGATGAGGACATTGCCAAGGCCGCAGAAGAGACCAATGGCAAGACCGAAATGGAAGCCCTGATTGGTTACCTACAGTCTCTCGGCACGGCACTAGGAGACAAACGGTCATGATCGAATTTCATTCTGTCTTTACCCTGGTGAGTCTGCTGGTGTTCATTGGCATCGTTGCCTACACCTTTAGCAAGGGCCAGAAGAAAAACATGGACGCAGCGGCACAGATTCCGCTGCAAGACGACAGCGCACTCGAGCCCACTGAGGGACAGTCGAGTCAAAAACAGACATCACGGGGGGCATAAACATGGCAGATTTTGTAAATGATTTTTGGAATCTCTATGTCATTGTGCTCACCCTGGGCAGTGTGCTGGCCTGTGCGGTCTTTCTCTATTTCTTATCGCGTAAGAAGATCAAACCCGGTGCCGTTCAGACAACGGGACACACCTGGGACGAGGACCTCGCCGAGTTCGATAACCCGTTACCGCGGTGGTGGATGGTTCTCTTCTACATCACCGTCTGCTTTGCCCTTGTCTATCTCGCCCTTTTTCCTGGATTAGGAAATCTCCAGGGCGCTTTGGGCTGGAGCTCTACGGGGCAATACGACCGAGAGGTGGCCAAGGCGGAGAAGACCTATGGCCCCATCTATCAGAGGTTTGCGGCCCTCTCGGTAGAAGACGCGGCGAAAGACCCTGCGGCACTCGCCATTGGTCAGCGACTCTTCGTGAACAACTGCGCGCAATGCCACGGCACCGATGCCAAGGGGGCGAAGGGATTTCCCAACCTGGCCTACAAAGACTGGTCCTGGGGCGGCGATGGCCTAGCAATTAAGACCAGCATTCTGCAGGGCCGTATGGGCATGATGCCGCCCATGGCCGCTGCGGTGGGCACAGAGGCTGAGGTGGAGGCAGTCGCCAACTATGTCTTAAGCCTCTCGGGCAGTCCACACGATGCGAGCAAAGTGGCCCTGGGCCAAGAGAAGTTTACGGCGGCCTGCGCGGCCTGCCATGGCGCTGAAGGCGCGGGCAACACCGCCATGGGGGCACCCAACCTCACGGACAAAGTCTGGGTCTATGGGGGGTCCATCGCCACCATCAAAGAAACAATTCACAACGGCCGTCAAGGGGTGATGCCTGCCTGGCAAAATATTCTGGGCGAAGAAAAGTCACACCTGGTGGCCGCCTATGTCTATAGTCTTTCGCAGAAGTAGACGGATCAGCAGCGATGCCTGATACCACGGGCTCCGCACCGCACGTAGAGCAGACGGTTCTGCTCTACGCGCCAGGAAAGAAAATCTATGCACGGTCTACCACCGGACGCTTTAATTCCTGGCGTTGGGTCTTTGTCTTTCTGACCCAGGCACTCTATTACCTCACGCCGTGGGTCGACTGGAATGGCCGTCAGGCCGTGCTCTTCGATCTTGAGGCGCGGCGGTTCTATATCTTCGACCTGCTGCTCGTTCCGCAAGACTTCATCTATCTGACAGCCTTGCTACTCATCTCGGCACTCGGCCTCTTTCTGTTTACCGCGGTGGCTGGCCGGCTTTTCTGCGGCTTTGCCTGCCCGCAGACGGTCTATACCGAAATCTTCATGCAGGTCGAGCGATGGATCGAAGGCGACCGACATACACGTATGCGGCGCGACCAGGAGGTCAGCCTTGCAGGAAGGCTACCGCGTCGGGCGCTCACGCTCTTAACCTGGAGCCTGATTGCCCTCTGGACGGGATTTACCTTCGCAGGCTACTTCACCCCGATTGATACCCTCGGCGCTGGAGTCTTGGCAGGAAGCCTGGGGTTCTGGCAATGGTTCTGGATGCTCTTTTACGCCTTCTTCACGTTATTGCAGGCGGGCTTTATGCGCGAACAGGTCTGCAAATACATGTGCCCCTATGCCCGGTTCCAGAGTGCCATGTTCGACCGCGATACGCTCATCGTGAGTTATGACGCGGCCAGAGGCGAATCACGTGGCAAGCGCAGCAAACACGAAGACTACAAGGCAGCAGGAAAAGGCGACTGTATCGACTGCGGCGTCTGTGTCGAGGTCTGCCCTACAGGCATCGATATTCGTAAAGGGCTGCAGTACGAGTGCATCGGCTGCGGGCTCTGCGCCGACGGCTGCAACACCATCATGACCAAAATGCAGTATCCACAGGGGCTCATCCGGTACACCACGCTCAATGCATTAGAAGGGAAAGTACCCGAGGCCTCGATTCGCAAACGCTTTCTGCGCCCACGGGTGCTGGTCTACGCGACCATTCTTCTTGTCATCACCGCCACGGTCTTTACCTCGCTGGTCTTGCGCTCGCCTTTGCAAGTTAATGTGATTCGCGACCGCGGCGCACTCGCCAGGGAGGTTGAGGGCCAGTACATCGAAAATGTCTACCGCCTGCAGATCACCAATAAGAGCCATGAACTGCGGCGACTGATCATTCGGGCCCAGGGTATCGATGGCCTTACGGCCATAGGCGACACCCGACTCGCCGTAGATCCCAGTGCCTACACCACTGCCATTATCGATCTGCGAATTCCTATTACCGTGGCGGAGTCGATGACGCCTGGCTCCCACAAGATTCAGATCCAGGTCGCGTCTGAAGATGATCCCTCTCTGGTGATTACCCAGAAGGCTGCCTTCTTCGTGCCTCGCTAGAACGGGCCCTTTGCCTTTCCCTACCGTAACGCCCTACGCTCGCCACTCAAGACCCCGCCCGCACACCAGCCACCCTTCGGACGCCACCATGCCCGTGAACTCTCCCTCACTTTCTCCCTTAGACGCACGGCCGCTGCAGGGTCAGGCCCCGGTTGCCTGGTGGCAGAACCGCTGGCCGTGGATCATTCTTGGCATGCTTGGCAGCACTATTCTTGCCTGCATGATCACCATCGTGATCGCTGTGAAGACACAGGACAGCTTGGTTGCAGACGACTACACCCGACACGGGAAAGGCATTAATCAGCGGCTTGAGAAAGACCAAGAAGCACAGCGCCGAGGCATTACGCTTGTACCCACGGCAACCCGCCAGCCAGATGGCGCGGTGGTATTTGTGCTGGTCTATGCAGCGCCCGAGCGCAGCCCCCCCCCGGAGTTTCTCAGGCTGCATCTTGCGCACCCCACCATCGGAGCCCAAGACCGCAGCCTCGCACTGGTGCAGACCGCACCAGGCCGCTACCAGGCCCAGGCAACAGAGTTCATGGCGGGCTACTGGCATCTCAGTGCTGAGGATCCCGCAGGGCTATGGCGGGTACGCAGTCGGCTCCCTATCGATCCATAAATCGTTCAAAAAACAGAGGAGACCCTGAGGACCATGGCTTCGATCGACAGTCACGAAGGCGTAGAAGACCCACGTAAGACCCCCTGCCTGGCCCGAGCCGCCATGAGTATTGCCTGGCCCTCGTTTCTGGCGGCCACCGCACTCACGGGTCTTTTTTTCTCCCTATTTGACCCACAGGACATGCTGCTCTTTGGCGAGCCCATTGCGCTTGGACGAAGAGAGACCTACGGCCTTGGCTTTATGGTCTTCTGGGCATTTTCGGCCCTGGCAAGCGCCATGACCTATCTTTTAGCGCAACCTACTCAGTCTCTGCCAAGAAATTAGCAGCAATCTAGGTCATGACGCACCGATACCCCGCTTAGCGTGACTCCAGGTCGAGCTCGGCGATCTTGCGAGTAATTGTGTTGCGGCCCACGCCAAGGAGTTGTGCTGCCTCAATACGGCGACCACGGGTAAACGCAAGCGCCGTGCCGTAGACGATCGTCTCGAAGTCTTTCTCCCAGCGCTCCATCTTGGCCGACGCCATCGATCCGTCATCCTTACTTGCCTGACGCAGCGCCCGCTCCAGTTCGGTTTTCAGAATCAATCGCCAGTCCGGACTGCTGGATGAGGACGCACTGGGGCTCACGCCCGCCACAGACTCCGTACCCGAGGCGCCCACGAGGCGGGCCGCTGAAGCCGCCTGCAGCTGGGCTCCGGCGGTGTCATGCCCAGAATCTTGCGTCACGTAGGGCTGGTCGGGCTGACGAATCTCTGGGGGCAGGTCTTGTAGCTCTACAGTCTGACTCGGGGCCATCACGGTAAGCCAGTGACAGAGGTTTTCGAGCTGCCGCACATTCCCCGGAAAGGGATGGCTCTGCATTAATGCCAACGCGTCGGGGGCCAAGACCTTGGACTCAACGCCCAAAGACTTCGCCGACTTACGCAGGAAAAAATTGGCCAGCTCGGCGATATCTTCCTGCCGATCACGCAACGGCGGCAAACGTAGCCGAATCACGTTGAGTCGATGGAATAGATCCTCCCGAAAGCGGCGCTCCCGCACCCGCTGCTCCAAGTTCTGGTGGGTGGCTGCAATGACCCGAACATTGGCCTTCAGCGGCTGATGGCCACCGACGCGATAGTAGTTGCCGTCTGACAAGACCCGCAACAGACGCGTCTGCAGATCAATCGACATATCCCCAATCTCATCCAGAAAGAGCGTACCGCCTTCGGCCTGTTCAAACCGGCCACGACGCAACGACTGGGCCCCCGTAAAGGCGCCCCGCTCGTGACCAAAAAGTTCTGACTCCAGGAGGTCGTGCGGAATCGCCGCCGTATTCAAGGCAACAAAAGGCATCGCAGCCCGTGGGCTATGACGGTGCAATGCACTGGCCACAAGCTCCTTTCCGGTGCCTGACTCCCCAGTAATGAGCACAGTGGCCGACGACTGCGAGAGACGACCAATCGCGCGAAAGACCTCCTGCATGGCAGGTGCATGGCCGAGCATCTCAAGCTGTTCGGGCGAGGCGACGGTGCGGCCGGCCTCTGACGGCATCGACTCGCGCACGGCCCGCTGAATGAGGGCCGTAGCCTCCTCCACATCAAAGGGCTTGGGAAGATACTCAAAGGCGCCCCCCTGAAAGGCCGAGACGGCGCTATCAAGGTCTGAGAACCCCGTCATGATGATGACCGGTAGGTCCGGCAGCCGCGCCTTTACCTGCTCGAGCAAGGCGAGACCTGAATCGCCGGGCATACGAATATCAGAGACCAATACCTGCGGCGTATCGTCTTGCAATGCGCGCATCACCTCCTGGCTATTCTGAAACAGGCGGCAAGGCATCTGCGCCCGAAACAAGGCCTTCTCAAGCACCCAGCGAATCGAAGCATCATCATCGACAATCCATACCGGCTTCATCCACAGCCCTCCTTGACTATCCTTGCGCTGGCAGGGGTTCCCCCAGCGGCATCAAAATCAAAAACTCTGTACCCGTCGTGTCAGAACGGCAGTCGATGACACCACCATGCTGATGCACGATAGTCTGAGCAATAGTCAGACCAAGTCCATGGCCCTTAGGGTTTCCCGAGACCAGGGGATAGAAGATCTCCTCGCGTATCGACTCTGGTATGCCTGGACCGTTGTCGCGAATCGACAACGACAAGGCCAGCCGATAGCGACGGCGGTGCAAGGTTACTTGTCGCGACACGCGCGTCTTTAGCCAGATGCGACCACTGCCGTCCAGCGCCTGCGCGGCGTTACGTACGATGTTCAAGACCATCTGAATCAGTTGCTCGGAGTCCGCCTGTATGTTCGGTAGGCTCGTGTCGTAGTCGCGCGTAATCTCCAGGCCCTTTGGAAACTCCGAAAGCATGAGCCTGCGCACATGCTCCAGCACCTCGTGAATATTGACCGAAGACTTCGAGAGGCTCCGGCGCACCGGCGCCAGCATCTGGTCCACCAATGCCTGAAGGCGGTCAGACTCTTTGATAATGACCTCGGTGTACTCCTTCAGCGCCCGGGTTGGAAGCTCCGCGTCTAAGAGTTGCGCGGCCCCGCGAATGCCACCTAAGGGGTTCTTTACCTCATGCCCCAGGTTACGCAGCAACGACTGATTCATCTGCATCAAGGCAGCCTGCCGCTCTTCGCGGTCGATGCGCTGAAACGCATCGGGCTCGCGCAACTCGATCGTCGCAAGAATGCCAGGCTCTTCCACAATCGATACGGTGGTGTCGAGACTATTGGCGCCCCGACCGGCCAACTGCCAGGCCATCTGCAGTCGCTTTACCGAAAACATGCGTGCCCGACACTCGGCAATCAAGCGATCCACCTCGGCCCCGCTGCCTGCCACCTCACTGAGCCGATGCCCTGAAATAAGCGTTGCCGAGAACCCCAACAGATTCTCCGCAGCCGCATTCAGATGCACCAGACACCCCTCCTCATTAATGAGAAGAATGGCCGTACTCAGAAGATCAAACGGATCGTAAAACGGGTTTTTCATGGGGATCATCCGCCAGGGCGGGCTAAAAAAAAGGGGCGAAAACTCGCCCCTTTTCTGGCTCCAGTCTGCCAAGGCAGCGGGCACGCCCCTCGACCTTTTAGAGCGAGTAGTACATGTCGAATTCCACCGGGTGGGTGGTCATGCGGAACCGAGTCACCTCGTCCATCTTCAGGTTGATGTAGGCATCAATCATGGCATCGCTAAAGACACCGCCACGGGTAAGGAACTCGCGGTCCTTATCGAGACACTCCAGCGCCATATCGAGCGAAGAACAGACGGTAGGAATCTTCTTGTCTTCTTCGGGCGGCAGATCGTAGAGGTTCTTATCTGCAGCCTCACCGGGGTGAATCTTGTTCATCACGCCGTCGAGGCCCGCCATCATCATGGCCGAGAAGGCAAGATAGGGGTTCGCCGTGGGATCCGGGAAGCGCACCTCAATACGACGGCCTTTCGGATTGCTCACATACGGAATACGAATCGATGCCGACCGGTTACGTGCCGAGTAGGCAAGCTTCACGGGCGCCTCAAATCCAGGTACCAGACGCTTGTAGCTGTTGGTGCCGGGGTTAGTAATCGCATTGAGGGCACGGGCGTGCTTGATGATGCCGCCGATGTAATACAGGGCAAACTCTGAGAGACCCGCATAGCCGTTTCCAGCGAAGAGGTTCTGACCGTCCTTCCAGACTGACTGGTGGCAGTGCATGCCCGAACCGTTATCCCCCACGATCGGCTTGGGCATGAAGGTTGCCGTCTTCCCGTAGCTCGCTGCGACGTTCATCACCACATACTTGAGAATTTGGGTCCAGTCTGCACGGCGGGTCAAGGTGGTGAATTTGGTTCCGATCTCGCACTGACCCGCACCGGCTACCTCATGGTGATGTACCTCAACGGGGACGCCCATCTGCTCAAGAATGAGACACATCTCGGAGCGAATGTCCTGGAAGGAATCCACCGGTGGCACGGGGAAATACCCCCCCTTGACGGCTGGACGATGCGCTAAGTTGCCTCCGTCGTACTCAATACCGGTAGACCAGCTTGCTTCCTCCGACTTGATCTTCACGCCGCAGCCGGACATATCTACATTCCAGGTAACGCCGTCAAAAATGAAAAACTCGGGCTCGGGGCCGAAGTAGACGGTGTCGCCCACGCCGGAGGCTTTTAAGAAGGCCTCTGCCCGCTTGGCGATTGAGCGGGGATCCATCTCATAGGCTTTGAAATCGGACGGCTCTAAGACATCGCAGGTAATGTTGAGCGTGGACTCTTCACGAAAGGGATCGAGTACCGCCGTCTCGGGATCCGGCATGAGCAGCATGTCAGAGGCCTCAATGCCTTTCCATCCTGCAATCGACGACCCATCAAACGCATGCCCCGACTCAAACTTATCTTCCTCTACCGTATGGGCCGGAACAGAAACGTGCTGCTCCTTGCCGCGTGTATCGGTAAAGCGAAAATCAACAAACTTGACCTCATTGTCTGAGATCATTTTCAAGACGTCTTTCGGGCTTGCCATAAACGCGGTCTCCTGAGTGAGAAGGGTTAGATGAAGTTGTTCGGGGCGAATAATGCAGAAACCGTGCCTAGCCAAATCTGGCCGTTTTCGGTCTAGTTGTGCCCCAATCCAGAGCAATATGCACTATTACAGTGCAATTATGCACGGATATCGCTAAAGGCGCACGTCGGACATGCAGAAGCTACGCGGGCAAGAACATCGCCTGTAGCTCGTTTAAGAAATCAAACCCGCGGGGCGTCGCCCGCCAGTAGCCATCCACGGTCGTAAGCAGGCCTCGGGCCTGCGCCTGCGTAATACCGGAGAGCAGGTCTTCAACGGGGCGCCCTGTACGCTCGGTAAAGGCCGCCACGGAAATCCCCTCCACGAGCCGCAACCCATTGAGCATGTATTCAAAGCCAAGGTCCTTCGCCGCCACAACCTGGGTCTGGCGATGACTCCCATCGGCACGCGCCACAGACTGCTGATATCCCTGCGGCTGCCGCAGACACCACTGGCGAACGATGCCCAACTCCGGAAGGCTCAACTTACTATGGGCACCCGCCCCAATGCCCAGGTAATCCCCAAACTGCCAGTAATTGAGATTGTGGTGACAACGCTGGCCGGGACGCGCATACGCCGAGACCTCATAGCGTGGGAGGCCCTCTTTTTCGAGCGTGTCCAGTAACGTGGTCTGCATCTCCCATATCGTGTCCTCATCTGGAAGCACCGGCGGACGTACCGCAAAGAGGGTATTGGGTTCCAGGGTAAGTTGGTACAAAGACAGATGCCCTACCCCGAGGCGCAGCGCCTGCGTGAGGTCGGCATGGGCCTTCTCTAGCGTCTGTGCAGGCAGCCCATACATCAGGTCGAGATTGACGCGATCAAATACCGCGACCGCCCCCTCCACCGCCGCAATGGCCTGGGCTGCAGCGTGCATGCGCCCGAGCGCCTGAAGGCTCGGACCATCAAAAGACTGCACCCCCACAGAGACCCGCGTAACGCCCGCCTGCTTGTACGCGAGCCAGTCGGCCGACTCCTCGCGAACCGCAGCCGGGTTCGCCTCCAGGGTCACCTCTGCCATGGGCGCAAGGCGCAGACGTGCACGCACCGCCACCAACAGCCGGTCAATCTGTGCGGGCACAAAAAGATTGGGCGTGCCGCCCCCGATAAAAATCGACTGCACCGTGCGGCCCCAGACCTGCGGTAAAGACTGCTCGAGGTCTGCCACGAGGCTATCCACATAGGGCTCGGCAGGCACTTCGCCCCGCAGTTCATGCGAATTGAAATCGCAATAGGGGCACTTACGCAGACACCAGGGCAGGTGAATATAGAGACTTAAGGGGGGGGGCACCGTAGGCACAGAAACATGAGCCGGGGCAGAGCCCTGCCCTGGCTTTTCGGGTCCCGCATGCCCGGAGCGAGAGCGGGGATGAAGCCGAACCTCAGCCACCATAGGCCTGTCGGTAGGAGGCAAGAAACGCCCGCATCGCCATGCCGCGATGACCCCGTGCGTCCTTCTCAGCCGGTGATATCTCTGCAGCGGTCTGCTGACACGATGGATCAAGAAAGACACAGTCATATCCGAAGCCGCCTCCGCCGGCAGCAAATCTTGCGATGCGCCCCTTCCAAAAGCCAACTCCCCAAATCGGTGTGGGGTCGTCTGGCTGACGTACAAAACAGAGAACGGCCACAAAACGCGCTGTGCGGGCGGCATCAGCGACTCCCTCCATTCTGTGTAAGAGCCACTGCCAGTTCTGTGCATCGACCGAGAGGCCTGCCCCAAAGGGGGCGAGGGCCCCTGCGGCCCCCGACGATTGCGCATCGGCAAAAAAACGGGCGGAGCGCACTCCTGGCGCCCCCTGCAAAGCATCTACGACGAGACCCGAATCATCGGCAAGCGCAGGCAGCCCGGTGCAACGGCTCGCATGTCGCGCCTTCTCGAGCGCGTTCTCCAGAAAGGTTCCAAACGGTTCCTCACACGGCGCCACGCCTAAGGCCGACTGGGACACCAGGTCTACCCCGAGGTCTGCGAGGAGACGGCGCATCTCCACGAGTTTTCCTGCGTTGCCGCTGGCCAAGACCCAGCGGGCGGCGCTACCTTCCTGCACCCATGGCCGCGTCTCGATATCCATCAGAGCACCACGCCCCTAAAAGCGCTAGCCCTCAGACTCGGCCTCAAGGCGATTCGGATCCTGCATCAACAGCCTCTGCAGCCCGTGCAGACGCGAGATGCCCTGGGCCGCAAGGTCAATCAGCACCGTAAGCTCGTCGCGCGTAAACGGCGCACCCTCGGCAGTTCCCTGCAGCTCGATGAATCCACCCGAGCCCAGCATGGCAATATTCATATCGGTCTCACAGCCGGAGTCTTCCGCGTAATCAAGATCCAGGAGGGCCTCCCCCTGCACAATGCCCACCGAGACGGCCGCCACGGGCTCACGAAAGGCAGACCGAATCAAGGCCAAGGCGCCGGCCTCCTCAGTCGACTGACGGTGCGCCAAGGTGGTCAGCGCATCAAAAACAGCCAGACAGGCGCCCGTCACACTCGCCGTCCGCGTTCCCCCATCAGCCTGTAAGACATCACAATCCACGGTAATGGTTCGCTCGCCCAAGGCCTTGAGGTCGACTACCGCGCGCAGACACCGGCCAATCAGACGTTGAATCTCCAAAGTACGACCCGACTGCTTTCCACGGGCCGCCTCGCGGTCGGTGCGGGTGTGGGTGGCCCGCGGCAGCATGCCGTACTCAGCCGTCACCCAGCCCTGCCCGGCACCGCGGAGAAACCCCGGCACCTTCTCCTCTACCGAGGCCGTGCAGAGCACGCGCGTCTGACCGAAGGAGACCAGCACGGCGCCTTCCGCATGGCAGGTGTAACGGCGGTGCAGATGCACCGGACGCAGCCGATCCGCCGCCCGCTGCGCAAACCGCTCTACCCGTCGTGTGGAATTCTCAGACATCGCGACTCCTTCTGTATTGATCCATGATCAGAGTCCGTACAATACCGTGTCTATGACTGTTAGCAGCATGACCGGATTCGGTTCCGCCCAGATGTCCTGCCCGCTTGGCCTCGTGCAGGTCGATATCCGGTCGGTGAACAACCGCTTTTTTGAACTCAGCCTGCGCCTGCCAGACGATCTGCGCAGCCTTGAGCCCCAACTACGTGATCGGCTCTCGCGAATCCTGCC
The DNA here is from genome assembly GCA_964556335.1 of uncultured Bordetella sp. Classification (GTDB taxonomy): domain Bacteria; phylum Pseudomonadota; class Gammaproteobacteria; order Burkholderiales; family Burkholderiaceae_A; genus Hahnella. The sequence goes on along the minus strand of CAZKWK010000042.1, from coordinate 3,863 downwards.
TCGGGGCAAGGCGGAGGTCCGTATCTCAATTCTGCGTGAGCCTTCGGCCACCCAGGCCGTTCCTGCCATGCACCGAGAGACACTTGAGGGGCTTCTTGCCCTGCAGTCTCAGCTCGAACAGGCCTATCCGGGTGCCATTCGGCCCTGGGGCATGGCCGAACTCCTGGCCTTTCCCGGCGTTCTCCAGTCCCCCCCTTCGCTTACCGAAGACAGCAGCCACGAATCCGTCATGGCTGTCTTTGAGTCGGCGCTCCAGGGGCTTGAGGCCTCTCGACAGGCGGAGGGCCAGAAGCTTGCCGCCGTCATCCAAGAACGACTGCAGAGCCTCGAGGCCTTGAGACAACAGGCCGCAGCCCTGCTACCCGAGGCACTTGAGGCGCAGCGACAGAAAATTCAGGCGCGTCTTCATGAGGCCTTCAGTCAGAGCGCCAGTCCGGAGCCCCATCGCCAAGATCTGGCTGCCCTCATCACCGACCGGATTCAACAAGAAGCCCACGCCGCCGCGAGCCGCGCAGACATTGCCGAAGAAATCGACCGGCTGCGGGCCCACCTCGAATCCATGACACAGACCCTGGCGCGTCCCAGTGACCAGCCGCAAGGCAAACGCCTCGACTTTCTCTGCCAAGAACTGCACCGTGAGGCCAACACCCTGGGCGCGAAATCCGCGAGTATCGGTTTAACGCAGATCTCCATGGAAATGAAACTCACCATTGAGCAGATCCGCGAGCAGGTCCAGAACATCCAATGACCGGGCACTCCGCGAGTGGCCGAGCCCCGACTGGCCACCTGATCATCATCGCTGCACCCTCTGGCGCGGGAAAGACAAGCCTCGTGCGGGCCCTATTAGACGATCCGGCCTTATCCCTCGCCCTCTCGGTGTCCACCACCACGCGCGCACCCCGTCCTGGGGAGGTCAATGGGAGAGAATATTTTTTTACCAGCGAGGCTGACTTCTTGTCGCGCAAGGCCCAGGGGGAATTCCTGGAATGGGCCCATGTGCACGGGAACTACTACGGCACCTCGCGGGCCTGGATTCAGGCGCAGTGTGCACAGGGTCAGGCGGTGCTCTTAGAAATCGACTGGCAGGGCGCACGCCAGATTCGGCAGAGCTTTCCCAAAGAGGCCTTATGCAGCATTTTTATTCTGCCGCCCTCTCTTGAAACACTTCGGCAACGACTTAAGGGCCGAGGCCAAGACAGCGAAGAGGTGATTGAGCGGCGTATTCAGGCGGCAGAAGAAGAAATTTCTCATGCCAGAGAATTCGATCATGTTATTATGAATCAAGAATTTACGAAGGCTTTGACGGAACTCAAGGCGATCGTTCGGTCGGCACTCCTGCCACAAAACTAAAGGACTCCTCCCATGGCCCGTATCACTGTAGAAGACTGCCTCGAAAAGGTGCCCAACCGGTTCGAACTCACCCTTGCCGCTACCTACCGCGCGCGTCAACTCGCACAGGGCGCAACCCCCAAGGTAGATGCCCGCGACAAACCCACGGTGGTCGCACTGCGCGAGATTGCCTCCGGCCATGTCGGCAGAGAGATGCTGCGCAAGGTTCCCATGTAGGTCGCTATGGCGAGCCCTGCTGCCTGAGTCCGTTTGCCCGACAACGGCGTGTCCATGGCCACAGTTCTCGCCCCCGTGAACGCCCTGCCGCCCGTTGCGGCAGGCGTCATCTCGGTGTCTCCACTTCTGGAGCGCGCCGACTACCTCACCACCGAAGACCAGACCCGTCTCGTAGAGGCCTTTCGGTTTGCCGATGCAGCCCATTTGGGGCAGACGCGTCAATCAGGTGAGGCCTATATCTCGCATCCGCTGGCCGTAGCGGAAGTCTGCACCCAGTGGCATCTCGATGCCGATGCCCTCATCGCCGCCCTGCTACACGACACCGTCGAAGACTGTGGCGTAACCCGCGTGCAGATCGCCGAGCAGTTCGGATCCACAGTTGCCATGCTTGTTGAGGGCCTTACCAAACTCGAGAAGGTGAGTTTCCGTAACCGCGAGGAGGCGCAGGCAGAAAACTTCCGAAAAATGCTCCTCTCCATGGCCGACGATGTACGGGTCATTCTGATTAAGCTTGCCGATCGTCTGCACAACATGCGCACCCTATCGGCAACCTCGGCAGCGAAGCGCACCCGGGTGGCCCGAGAGACTCTTGAGATTTATGCGCCGATTGCCCATCGCCTCGGTCTCAATGAGATTTTTCGTGAGTTCGAAGATCTCTGTTTCTCAGGCCTCTATCCCAAGCGCGCCTCCGTACTTCAGAAGGCGCTCAAGGCGGCCCGCGGAAACCGCAAGGAGATTCTTGGCAAGCTCGAGGCCCAGATCCGCGAGCAATTGCCCCACTTTGGTCTTCAGGCAGAGGTCACCAGCCGCACCAAAAGCCTCTACTCAATCTATCTGAAAATGAAGGAGAAGCGGCTGAGTTTCGCCGAGGTCCTCGACATTTATGGGTTTCGTGTCTATGTACCCACGATCCCCGAGTGCTACATCGCGCTCGGTGCCTTACACGCACTCTTCAAACCCGTACCGGGAAAGTTTAAGGATTATATTGCCCTCCCCAAATCCAACGGCTATCAGTCTCTCCACACCGTTGTCCTGGGCCCGCATGGAGCGCCCTTAGAGTTTCAGATCCGCACCCACCAGATGCACCAGATGGCAGAGGCTGGTGTGGCAGCCCACTGGCTCTACAAGGAACATGCCGCCTCGGTAACGCCCTTGCAACGAAAGGCCCACGAGTGGATGCAGTCTCTGCTGTCGGTGCAGTCACGAGATCCGAAAGACTTTCTCGACCATATCAAGATCGACCTCTTTCCCGATGTCATCTATGTCTTCACCCCCACCGGTGAAATTCGTGAACTGCCCAAGGGCTCCACCCCCGTCGACTTTGCCTACATGGTGCACACCGATGTTGGCAACCAGTGCACCGGGGCGATGATCAACAACGATGTCAAGCCACTCGATACCGAGTTGCGTAATGGCGATGTCGTGCGGGTGGTCACCCAACCCACCGCCACACCCCATCCCGGATGGCTGGGGTTTGTGCGTACCGCCCGTGCACGGTCTCAGATTCGTTACAACCTAAAAACCAGCACCCGAGAGCGGGCGGTGGCCTTTGGCCGTCGACTGCTCGATACCGCACTTAAGGCGCTGGGCAGTCCCGGGGTTGATGACCCCAGCCTGAACTGGTCTCAGTTTTTCCATGAGATTCCGGCCAACGACCGGGAAGGTTTACTTGAGGCCATTGGGCTTGGACACCTCCTGGCCAATGTGGCCGCGCGCAGGCTTCTGCCTGGCCCCGCAGGCAGCGAATCCGAAGGGCAGTCTCGACCGCGCAGACTCTCGCCTGCAGCAGAGCAGGCCCTGCGCCTCTCCATGGAGCATCTCACCGCACAGCACGATCTGGGCATCACCGTGAATGGGTCTGAGGGCACCGCCGTGCAATACGCGGCCTGCTGTCATCCGATTGCGGGGGATAACTCATGGGGCTATATGCGGGGTGGTGCGGGCCTTCTCATTCACCGCGCAAGCTGTGGATACGCGCGACGGCAGCGGCCGAAGGATCCTAATCGATGGGCCGACATTATCTGGGGCGACCCTATCTATCGCACCTTTGAGACCCACCTGCATGTGGATGTAAAAGACGCACCCGGCGCACTGGCCAAGGTGGCAGGGGCGATTTCGGCCTCTGACGCGAACATCATCGATCTCACAATCGAGCGCCGTGGCGGCGGATTCTCTACGTTGAAGGTGGTGCTCGAAGTCCGCGGCCGGGACCACCTCGCAGATGTATTACGGCGCGTACGCCTCACGGCTTCGGTCAATCGCGCGGTGAGGCTTCTCAGACACAGCGCGAAAGACGC
>CAZKWK010000041.1:0-15192 GCA_964556335.1 uncultured Bordetella sp. | reverse complement strand
GCCGCGCGCAGGTGCTCTGCCAGGCTTGTGATGGGAAGGGTACGAAGGTCGTCGGACACGGGGCGTTAATACTCAGTACTGTCTCTGCGTTGCGCGGGGAACAGACTTGAATAGTAACGGTTAAGGAAAAGATCGACTTAAATTTTTGTTGAGTGATGTTTTTTGATTCTAAATGAAAGCACCACAACTGGTCCGACAAAATCTATCGGCATTACTCGGAGAGAACCCGAATAAACTTCGGAAAGATTGAGGCATGTTAATTTCTCAATGTGCAAGATAAATCAGTCTTTCTAATCATCACTCCCTATGGCCCCGAAACGGGTTCAGGGAACTGGCGCACCGCCGAGCGTTACGCACGGCTGCTCCAGGGGCGGGGGGTTGCTGCGGAGATTGTGGTGGGAGTCCCCGGGATACCGCAGATTACGGCAGCCGCGGGCGGCCTTGTGTTGCACGCTCGCCGCAGTCATGCTGCTGCGATGGCCCTGCGCGAGGCCCAAAAGCCCTATGGGGTAGTGCTTACGGGTACCGATCTCTATGCCGACCTTGCTGGTCTGACTACCCCAGCGTTTTTTCAGCAGGCCATCGACACGATTATCCATGCTCGAGTCGTCGTCGGCTTGCAGGGAGATGCGTGTAGTCGCCTAGAGTCCATCGCACAGCGAGAGCGACTTTCGGGCATACCCCCCTGCCGTGTGCTTCTGCAGTCCGCTGTGGGCGATATGAGCCGGCTGCAGCGCCGACCGCGCCCTGATCGGGCCCATGATCTTAGGGTACTCATGGTGGGCCATGTTCGTAAAGAGAAAGATCCGCTTACGGGTTTCCAGGCATTTCTCTCGTTGCCAGCGGGTACGACCCTACGGCATCTTGGCGGAAGTCTCGACGATGCACTGGTGCAGACCCTTCAGACCTTGGCAGCGCAAAATCCGCAGCGTATTGCACTGCTCGGCCATTGCGATCCCGATACCGTACGAGCCGAGATGGCCAAGGCAGATCTTCTGGTGCACCCATCGCTGATGGAAGGCGGTGCCCTGGTGATTGCTGAGGCGTTTGGTCAGGGGCTTCCGGTGCTGGCAAGCCGCATTGCTGGGCACCTGGGCATACTCGGAGATGACTACCCAGCCTATTTTTCCCAAGGGGACACTCTGGATCTCAGTCGGCAACTGATGGCCTTCGCAGAAGACGATAAGGTCGCTGCGTCTTGGCATGATGCTATGGCGCAGCGTGCGCTGCAGATCTGTAACCCGGAGCGTGAGGCGCAGGATTTAGCGGGTATCGTGCACGATATTCTTTCTTGACAAAAACTCTTCATGACAGAAAGCCAAGAGCAGCTCAACGACCTTGTGACCCAGGCCACACCGGTACTGATTATTGGTCTTATTCTCTTTATGGTCTTGATTGTCTTTTCGCTGGCCCGTCAGTCTAAGGGCGGAAAGACGGCCTATCTCGTCTTGAGCCTGGCCCTGCTGTTAGGAACCAGCGGCTATGTGGCGAAACTGGTGATCCAGCATGTCCTCAAGGTATAAGCTGATGCAGACCCATGCCATGACGACCCTCGTATTCATTCGCCACGGTCAGACCGACTGGAACGTGCAGGGCCGGATTCAGGGACAGCTTGATGAGCCCTTGAATGCCGAAGGGGTCGCCCAGGCACAGCGACTGCGCGCACTCGTTGCCCAGGGCCAGCCCTCGGTATTGCCAGCGTCTTTCGATGTGGCCTATTCGAGCCCGTTGGTGCGGGCTTGGCGCACGGCCGAGCCGCTGGCCTCTCAGTTTGGGCTGCCCCTGCGGCAAGAGCCCGCGTTGGTTGAGCGTCACTTTGGCGAACTGCAGGGGGTCTGCCACGCAGAGATGCCACTTCTGTTTCCGGAGGTGGCACGTCGTTGGGCAAGCCGCGATCCAGACTTTCGGCCTACGGGCGGCGAGAGCCTCAATGATTTCTTCCGACGTATTCAGGGCTGTGTGACCCGACTCCTGACCGCCCATGCCGGCGAGCGTGTGCTGTGCTTTACCCATGGGGGTGTGCTTGATATGGTCTTTCGTATTGCCCAAGGAATTGGCATCGAGGCACCGCGTGAATGGGGCATTCCCAACACGGGAATTAATGTTGTTGATCACGGGCCGGAGGGCTATCGCGTGAGGGCCTGGGCCTGGACGGGGCATCTCGATGCGGGATCAGATGCCCCTGGTTTTGATTAGCGCATCTTCGGCAGTTCCTGTGGGCGAAGGTCGAAGACCAAGACTTCGGCCTGTTGCCCGGCCTCTACCGCAATTTCCGTTAGATCGCGCAGTCGTGCACCATCGCCCTCCTGCAGGCGCTCTCCGTTGACGGTGAGCTGCCCCCGTGCCAGATGCACATAGGCGTACCGATTCTCCGCCAAAGTCAGTACCGCCCGTTCGTCTCCGTCAAAGAGGCCGGCATAGACCCGTGTGTCTTGATAGACCGATAGCGAACCGTCTTCGCCTTCCGGCGAAATAATCAGCCGCAGGCGGCCGCGTTTTTCGTTGTCAGAAAAATACTGCTGCTGGTAACGGGGAGCCACGCCTTTTCGGTTGGGCACAATCCAGATCTGCAGAAAGTGCACCAAGGCCGAGTCTGACGCGTTGAACTCACTGTGCCGAATTCCGGTACCGGCGCTCATCATCTGTACGTCGCCAGGGCGAATCTCCGCGCCTGTGCCCATGGAGTCCTTGTGGGCCAGGGCGCCTTCGAGCACATAGGAGAAGATCTCCATATCGCGGTGGCCATGGGTATCAAAGCCCATGGCCGGCTGTACGCGGTCGTCGTTGATCACCAGCAGGTCGGAGAATCCTTGCTGCTGGGGATCAAAATAGTGGCCAAAGGAAAAGGTATGGCGAGAACTGAGCCAGCCCAGGTTGGCCACCCCCCGTTGGGCGGACCGACGGATCTCCATCACTGCTTGAGTGCCTCGATGGCCACGGTGATGGTGACTTCATCGCCGACAGCGGGGGCAAACTTACCCGCGTTGAAGTCGGAGCGCTTAATAACCGTGCTGGCATCCGCCCCAATGACGTCAACTTTGCGCATGGGATGCGGCTTGTTGACATAGCGGTTGACCTTCAGCGTCACGGGCTTGGTCACACCCTTGATGGTGAGATTGCCTTCAATGCTCGCAGGCTTATCGCCGTCAAAGATCACCTTGGTGGACTTGAATGTGGCCTTGGGAAATTTGTTGGTGTCGAGGAAGTCTTCGGCCTGAATATGCTCATTGAAGGTCGCGTAGCCGGTGTCAACCGACTTCATGTCGATCTCGATGTCTACGGAGGCAGTCTTTGCTGCCTTATCCAGAACGACCTTGCCGCTGGTCTTGGTGAATTTGCTGAGCTGGGTGGAGAGCCCGAAGTGGTCATACGAAAACCGCGGATAGGTATGGGTCGGGTCGACCACATAGGTCTCCGGGGCGGCAAGTGCGGGGCCGGTGACGGCAGTAGAGACTGCAATGGCGGTCAGCCAGTGGCGAAGTGATGTCATAAAAACTCCTGAGAAGATTGAAGGGGAGGGGATTAAACACATACAACGAGGATTTACAGCATTGAAATATAAGAGGGGTAGTGATAGGCAAGGGTGATTTGTTCGGCGAGCGCGTTAGGGTCCTGCGCTAGCGGTGATTCGAAACTTCACCAACACATCGTTGGCGAGAATGTCTAACTTTGCCCATGGGCCCTCACCGATACTGAAATCGCCACGCTTGATCACGAAGCTGCCATCGAATACGCCTGTTTTGCCTTGGGCTGTGAATTGGGCGGGAACCACCACGGATCGGCTCTGGCCTTTTATCGATAGCGTACCGGTGACCTCAAACCGCTGCCCACCTAACGGCTTGACGCTGGTCGCAACAAACTTGGCGCTCGGAAAGGCCTTCGTGTTGAACCAGCCTTTGCCCGCCACCTCTTCGTCTGACTCCGCGGCGCCCGTGTCAATGCTCGCAAGTGCCACATCGAAGCTGGCCTTGGCCGCGGTGGGTTTGGCAGGGTCGAACCGCAGATCCGCTGTGAAGGACTTAAATCGGCCGTCGACCTTCACGCCCATCTGCTGATACACAAATTCGATGCGGCTCTGGTCGGCCTGGAGTCTGTTGTATTCCAGCGCCTGGGCCGAACTCGTCATGAGTGTCAGCCCCAGCGAAAAGAGGGCGAAAACCTGCTTCATAAGATTACTCCGAGCGAGAGGATGTGGTCGATGTCGTAACGGTCGTTTGGGTTATGGCTGATCTCGTGCCCCTTCGGTTCGGGCCAAACAGCATGCGCGACAGCGTGCCATCGCGGTCTCTAAACTGGTGCTTCAACGCCATGGCGATGTGACCAATGACGAGAATCATGAGAGCGATCCCGAACCCCTTGTGGACCAGCACGAGGACCTCGCCGAGTTCCCGGTTCTTCTCTATAAGATCGGGCAAGGGAATCACGCCAAACCAGACCGTCTGAAAGCCTTTGGCCGAACTCATGAGCCAGCCGGACAACGGGATTGCCAGCATAAAAATATAGAGAGCGATATGGCCGAGGTGAGCGGCACGTTGCTGACCCGCCGACATCTGCGCTGGAAATGGGGGCGGTCGGTGGCTGATACGCCAGAGCAGACGCAGCCAGACCAGCAGAAAGAAGGTGACGCCAGCCCATTTGTGCCACGAATAGAGCTGGAGTTTTTCGGGTGATAGGGGTAGGTCGGCCATGTATATGCCCAGACCAAACAGCCCGAAGAGCATTACTGCCATGAGCCAGTGCAGGCCCTTTGCAACAGCGGTATAGCCACTAGCCCCCTCGGGGGCGTCCGACAAAGCGGCGGAAGGGGGTGTCGGTGCTTGGAGCGTGTTCATGGCGCTACTGTAGAGCGTCCTTTTGTTTTCATAAATGGGTTAATAGAGAACTTGTAATTGCATTTAAAGCAACAATCGCGCATCGCTGAGTGGTTACCAGTGCATGTGGGCGGACCCTGGCGATGTGCGGAGAGGGTATCTCGACGGGGACGCGGGCGATGCATCGCAATCCGTGGTGGCAAAAGGTGTACGCTCTTGGATTGAAGGCGGTGATGTTGGGGAGGAACTCGGTACCTTGCTGTGACATAACAAAAACGCCATCCAACAAAAAAATCGTTAAGGAGGTTTCATGCAGGCAACACGTCGTCAGTTTGTGATTTATTCCGTGTCTGGTGTGGGGGCGCTCTGTCTGGGCGCGGCTGCGCAGGCCCAGGCCATGGTGTCCGAGACCGACCCACAGGCCGCCGCGGTGGGCTATAAGGCCGATACCACCAAGGTAGACAACAAAAAGTTTCCCAAGCACGCAGCGACGCAGCAGTGCTCGAACTGTGCCCTTTATCAGGGCGCAGCAACAGCGGCCGCCGCTGGCTGTGCCATCTTCCCCGGTAAGCAGGTTGCCGGTAAGGGATGGTGCTCCGCCTGGGCGAAGAAGGGCTGATCAGAGGCCTGCTGTCTGATCAACAGCAGGCCTTCTTCCAGCAGCCGTACCCCTCGTTTACAACCCGCCGTCGCCGGCTTCAAGCCCTGCGGCGGTTTGTGCTCGACCACAGGGAAGCAATCTGCGAAGCGATTGCGAAGGATTACGGACACCGATCCCGCCACGAGACGCTCGTTACCGAGGTACTCCCCGTTCTCAAAGAAATACAGCATGCCCTGTCGCATCTGCGAGGCTGGATGCGGGTGCAAAAACGGTCGGTCGATCGTACGGCCTTTGGTCTGGCACGCAATGCGGTAACGCCACAACCGCGCGGAGTGGTCGGGGTCATCGTGCCCTGGAACTTTCCGCTGAATCTGAGCTGTATGCCGCTCGTCTCGATTCTTGCGGCGGGCAACCATGCCATGGTCAAGATGAGCGAAGCATCGGCGCACCTTGCGGACTTACTCATCGCGAACATGCCTCGGTACTTGTCGGCCAACGAGGTGGTCTTTGTCAAGGATTCGGGGGGTCTCGGGCCCCTCTTCTCTGCCTTGCCTTTCGATCACCTTGTCTTCACCGGCTCAACCCAGACGGGGCGCGCCGTTATGGCGGCGGCCTCGCAGAATCTCTGCCCCGTCACGCTGGAACTCGGTGGTCGTTCGCCCGCAGTGGTATTCCCTGATTTTTCGATCCGACAGGCCGCGGAGCGGATTATGTATGTGAAGTGTCTGAATGCTGGGCAGATCTGTACCACGGTGGACCATGTCTATGTGCCGAGGGCGGGCGTCGAGGCGTTTGTTGCCGCCTGTCGAAACTATGTCGAAACACGTTACCGCCGTCTCGATTCGCCTGACTACACCTCGATCATTCATCGTGCTGCCTATGACAGGCTTGCGCAGGCCTTATCGGAGGCGCGTGCCCGCGGCACACGGGTGGAGCCGTTGATGCCCGCCCCAGTAGAGGATGCAGATCAGCATCGATTGGCGCCGCATCTTGTGATTGATCCCCCAGCCGACCTGGCGCTGATGACCCGTGAGATTTTTGGCCCCATTCTTCCGGTGTTGCCATACGACGATGCAGCGCAGGTGATTGCGCAGGTGCGTTGTGGCCCCAAGCCCCTCGCTTTCTATCCCTTTACGCATGATCGACCCCTGGTACAGCGCATGATTCACGAGGTTCCCGCGGGGGGTATCTCTGTCAATGACGCTTTGTTTCATGTGGCGCAGGCCGATCTTCCCTTCGGTGGCGTAGGGGAATCGGGCATGGGGCACTATCATGGGTGGGAAGGGTTTCAGACCTTTTCACAACTCAAGCCTGTTTTCTACCAGAGCCGTTGGCCTGCCACGGCAGTGCTTCGACCGCCCTACGGGCCGCTTCTGGAGAAAATCGTGGCGTTCTTGTCTCGTTAACCTCGTTGCGGTCTCTGCAGATGCGCAGCGTTCAGAAGAGGAATGACTAATGCACGCTTTCTTGATTAATGCCAATGCCAAAGAAATTACCGCAGTGGTGTTAGACGATGGTTTGAACTCGATTCGTAGACTTATTGGATTCGACTCGGTCGACTCTGATGAAATCGACAGTAATGGCGACCGTCTGTTTTTTGATGAGTCCTGTTTTATTCGTGAACAGAAAGGCGCCGGCCGTTTTCGGCTCGATACCTTGCCGCCCGTCTCGGGATCAGGAGTGGTGGTGGGTAGCCGCAACGACGGCGCAGAACTCTTGGATGTCCGGGTAAGCCTCGCGGCGCTTCAGAAGCGTGTCCAGTTCCTCTGAGGCCCCCGCGCCGCCCAACTACATCACGACTCAGGGTTATACGCGACTGCGCCGAGAGCTACAGTCTTTGGTGTTGAAGGAGCGTCCTGAGGTCACCCAGATCGTCTCCTGGGCTGCTTCTAACGGGGATCGTTCCGAAAATGGTGACTACCTCTATGGCAAGAAGCGTCTGCGTGAAATCGACCGGCGTATACGGTTTCTCACCAAGCGATTGGAGAAGGCCCAGGTGGTGGACCCTTCAGTTCACCAGGGTAAGGACCAGGTCTTTTTTGGCGCTACAGTGACTTATCTACGAAATGAGAAGACCGAGGAAACGGTGCGGATCGTGGGGGTTGATGAGGTTGACCCTACGCAGCGCCATGTGAGCTGGATCTCGCCGATTGCCCGCGCACTGTTAAAGGCGCGAGAAGGGGACCAGGTGCGATTGCAGACCCCCGCAGGCGCAGATGCTCTCGAGATTCTCTCTGTATCCTACGAAGATGCTGGAGGCGCTCCAATATCCCCGCCCCTGCCTTGAAACGATTGTTCACATGAGAAAGAGTCTTCTATGACAGACCAGACCATCACCGAGCCACGGCTTACCTCGCTCTCGCATGGAGGGGGCTGCGGCTGCAAGATTGCACCGGGCGTACTCTCGGAGATTCTCAAAGATACGGCGGCGATGGCGGTACCCCCCGAGTTGTTGGTCGGTATCGGCACCGCAGACGATGCAGCGGTCTACCAGCTCAATGATGCACAGGCCTTGGTCGCCACCACGGACTTCTTCATGCCCATCGTCGATGACCCCTTTGACTTCGGCGCGATTGCGGCCACCAATGCCATCTCGGATGTCTATGCCATGGGAGGGCGGCCCATCATGGCGCTTGCGCTGGTGGGTATGCCGATTGGGCAATTATCGACACAGACCATCGGCAAGATTCTGAAAGGTGGTCAGTCGGTCTGTCAGGCAGCGGGAATTCCTATCGCGGGGGGCCACACCATCGATTCTGTAGAGGCCATTTATGGCCTGGTGGTGATGGGGCTGGTGCACCCGAAGAAGCTCAAGCGCAATGCAGATACCAGGCCGGGCGATGTGATTATTCTTGGTAAGCCACTGGGCGTAGGGATTTACTCTGCCGCATTAAAAAAGGCGGCGCTGTCCGAGGCGGGTTATCGGCTCATGGTGGAGACCGCCACCCGACTGAATCGGCCTGGGGCGGATCTTGCGGAGATAGATCAGGTCCATGCCGTTACCGACGTCACGGGCTTTGGTCTTGCAGGACATGCGCTCGAAATGGCCCGCGGGGCGGGCGTGCAGATTGCTATCGACTGGCACGCGGTGCCGCTGCTTCCAGAGACCCGGGCCTTCGTAGACCAAGGGTTTATTACCGGTGCGTCGGGGAGAAACTGGGCGGGCTATGGCAAAGAGGTTCGCCTACCAGCGGGGTTCTCCGAGTCCGATCGGGCCATTCTGACCGACCCTCAGACGAGCGGGGGCCTCTTGGTTTCCTGCACTGCGGCGGCAGCGCACAGGGTAGAGAAAATCTTTGCAGACCATGGCTTTGCGGCATGCCGCATTGGCACGGCAGAGGCGGGGGCGGGGCTTCTGATTCGTTAGGCGCGCGGTCGTCCACCGAAGCGCCGGGCGATGATGTCGTCTATCGCGGGATAGCGAAGCTGAACCCGGAGTTCTGCCTGTAGCCGTTGTGACACCACACGGCGAGAGTCTTGCATAAAGCTTGCGGTCATTGGGCTGATCTCGCCCTGGGCGACCGCCTGTGTGAATGCACTGCGCGAGAGGCGCGGTGGCCGCGGCAGTCTGGCGGCATCAGCAACTCGGTCGTAATAATCTCCGAGGGCCATACTTCCGCCGCAGACCGCATTCGTAATTCGCCCCGGGCGTCCCCGCCAGAGGGCTACCCAGCAGATGGCTGCGAGGTCGTCGGCATGAATATGGTTGGTGAAGACGTCGTCTTCTGGACGCAGCATACGGGCACCGGCACGAATGCGATCTACCGGCAGCTTCTCCTCCGTGGTGATTCCGGGCACACGCAAGAGGTGAAAGCCGAGGCCCCGCCAGGCCGATTCCGCATCAAGTCGGCGTAGCGAACGCGGTTGACGTGTTCGGCAGGCGCTCGTTTCATCCACGTGCGCGCCCTGATGATCGCCATAGACGCCCGTGGTGCTGACATAGACTCCTCGCGGGAGGGCAGTTATCTGAGGGGTCTCCCGACGAATTGCGCTCGCGAGCCGTCGACTCCGTAGGTCTTGCGGCCTGTCAGTGGGCCCCGACTCCGAGGGGGGGCAGAGCACAATCCAATGGGTGACTACTGAGGCGAGTCGCCGACACAACGCCCGTGTATCGAGATTCCAGCCCAGCAACACAATCTGTCGCCCAGACAGACTGCGTCGGGCTTTGAGGTCTCTGCCAAGAAGAATCGCCTCTTCAGGATCTGTGCTTGTGGATTCTGGACGCGAGAGGCTGCGGGCCACACAGAGAACACGCGCTGGCAAGACACCCCAAGAGGTGGTGGTGGCCGCCTCTACCCGCTGGGTGAGAATTCTGCGGCCGATGTCTCCGAAGCCCACCAGACCCACCCGAGGCTGCCGAAAACGGGCCGGCAGCGCACCGATCACGCCGTCTCTTCTCCAAGGTACGCAGCACGCACAGCCGGGCTGTCGAGGAGTTCTGCACCCGTACCCTCTTGGGTAATCAGGCCAGACTCCAGCACATAGCCGTAGTCGGCCGTCTGCAGGGCGAGTCGTGCATTCTGCTCAACCAATAGCAGGGTGGTCCCTGCCTGAGAAATGCTGCGTACCACCTCAAAGATACGGTCCACCATAATGGGCGAGAGGCCCATGGAAGGCTCATCAAGAAGCAGCAGTCGAGGCCGGGCCATCAAGGCCCGTGCCATCGCAAGCATTTGTTGCTCGCCACCAGAGAGCGTTCCGGCAAGCTGCTTGGCCCGCTCTTTGAGTCGGGGAAAGTGCTCGAACTGTGCCTCTAGATCTGCCTGAATCTCGGCTTTCCGTGCGGCCTCGCCGCGACGGCACTCCGCCCCCATGAGCAGGTTCTCCATGATGGTCATGCGGGTGAAGATGCCGCGCCCCTCGGGAACCATGATGAGGCCATGGCCCGGTAGCGCATGGCCCGGTAGTGCGGTGATGTCTTGGCCTTCAAACCATATCTGGCCCGCAGCCTTGGGGATGAGCCCCGTGATGGACTTCAAGGTGGACGTCTTACCGGCACCGTTGGCGCCAATGAGGGCCACGGTCTGACCCTGATGCACCTCAAAGGAGATGCCCTTAACCGCCTGAATGCCGCCGTAGCGGACCTGCAGCGCGTCGATACGCAGAAAAGGGGTTGTCGTCATGCGTGTGCCTGGGTCCCGAGATAGGCCTCGATCACCGCTGCATTGGACTGCACCGCGGAGGGCAGACCTTGCGCAATCACCTTGCCGTAGTCCAACACGGTGACACGATCGCATAGGCCCATAACGAGCTTTACATCATGCTCAATCAGAAGGATGGTCTTTCCATCGGCCTGAATCTGCCGAAGGAGGTCGCGCAGTCCGTTTTTCTCAGTGGCGTTCATGCCTGCTGCGGGCTCGTCAAGCGCCAGCAGCAGGGGCTCGGTGGCCAATGCCCGTGCGATCTCGAGCCGACGCTGATCGCCGTAGGAGAGGGTTCGGGCGAGCGAACGGGCGTAGCGGTCGATGCCCACGTACTTTAAGAGGGCATGGGCCCGCTCCTTGATGGCGGCCTCACTGGCCTTAAAAGCTGCGGTTCTGAAGATGGCCCCCATGACGCCCGCATGCAGCCCGTGGGTACGAACATGGCGCCCCACCATGACATTTTCGAGGGCCGTCATTTCGGCAAAGAGCCGAATGTTTTGGAAGGTACGGGCAATACCAGCCTCGGCCACCCGATGCACTGCCGTGGGGGTGTAGGGCACGCTGTTGAGTAGAAACTCGCCGGTATCGGGGGTATAGAGCCCGGTAATGACATTGAAGAAGGTGGTCTTACCGGCGCCATTGGGCCCGATGAGTCCGTAAATCTGCCCGGGTTCAATGGCGATAGAGACCCCGTCGAGAGCGGTGAGGCCGCCAAACCGCTTACTCACGCCCGAGGCCCTCAGAATGGGGGTTTCCATCGTTTTTGTGTGGGAGGACGGTGTCTCAGGCATGGCGGCGTCCGATGAGGCCATGGGGCCGATACAGCATGATGAGCACCATCGCAAGGCCAAAGAGCAGCATACGCAGCGCCTCCGGCGCGATGACCTCTTCCCCGATGATCGCCATCTGTAGGGGGCGGGCGATGAGCCGCAGGATTTCGGGAATGGCGTAGAGCAGAATGGCCCCGAGCACCACGCCGGCGACATTGCCCATGCCACCCAAGACCACCATGGCCACGATCACGATGCTCTCCATGAGTACAAAGCTCTCTGGGGAGACAAAGCCTTGGAATGCGGCAAACATGGCGCCGGAGACGCCACCAAAGCTCGCGCCCATGGCAAAGGCCAGGAGCTTGACATTGCGGGTATGGATGCCCATCGCCTTCGCGGCGATCTCGTCTTCGCGAATGGCCATCCAGGCCCGTCCAATGCGTGAGTCTTGCAGGCGAATACTGATGACCACCACCGCTACGGTGAGCACCAGAAAGAGGTAGTAGTAGAGCTGCACTGAGGGCAATGAGACAAAGCCCAGGTCGAGGGTCTTGCCAAAGCTGATTCCGCCAATCTGCACCGGGTCGATCTTGTTGATGCCCTGAGGCCCATTCGTAAAGTTAATGGGTGAATTAAGGTTGTTAAGAAAAATGCGAATGATCTCGCCAAAGCCGAGGGTGACGATGGCCAGGTAGTCACCGCGCAGGCGCAGAACCGGAAAGCCCAGGAGTACCCCAAAGAGGGCGGCCAGTGCGGCCGACAAGGGCACCACCATCCAGATGGAACTGTGTAGCCCATCGGGGAAGGTCTGCCGAATCCATTCGAACTGCTCAAAGAGATGCGGGGAGGCCAGCAACGCATACATGTAGGCGCCTACGGCATAGAAGGCGACATAGCCAAGATCGAGCAGCCCCGCATAGCCCACGACAATATTCAGGCCCAGGGCAAGCATCACATAGAGCATGGCAAAGGCAAGAATACGAATCCAGGCGTTGCCAAAGGCGCCTGCGACAAAGGGCAACAGCACCAGGGCGAGCCCGAGCAGCACAACCCCAATCATGGCGTTGCGACGGGTCCAGGAAATTTGCAGCGACGGCATCGTAGTTAGACGTGTGAAGTGATTCAGGCGCGGTCTGCCACCCGTTCCCCCAGAAGCCCGGAGGGGCGGAAGAGCAGAACAATAATCAGCACGGCAAAAGCAAAGATATCCTGGTAATGGCTGCCAAGAAAGCCGCCTGTGATATCGCCGATATATCCCGCACCGAGGCTTTCGATAATGCCCAGAAGCAGGCCACCAAGTACCGCGCCCGGCACATTACCAATGCCGCCAAGCACTGCCGCCGTAAAGGCCTTGAGCCCAGGAATAAAGCCCATGGTGAAGTGCACGATGTTGTAGTTCATGGCCACAAGCATGCCGGCCACGGCTGCGAGGGCCGCGCCGATCATGAAGGTGATGGCGATGATGCGGTCGGGGTTGATACCCATGAGCAGCGCAATTTTGGGGTTCTCCGAGACAGCCCGCATCGCCCGCCCCATAGAGGTCGTCTGAATCAGAATGATGAGACCGGCCATGAGCACTGCAGAGACCACCAAAATGAGCAGCTGTTTGGGTGCCAGGAAGGCGCCGCCGATCTCAATGGGGGTGGTGGGCAGGAGGTCTGGAAAGACCTTGGGATTCGGGCCCCAGATCATCATGGCAAGCGTCTGTAAGACGATGGAGAGGCCGATGGCGGTAATGAGCGGCGCAAGACGGGGCGCATTCCGTAAGGGGCGATAGGCCACGCGTTCGATCGTGGCCGAGAGAATCATGCAGACCGGAATGGTGACCACTAGGGCCATCACCATGATCCAGAGCCCATTGAGTTCGGGGAACATCGACTGCAACAGCATCACCATGGTGAGGCTCACCATGGCGCCAATCATCAGTACCTCACCGTGGGTGAAGTTGATGAGTTGCAGAATGCCATAGACCATGGTGTAGCCCAGGGCCACAAGGGCATAAACGCTGCCTAGAACCAGGCCGTTGAGGATCTGCTGAAGAAAAATGTCCATAAAAACAAAAACCCCTGCCGGAGAGCGACAGGGGTTTGTAACACAGCTTCTCTAAAACCTAGCTAGGGTTTTACTTGATGGTCATAATGTACTTGGCAATCGCCAACGCATCGGCCTCGGAGACATTGGGCTGCGCCGGCATGGGAATCGGACCCCAGACGCCCGAGCCTCCGGCTTTGATTTTCTTGGCCAGCTTGTCGGCAGCGGCAGCGTCGCTCGCATACTTGGCGGCGACGTCTTTGTAGGCCGGTCCGACCATTTTCTTGTCGTTGGCGTGGCAGGCAGTGCAGTTGTACTTCTTGAGCATTTCGGGGCTGGCCTGAACGCCAGCCGTCATCGCCAACAGGGACGCAGCAAGAACTAAGGAACGCATAATTCTCCTCCAGAGCATTGAAATGTAAGGTTTATGTAAAAACCTGCATATTGTAAAACATCTTCCACGCAGAGCCTTTATTTCCCTGATAGGAGAGAGGCGTCCGGGTCGGTCACGGCCCCCCGACTCGCGGTGGAGGCCAGGGCCGCAAACTTGGCCAATACGCCCCGCGCGTAGCGGGGCTTGGGCTGCTGCCAGGCAGCCTTTCGTCGGGCGATGTCAGCCTCAGGAAGATTGAGCTGAATAAGGAGTTTGTGGGCATCGATCGTGACCGAATCCCCTTCTTCAATAAGGGCGATCGGGCCACCCACAAAGGCCTCGGGGGCCACGTGACCTACCACCATGCCCCAGGTACCGCCTGAGAAGCGCCCATCGGTGATGAGCCCCACCGACTCGCCGAGCCCCTGGCCGATGAGGGCTGAGGTGGGCGCGAGCATCTCGCGCATGCCAGGCCCGCCCTTCGGGCCTTCGTAACGAATGACGACCACATCGCCCGCCTTGATTTTGCGGTCCATGATCGCGGCCATCGCGTCGTCTTCGGAGTTAAAGACCCGCGCAGGCCCCGTGATCACGGGGTTCTTCAGGCCGCTGATCTTCGCCACGCAGCCCTCGGGCGACAGGTTCCCCTTGAGAATCGCGAGATGGCCTTCTTTGTAGATCGGCTGATCGATGGGCCGAATCACGTCTTGCCCCGCCGGTGGTTGGTCGGGCACGTCTTTCAGGGTCTCGGCAATAGTCTTACCGGTAATCGTGAGGCAGTCGCCATGCAGCAGCCCCGCATTGAGCAGCATCTTCATGACCTGCGGGATTCCGCCCACCTTGTGCAACTCAGTGATCACGTACTTACCCGAGGGCTTGAGATCACAGAACACAGGCGTGCGGCGGCGAATGCGCTCGAAGTCGTCGATGGACCATTCGACTTCTGCAGCGTGCGTAATCGCCAGAAAATGCAGTACGGCATTGGTGGAGCCGCCCGTGGCCATGATCACCGTGACGGCATTTTCGATGCTCTTTTTGGTGATGATGTCGCGCGGCTTAATCCCTTTTTTAATGGCCTCTACAAGCACGCGGGCTGACTCTGCGGCGCTGGCGATTTTTTCATCGTCCTCGTTGGCCATGGTTGACGAGTACGGCAGGCTCATGCCCATGGCTTCAAAGGCCGAACTCATGGTGTTGGCCGTGTACATACCGCCGCACGAGCCCGACCCCGGACAGCTCTTTTGTTCAATGGCCTTGAAGTCTTCTGGGCTGAGGCGCCCGGCGGTGAACTCACCTACTGCCTCAAACGCCGACACGATGGTGAGGTCTTTGCCTTTGTGATGGCCGGGCTTAATCGTGCCGCCGTAGACGTATATGGCGGGCACATTGGTGCGGGCAATCGCCATCATGCCGCCCGGCATGTTTTTGTCGCAGCCGCCGATGACCACTACCCCGTCCATCC
>CAZKWK010000040.1:10700-15239 GCA_964556335.1 uncultured Bordetella sp. | reverse complement strand
AAGCAGGCCTTTGAGCTCGCCGCCTTGCCAGAGGTACGGTACTTGTCGTTTGGGCAGATGGATTTCACCAGCGCGCACCACGGTGCCTTATCTGCCGAGGTTATGCACAGCCCTGGGCAGTTTGACCATCCTCTGCTGCGTCGGGCCAAGGTCGAGATTCTCGCGGCGTGTCATGCCGCCGGAATCACGCCCACCCACAATCCCACGGTAGACTTCGCAAATATCGCGCAGACACTCTCAGATGCACGTCAGGCGCGCCAGATGGGATTTTTGCGCATGTGGAGTATTCACCCGGGGCAGATCGGACCCATTGTCGAGGCCTTTGCGCCCGACGATGTGGAGATCGCAGCAGCGGCCACCTTGTTGTTGGCTGCCCAGGCCAATGACTGGGGGCCCATTGCCTTTGGGGGGAAGCTGCACGATCGGGCCAGTTATCGGTATTTTTGGACACTACTAAAAAAAGCCCGCGCGATGCACCGGGCCATGCCTTCCGAAGCGGAAGCAGCATTCTTTTAGCTACAGAATTTACACACCTTAGGGAGCGTTTTGACCATGTCACACAATCTGCATAACACTTTCCAGGACTACAAGACTAGTTCCGGCGCAAGCCACAAGTTCTACAGCCTGCCCGCCCTCGAGAAGGCCGGCGTGGGCCCGATTTCCCGGCTCCCTGTCTCGATTCGCATCGTGCTCGAATCGGTACTGCGCAACTGCGATGGTAAGAAGGTAACGGAGGACCATGTGCGCCAGCTCGCCAATTGGAAACCCTCCGCCGATCGCGTCGATGAAATTCCTTTTGTTTTGGCGCGTGTGGTCCTGCAAGACTTCACAGGTGTGCCCCTGCTGGCCGACCTCGCCGCCATGCGCAATGTGGCCCACAGCATGGGCAAGAACCCGAAGCTCATTGAGCCCCTGGTACCTGTCGATCTGGTCGTCGACCACTCCGTGATGATTGACCACTATGGGTCTAAGGATGCTCTCGATCTGAACATGAAGCTTGAGTTTCAGCGCAACGAAGAGCGCTACCAATTCATGAAGTGGGGCATGCAGGCCTTTGATACTTTTAAGGTCGTGCCCCCCGGTATTGGCATCGTGCACCAGGTAAATCTGGAGTACCTTGCACGTGGCATTCACACCAAGAACAACATCAGCTATCCTGATACGCTCGTCGGTACCGACAGCCATACCACCATGATTAACGGTATTGGCGTGGTGGGCTGGGGTGTTGGCGGTATTGAGGCAGAGGCCGCGATGCTTGGTCAGCCACTGTATTTCCTCACCCCCGATGTCATTGGTGTGAATCTCACCGGCAAGCTACCGGAGGGCACCACGGCGACAGACCTGGTACTCACGATCACCGAGATGCTGCGCAAAGAAAAAGTGGTGGGTAAGTTTGTGGAGTTTTTTGGCGAAGGCACAGAAACGCTATCGCTACCAGATCGCGCCACCATCGCGAACATGGCGCCTGAATATGGCGCAACCATGGGCTTCTTCCCCGTCGATGCGGTCACGGTCGACTTCATGAAGGCTACGGGTCGCACCGCCGCCGAGGTGGAGGCTTTTGAAGCCTACTTCAAGGCACAGAATCTCTTTGGTATTCCCCGTCAGGGACAGATCGACTACACCAAGGTTGTCGCACTGGATCTCTCCACCATTAAGCCCTCGCTGGCCGGCCCGAAGCGGCCACAAGACCGCATCGAGTTGTCGTCTATGAAGAAGACCTTTGCCGAACTCTTTAGCAAACCCATCGCGGAGAACGGCTTTGCAAAGCCCGCGGCGGATTTAACGAAGCGCGTCAAGGCGGGCACAACCGACTTGGGCCACGGCGATGTGCTGATTGCTGCGATTACCTCGTGCACGAATACCTCAAACCCCGGGGTGCTGCTGGCTGCAGGGCTACTTGCGAAGAAGGCGGTGGAGAAAGGTCTTACAGTCAATAAGCGCATCAAGACCTCCCTGGCCCCAGGTAGTCGGGTGGTCACCGAGTACCTCACCAAGGCAGGCCTGCTGCCCTATCTCGAGCAGCTCGGGTTTAGCGTGGCGGCCTATGGCTGCACCACCTGTATTGGAAATGCGGGAGACCTCGCACCCGAGTTCAACGATGCCATCGTGAAAGAAGACTTGGTCTGTGCGGCGGTGCTTTCAGGCAACCGTAACTTCGAGGCGCGTATTCACCCCAATCTGCGGGCTAACTATTTGGCCTCGCCTCCCCTGGTAGTGGCCTATGCGATTGCGGGTTCGGTGCAGAAAGACCTCAATACCGAGCCGCTCGGACAGGGCAAGGATGGCCCGGTATTTCTGAAAGACATCTGGCCGTCGAGCCATGAGGTGGCGGCCGTCATGGGCTATGCCCGTGATCCACAGACCTTCCAACGGCTGTACGGTGACCTTACCAAAGACCATCACCTCTGGAACAACATCAAAGGTACCGCGGGACAGGTCTATGATTGGCCCAAGTCCACCTATATTGCGCGGCCGCCCTTCTTTGACGGCTTCTCGATGTCGCCATCCTCCTCGGGGAGCATTCAGGGCGCCCGCGCCTTGGCGATTCTTGGAGATTCGGTGACTACAGACCATATCTCCCCAGCGGGCTCGATTAAAGAGGCCTCGCCAGGCGGTAAGTATCTGGTGGATAACGGCGTGGTCAAGGCCGACTTCAATAGCTACGGCTCGCGACGCGGCAACCATGATGTGATGGTGCGTGGCACCTTTGCCAACGTACGCATCAAGAACCTCATGCTGCCGCCCAAGGCCGATGGGAGCCGCGAAGAAGGTGGCCTCACCCTCATGCAACCCTCGGGGGAGAAGGTATTTATCTACGATGCGGCCACAGCCTACATGAAGGCGGGTGTTCCTACCGTGGTCATCGGCGGGGAGGAATACGGAACGGGGTCATCCCGCGACTGGGCTGCCAAAGGCACCCAGCTGCTTGGTGTGCGCGCGGTCATTGCCAAGTCATTCGAGCGTATCCACCGCTCTAACTTGGTGGGCATGGGTGTACTGCCGCTGCAGTTTAAGGGCAATGACTCCGCCCAGTCGTTGCAGCTCGATGGTACCGAGGTCTACGGCATCCATATTCCTGCAGGCCTCTCGCCTCAGCAAGATCTGGTGGTCTCGGTCACCCGTAAAGATGGCACCAAGATGCAGTTCACGGCGCTCTGCCGAATCGATACGCCGATCGAAGTAGATTATTTCCAACACGGGGGTATTCTGCCCTTTGTGCTTCGCGAACTCATGGCAGCCTAGACCTCTTTATGAAAACATCCCCTTCCTCACGACGCGGTCGCGCCTCCCGCGAAGCGGATCTTCTTATTCAGCTTGCGGAGGGCCTTGCGCTCTCCGGGAGTCGTGCAGAGGATCGTTTCTGGGAGCACCGTCTAGACCAGGAAATAGACACGCTACTGGAGCAAGGGGATGAGGGTTCGCTCAATGCTGCGCTCGATCGGCTTGCCGACCGGGAATCGCGGGCCTATGAGGAGTTGGCCGACGCCATCGAAGGGCGCGTAGAGCACAGCACGGTCTCCACAAGTGACGGACCACGCGACCTCTTGTTGTTTGCGGCACCGGTCTTAGCCTGGTCTCGTCTGCCACTGCCTACTCGCTCGGTTAGCGACACGGTCTTGGCCGAGCTAAAGGCGGCACTCGCAGAGCATGTCTTCTCCGACCAAGCAGACATTGCGCTTGCGAACTACTTTTTTTCTCCCGACCAGCTGCCGTCGAGTTTTGGAGAGACTGCCGAGTTGCGATTGTCTTTGGCCCAGAGCCTGCCCAAAGGCCATCTTGCAATCAATGCGCAATCCGTCGGCGAGACGGCACAGTTCCTTGCTGATCAACGGTACGTACTTGGAGTGGCAAGTGTTCCCCAGGGCCAGTCAATCTTTCGTTGGCAGGAGAGCATCCTCACACGCGACGAAGTCTTAGCCGCCTGGAGAAAGGCTGCTCAGGAGAGTCTTACCCATCTGCTGCCTGCCTGCGGGTTTGAGCCTATGCTGCCACGCGCCTATTACGTCGCCTGCAGAGACGCTGATCGAGCGGCACGGCCGTTTTCGGTGACCGCTTCCGTGGCCTTTCTCACCACCACCTTGGGCATCACCGCGCCCATGCTCTCAGCCGTGGTGGCGGGCTGCTACAACCGACAACTTGAGGAGTACCGCATCTCGTTTTTGGTCAGTAACGACGAAGACGTGGTGCATGGGGTGGTCTGGCCGCTGCTGGGTGCCGAAGACGAGATGAGTGATGTAGTGGAAGAAATTGAGTCCACGCTCAAGGAGGCTGGGGTTCAGCGGGTCGAATTTCTTCGGCAGCGGTTGCCCATGGAGTACTGCGAGGACTGTGGCGCTCCCCTGTATCCCAACCTTGATGGGGAGATGGTGCATGCCGAACTTCCCGAAGAGGGTGAACCAGCGGGTCAGCATTTGCACTAGTCGAAGTTTTTGTAGCGGTACGTCCGTTACGCGAACATTTCTAAGAGGACGGGCTTCCAAAGGTCTATCTCGATCTTTCCGATGGGGCTTACGAGTCGGGACTTGTCTACGGAGC
>CAZKWK010000040.1:0-10690 GCA_964556335.1 uncultured Bordetella sp. | reverse complement strand
TATGCGTGCCCGCTTACCCTTAAAGCGTACCTCTGGTCGGCAACCCAGCGGCCTGCCGTGGGTGGTGAGCGGCGCGACGATGACGCGGGGCAGATTTCTGTTGAGATCGTTGGGTGAAACGATGAGGGCGGGCCGTCGTTTGCGAATTTCGGTGCCAACAGAGGGGTCGAAGTCAAGCCACCACACTTGTGCCTGAAGTGGTTCAGGGAATCCAAGACCTGGGTCTTGAACCTGCATTTTTGCTGATGTTGCTGCGGGTCGCAGGCGTTGCGCAACCGCGGGAGGTTTGATTTGCTTACCAGCCATTACCAGACCCACTCTGAGTCGTCGGAGAGCGGTGCAGACTCCCATGCGCGTTCTTCCTCTGTTGCCTGGTAACCGATCGCGTTATCGAACCAGCCCTTGCGGGGTTCACGGGTTGCTTCCAAGATGATGCGGCCATTCTCAATCGACAGATTGAGCGCCTCTGATGCACCGATTTCATGCAAAACCGAGGCCGGTAGAATCACTCCGCGGGAGTTTCCGATGCGACGAATGGCGGTTTTTTGGGGCATGAACGTCATCTCAGGTATTGTTATTATTTAATTATAACGTCAGAGACGCCCTTTGTGTACCCCTCGACACGACGCAACGTAAGCCCTTTTGTCACCTAAAACGAGCGCGCGATACTCAGATAGAGAGACCGAGGGCTTGCGGGGTAGTAGTAGTAGTTAAAGCCTGCGCTTGTCGGGCTGAGATTGACGAATCCGTATCCTCCCCACGATGCAAACCTGCGGTCAAATAGGTTATTGATTGATCCGCGCAGCGACCAAGGACCCACAGTTCTCGTTAGGCTGAGGTCTGATACGGTGTAAGAAGGAATGCGCGCAAGGGTATTGCCTTCGTCGCCCTCGTAGCGCTGGCTACCCACATAAGACATGGCCACTGAGCCCTTGATGGATGCGGTGATCTCCCCTTCTAAAGCGAGCCCCGCAAGCGTCTCGGGAATCAAGGGAACCTTCTTACCCGACAGTTCGCCTCGCGCAAACTCGGCGTTCTGTAGGGTTGCACGCGTGTTTAGCACGAGACTTTTGTAAAGCGGCTTCCGAAGACGGAGATTGAGACCCTTGCGTTCAATCCGTGGTGCATTGATATTTGAGCCATAGTCACAGGACGCCAGCACACAATAGCGAATCTCATCTTTCGTCGTTAGGACAAAAAAGTTTGCGGTCAATTGGTCCGCCGTTGACTCCCAATCGAAGGTCAGGTCTAGGCTATCGGATTTCTGTGGCTTCAATATTCCGGTGAAGACCCTCTGAAGTTCATATCCTGGGCCAGGCCCATATTGGCTGCCCCAAAACTCATCCGTATTGGCAAAGCGATAGCCATGTGCATACGCAACGGAGACCTTATCTGCCATTGGTGAATCAGCCCAAATGACGCCGGCTTCATATGCCCATGCTTGTTGATGCTTCTTTGCACGATTTGCTCCTACGCCAGCAGTGAAATCGTAGGCAGTTGCATGTTGCGTCTGAAATCGAGTACCCAACGAGCCAAGAAGCCCTGGAGCGAGTTCTCTTCTCAGGGACCCAAAAATGCCAAGGTTGTCTAGCCTTGCATCCTGCAGATCGCCAGTATTGGGCTTGTACGTTGCCTGATCTTGGGAGACATCAGCGCCGAAGACGATACGGGTGAGTTGCGTAAACGCGCCAGTCACCTCAGATGATAGGCCCCACCCCTGCTTCGCGAGATCGATGCGCTTTACCGCTGTCGTCGCGAAAGGGGTTGCCTGCAGATCTGATCGATCGTAGATCCAGAACCGGTTTCGTAGCGTCCAGCTCTGAAGAACCTGACTACTCTGCAGACTGAGCCTATAGGCGTCAGAGTCGGTCCGATCGTCCACATTGTTGAACTTAGGACGATTGCGATCACCCTGCCCCACTTTTCCTAATACCCCGCCCGGGCTGTAGAACGTGCGCTTCCCTAGTTGCAGACTTGCTGCAAGGTGACCCGCATCTCTTAACTCATAACGTTGTGTCAGGTTTATCGAGGTGCGCTTTGCGCGCGACCCTTCTCTCCAGCCGTCTTCCCGTTGTTCTTCAACATGGATATGGCTGGCGGAGCGTTCTGCCGCCTTCCCTACGGATAGAAAGAGTCCTTTCAGACCATGCGACCCTATCAGGACTTCAGCACGGTGCTCGCTATCAAGGGCACTGTCTGTAATCACGTTGACCACGCCGCCTACCGCACGATCCCCATACTCCACGCCCCCAGACCCATGAATAACCTCGATGCGATTGACAGCCGCAACGGGTATTCGATCCCACGGAATGAGTGAACCATCGATGGGGTTAAGCCGCTCGCCATTCAGCAAAACAAGCGTGTTGTCTTTCGCACTAGCGCCAAAGCCCCGCATATCCACGGTCGCGTTGATACCCAGAGCACCGGCATTGGTGGTGCGTACCTCTAGCCCGCCTATTGACTTCAAAAAATCAGGAATATTAGTCTGTCCAGAGGCACGAATGCTTTCCCGATCAAAGACTTCAACAAACTGGGGTACGACTGCGACGCTCTCGACGGAGCGGCTTGCAGTAACCACGACAGGGGCAAGCTGGGTCGTGGCATCGGCCTGGACAGCCGTCACAGGAGCCAATGCGGCAATCAGCGCAAGATGCAAAACCTTCAAGGGTTATCCTTTCAGGCCGCCCACCCCCCGAAGCGACAAACAGAGGTCATCCTGAAAGGCCGGTATCCAGACTTCGGGCTTAGCACCCGCCACCAGCGTATGCCAGCGGGCGAATGCTGTCTGTGCTCGCCTTCCCAGATGCCGCGCAAACCACTGTTGCGCGAAGAATCCAGTGACCGATGGCTGTAGCGACAGCACACCGAAGAGCCAGACACCCGTTACTGTTTCGGGGAAAGTGTTGGATTCTCACCAACTTCCCGTTTATCCCACGCTAGATGGGCACCATGACAGGCTGTTCACACGACTGCGAACAGAAAAGACTGTAACAGAAGTCTTACACGCAGGTAGGAAAACTTAGTGGACACCGCGTCAGGTGCCGGCCCGCGAAGCGCTAGAACGGACGCGCAGCGCTTGATGCCATCGCCCGCAGGCTCAATTCAATGCGCACAAGAATGAGAAATACCGCAAGCGCCATGAAGGTAGCAAGCGCAGCTCCCGCGATCATCAGGAGTCGTAGGGCCTCACCTT
This sequence comes from uncultured Bordetella sp., assembly GCA_964556335.1. Taxonomy (GTDB): domain Bacteria; phylum Pseudomonadota; class Gammaproteobacteria; order Burkholderiales; family Burkholderiaceae_A; genus Hahnella. Next base: position 7,497 of record CAZKWK010000040.1, on the reverse strand, counting down.
TGGCGCGCTCTTCGGCAGCCACCTGCTTTGCACGTTCTTGCGCGCTCTTCTGCGCGGCCATTGCATCCTTTTGCTTCTTCTCTGCCTGGCGCTGATCCCACTCTTGCACATGGAAATTTAGAATCCGCGAGGCTACCGATTCCACCTTGCCTTCCTTTTGCAGAACGATCATGCGCGGGGTCTGCACCACGTCGCAGACAAACCGTGCTGCGTCTTTTACCCAGGCGGCGCCTCTACTCGGGGAGGCGTCGGCAACCTTCTGTATTTCAAGTCGATAGGCTTCGATCTGGCGAGAGGCGTTCTCAAGATTCGCTTCCGCGGTGTCGATCCCGGCGGCCTTGGTGAAGTCCACGAGACAGCGGTACAGCACAGTGACATCTTCAAGATACTGCAATGTGGGGCCTGGGGAGGCACTAGTGGACGTACCGGTGGGCCCTGGCGCAGGACCCGCGGTGGCCGCCTGGGCCTTATCTTGCGACTTATCGGGCGGGTCAATCAGGGTCAAAAATTGCTCCGTCCGGATTCCTTCTACAGAGACTGGCGCGGGTTCGGGTGATGGCGCGGGCTTGTGGGTGTACATCGACACTGCATAAATGCCAAGCCCGAGTCCACCAACCAAAGATGCGGTCATGACGATGAGCAAGACAATGCGAAATACCCCGAGGAGAAACATCTCGGGAGTACTCGAACGCCGCGCAAGCGACGCGGGGGCAGTGGGTTGACCCGTCATGTCGGCAGAAGCCTGTGCTGAAGCCCTGTGCCTAGGCCCTAGCGTTTTTTGGCGAAGGACTCGAGCGCCACCACAAAGAACTCGCTCACACCCGGGTCAAGTACGCCCGCATCACAGTGGCCCGAGGCGGGAATTCCGGGCCATGACGGCGCTGCGGGTAGCCCAAGGGTGTTCTGCGAGAGGATCACACCGGAGACGTCTACCAAGAAGTCTCCTACCCCAAGGTCGGCCACTTGCTGAAACAATGCTGAAGACGCCGGTATCGTGCCGCGAATCTCTGAGCCACAGGCGAGGGACCCAAAGGCTACGCCGCATGGCAGCCCAAGTACGACAGAGGCAGAGCCATCTTTTGCAAGCCGAAGGCTCTTCACCTGTACTACCCAGTTATGAAACCGGCGATCGGGGGCAATGGTGCTGAGCGCGGTATCGCGGCGGGTCTTAGCCACCGTCAGTCGAACCTCATTACGCAAATTCTGGGCGGCGAACACGTCTTGGTTGTAGCTGCTCACAGCCTGACAGAATTGCTGTTGCTGCAGCGGGAGCAGGCCCCGAACGGCTGTCCACTCGCCTGGGGGAAGGTTCCACCGTACCGCGTTGGAGTCTCCCGACGGGGCGATCGCCGAGGCAGGCGCAGGCACGGCGCCTGGTAATGTCACGGTCGATACGGCTGCCTGCGGCGCGGAGGTTGCCGCTGCTGCAAGATCTAACCGAAGCCGCGTGATTTCTTCCTGCAGCGCCTTATTGGTCGCCTGAAGCCCGGAAATCTTCGTGTCTTGGGCGGCGGCTTTTTGGGCATGGTCGTTTCTCAACCCGATAATTTCCTGCTCTCGCGCCTTCTCAGCTGCCTGTCGCTTTGTTTCTGCTTCGAGCAACTGCTTGTCTTTGGCTGCGATGGCCCCCTTAAGACGAGCAATCTCCTTTCGCGCTGCCGACAGGTCTTGGTCAGATTTGGCGCGTGATACGCGCAACGCCTGCTCATGCTTCTGCTCGAGAGCCTTTGTTTTTTCTTCCATCTTCAGCATCAGAGACTTCTTCTGATTCTGCAGAGACTGAATCTCTTCGTTGAGTCGTGCAATCTGGGCTGCGTCGTCTTGGGCCTTGGCCTGGGCTGCACCGATCAGCGAGCGAATCGACTCCGGCGTGTTGCGGGCAGAGACCGTCTCAATCTGTACCTCTCCATCGAAAATCGCGAGCGTGCACTGCTCACCTGTGCGCTGGCAATCTTGCAGCACTTGTTGACTTAATTGAGCGCGTACCGTGGAGACGCCTGGCACACGCGGAAAGGTAATGAACGCGAAATGGGACTGATCTGCCCGTGAGCTCTTAGACATGGCCACTGCGTAGCCCTGGCTGGGGTAGTTCAGGTGGACCAAGGTGATCAGTGAATGCTTGTATTCCCAGGGCACGCGATCTGCAAACCAGAGTTCGTTAAAGCAGCCTCGGGTGCCATCGGAAAATCGAATCGTCAGCGATTCCGAGCAGGATTGCGCGGAGGCCTGGCCAAGCAGCCCGCCAAAAAGCAAAACAAAAACGTAAATAAATCTTGGTAACTTCATGATATGCCTCAGACTTTGGGCGAATAGTATGTCCGGAGACTACCCTGTTGTCGAGAATTCGTCAACCCTCCTGGGGTCGAAGCAGAAGAAAGTGTGGGCAATCAACCCGTGGTGGGTTCTGACTCGCGCGGTAAAGAGAACCGCTGGGGGGGATATGAGAGGTGTTGATGATTGGTCGGGGCGAGATGATTCGAACATCCGACCCCTTGCACCCCATGCAAGTGCGCTACCAGGCTGCGCTACGCCCCGACCGAAGGCGAGAGTCTAACACAGGGCCCCTCAACCAGGGGCGCGGTTAGGACGTAGGATTTTTAAGATTTCTAAGAGCTCTTTACGCAGTTCGGGGGACAACGACATTCCCACCGCGGCCTGATCAGCAAACGCATCTATTGGCTTTGCTATCACCTCACGAGGTGTCACCGACGCAGAGGTTTTGTCAGTAACAGAGATAGGTTTGCCTTCGAGAAGCCGGTGTCTTGCGCCGTTGATCGTAAAGCCTTCTTCGTAGAGAAGCTCACGAATGCGACGAATGAGCAGCACCTCATGGTGCTGATAATAGCGGCGGTTACCACGCCGCTTTACCGGCTTGAGCTGGGTAAATTCCTGCTCCCAATACCGCAGAACATGGGGCTTGACCTGACAAAGTTCGCTGACCTCACCGATCGTGAAATAGCGCTTTGATGGTATGCCAGGCAGCACAATAGAACTCAACGCAACCCCTCCAGAATGGCCGTAGTGTAACCGCATCTGTTACCAAACGCGGGGACCTGCGGAGGGCCGACCTGCAGCCTAGGCGTCTTCATCCGCAACAAAGTCAGCATCGGTTGGAAGCCCTTGAACTTGATTCTTCAGCTTCTGGCTCGCATGAAAAGTCACGACTCGGCGCGCAGAAATGGGAATGGACTCGCCGGTCTTGGGGTTGCGACCTGGGCGGGAGGATTTGTCTCGTAGCTGGAAGTTACCGAATCCGGAGAGCTTGACGAGTTCGCCCTGGACCAAGGCAATGCGGATTTCCTCAAAAAACGCATCGACCAACTCTTTGGCCTCACGCTTATTGAGTCCGACCTGGTCAAAGAGAATATCGGCGAGTTCCGCCTTGGTCAGGGCAGACCCTGACCCGCCAGCGACTTCCGCCTCCTCTGCAAAGCTAGATTTACTCTCTATAAACACGGCTCTCGAATCCACGCGACGTTCTTTTCAAAATCACCCTAAGCGACCCGAAGCGTTGCCTTGCAGTCCTCCTGCACTGCACGAACAATAACCGCGATGGCCTGTTCGATATCGGCATCCTCCAGCGTACGGAGAGTATCTTGGAAGTAAAACCTGAAAGCAAGGCTTTTTTCATTCACCGCAATGCCCTGCCCTCTATATTCGTCAAAACACTTGAAGTTTTTTAGGCTAAGCAATTGATTTGAATTTTGTTTTGACTGAAGAATTGCTGTGGCGATCTGGCCTGCTGTGACCCCTGCTGAGACCACAAAAGCGAGGTCACGAATGACCATCGGGAACTTCGACGGCGTCTGCGGCGTGGGCATAGGGCAGTGCAAAAGGGAACGAACGTCGACTTCAAATGCCACAACGGGCTGCGGAATCTGCCATTCTTGTTGCAGGCTCGGGTGCACGACGCCAATCCATCCGATGTTCTTGCCGTGAAAAAAGACCTCCGCTGCCATGCCTGGATGCAAAAACCCTAAGCCGGTCTGCGCCTCAATCGCCACATACTCGAGGGAAAGTGGTGCGACTAAGGCATCGAGGTCTGACTTGAGGTCGTAAAAGTCTACTGGGCGAGCCTGAATGCCCCACTGCTCGTCATGGACCGGGCCATAGGCCAGGGCAGCAAGCCGCACAGGCTGGTCAATTCCCGCGACCGAGAGTGTGTCGTCGGGGATTGCAGGATCGGCAAAGAAGACCCGCCCCAACTCAAAGACCCGTACGCGGGCCTCCTGCCGTGCCAGATTGTCTTGCAATACTTTTACGAGGCTCGGCAGCAGGCTGGGCCGCATTACCGAATACTGGGCTGCGATGGGATTGAGCAGGCCCACCTGCTGGTCTGGCCGAGCAAAAAGTGCGGCGAGTGTCGGCTCAATAAAGCTGTAGGTAACGACCTCGTGAAAGTCTCGGTAGACCAAGGCCTGCCGCAGGCTGTGTGTTGAACGCGCTGTTTCGGCAGGGATCTTAGGCGCAAGCTCCGCTGTGGGGGAGCGCACGCCGATATTGGCAAAGCCCACGATGCGGGCGACCTCTTCAATGAGATCTTCCTCGATCTCGAGGTCGAAACGTTCTGCCGGTGGCGTCACATAAAAGACGTCATCGGAATCGCGAGACTCGTGTCGATAGGCGAGTTGCAGTCGTTCGAAGACCTGGCTGATTTCTGCGGCCGAATACGGGCGCCCCATGATCTTCTCGCATCGACTGCGACGCATGGTGACTACCTCACGCGCCGGAATGGACTGTATGTCGTCTTGCAGGGGGCCTGCCCGGCCGCCACAAATCTTCAGAATGAGGGCCGTAATGATTTCGATATGGGCGGTCGTGGTGGCAACACTCACGCCCCGCTCGAACCGATGGCCTGCATCGGTGGCGAACTTGAGCTGCTGGGAACGGCCTCGCACCGCATCGGGCCACCAGAAAGCCGCCTCAATGAGGATATTTTTGGTCTGTGGCGAGACCGCAGTGCGCTCGCCGCCCATGATGCCAGCAAGCGCCACCGGCCCTTCTGCGTCTGCAATGACCCCAAAGTAGTTGTTCAAGAGCGGCGACTGGCCATTGAGCAAGGCAAAAGACTCTCCTGGTCGCGCCCAGCGTACCTCGATACCGCCCTCTGGTAAGGGACGCAGGGCATCGAGATCGAAAATATGGGTAGGACGCCCGAGTTCGAGCATGACGTAGTTCGAGATATCGACCAGCACTGAAATACAACGCTGCCCGACCGCCTCGAGCCGTCGTTTGATAAACGCAGGGGTGTCAACGCTGGCATCGACACCTTCAATCACCCGGCTTGAGAACCGACCGCATAGCGGCTGAGCGCCGGAGACGGCCTCGGGACGCAGCCAGATCGGGAACTGCCGATTAGAGGCCACCGGACAGACGGGCGTAAATTCGGTTGCCAGCTGCTGTGGATGGGTAATGAGGGAGGCCAGGCCGGTGAGTGCGCCTTCTGCCAAGGCATCCGGCGTACGCAGAGGCACGCCTAACACCGCAGACAATTCCCTTGCCACGCCCAAGACAGACAGGCAGTCGGGGCGATTCGGGGTGAGCTTGAGCGTTAGGGTCTTCTCGTCGAGACCAAGTACCTCACGAATATTCATGCCCAAGGCCATCGAGGGCTCGGGCGAGAGTTCGACAATGCCCGCCCCTTCCTCCGAGATCCCTAGCTCCTTCAAGGAACAGAGCATCCCCTGACTCTCGACGCCGCGCATTTTTGCGCGTTTAATCTTGAAGTCACCGGGCAACACGGCACCCTCTCGCGCGCAGGCAACAAAGATTCCCGCGCGGGCATTGGGTGCGCCACAGATAATCTGTAGCGACTCCGCGCCCGGCCCAGCATTCACGCGACAAACACGCAATCGATCGGCATCGGGATGTTTTTCTGCCGACTCAATACGGGCGAGCACCACGCCTGTAAACGGGGGCGCTGCGGATTCGAGATCCTCCACCTCGAGACCCACCATGGTCAGCGCATCGGCGATTTCTTCTACAGAGGCCGACGTATCGATCCAGGAACGCAGCCAGAACTCGGGGATACGCATGGATTAGAGCCCCTGAAACTGCCGAAGAAAACGCAGGTCGTTCTCGAAGAATAGACGCAGATCCGCGACGCCGTAGCGCAGCATGGTGAGCCGTTCAAGGCCACTGCCAAAGGCAAAGCCAATCACCTTCTCGGGATCGAAACCGAAGTGCCGAATCACAGACGGATGTACCTGCCCTGCGCCAGAGATCTCAAGCCAGCGTCCTTGTAGAGGGCCGGTACCAAACCGCATGTCGATCTCCGCAGATGGCTCAGTGAACGGGAAGAACGACGGACGGAAGCGTACGTCAAGGTCTGTGGTGTCAAAGAACTGCTGCAGAAAATCGTGATACAGCCCCTTGAGGTCGGCAAAGCTCACCGAGTCGCCGAGCCAGAGTCCCTCTACCTGATGAAACATGGGTGAGTGGGTGGCATCGCTGTCGACGCGGTAGGTACGCCCCGGGGCAATAACCTTAATGGGCGGCGTGTGCGAACGGGCATACCGTACCTGCATGGGACTGGTATGGGTGCGCAACAGCAGAGGGCGCCCGCTGCTGTCATTGCGATCAAGGTAAAAAGTGTCCTGCATGGACCGGGCAGGATGGTTCTCTGGGTTGTTCAGCGCAGTGAAATTGGTCCAGTCATTTTCGATCTCGGGGCCGTCCGCGACATCGAACCCGATCGATCGAAAAATCGCCTCGATGCGTTGCCAGGTCTTGATCACTGGGTGGATGGTTCCTACGCCACGCCCGCGGCCAGGCAGTGTGACGTCAATAGCCTCTGCAGAGAGCTTTTCCTGCAACGCCTGCTCTGCGAGGGCCTGGCGTCGATTGGCCAGGGCCGTCTCGATGGCTGCCTTCGCTTTATTGACTAAGGCACCCTGGGTTCGACGCGCATCCGGGTCGAGACCCGAGAGCCCTTTGAGCAGCTCAGTAACAGAGCCCGACTTGCCCAAAAAACGCGCCTTCGCATTCTCTAAGGAGGCGGTGTCGGAACACGCCTCGAAGGCAGACACTGCCTCCGAGACGAGCTGATCGAGCTCGACCATCACCAGAAACCGAGGTTAGAGGTTGTGAAAAGCTACGGAAACTAACCGAGCGCGGCTTTCGCCTTGGTGACGACGGCTGCGAACGCGGCCTTATCCGTCACTGCGAGATCGGCCAAGACCTTGCGATCCATCTCGATACCCGCCTTTTTCAAACCATTGATAAAGCGGCTATAGGTAATATCCTGCGCCCGGCAGGCCGCATTAATGCGGGTGATCCAGAGCGCTCGAAATACGCGCTTGCGATTTCTGCGGTCTCGATAGGCATACTGGCCGGCACGCATGACAGCCTGCTTGGCAACCCGAAATACATTATTGCGGCGGCCACGGAAACCCTTGGCAAGGGCGAGAATTTTTTTGTGACGGGCACGGGCGGTAACACCACGTTTTACGCGAGGCATGGTTTGGCTCCTTTACGCGTAAGGCATCATGTCACGGA
>CAZKWK010000039.1:0-15260 GCA_964556335.1 uncultured Bordetella sp. | reverse complement strand
CTGAGCCTCCCTTTGTATTCGCCGCCGGGGCGGGTGCGGGCGGTGGCTCTGGTGGAGGGGCAAGACGTTTCTGACACTCACTGAGCATCTCGACTTCACGGCCCGCGGCCACCATACCCGCCTGTGCGGCGCAGATGGCAGACATACGATTCTGGATGTCCATCATCTTGAGTGCACGATCAAAAGACTCAGTGACGCTGGGATCGTCTTTACCGAGAACAAGAAGTCGCACCGCGCCCTGGGCAAGGATACGCTCGGGCGTCTGGGCCTGAGGGCTCTTCAGAATCGCCTCCAGATCCTGCAGCAGCACGCCACTGGACAAGGCCTCTTTCACGGCATCGAACTGGCGCTCTTTTTCGAGCAGAGTCGCCATGGAGACCTTCTGCTGCTCAGACGCCTGGGTCACCTGCTCGAGCTGGCCACTCACATCCGTCAGCGCCTGAACCTGCTCTGCAAGTTCGCCTGCCTTTTTCCACTGAAAGAATGCCAAGACACCCGCGCCGATCGCCAGCAGAGAGACCACCACCAATGCGATTATGAGTTTCTTCACCGCTACCTCGCCTTCCTTCTCTTCTGTGTATTTCCCACGACCGTCCACAGCCATGGACTACGGATGTCCATGGTACATGCAGCTTCGACCAGACTGCGGGTGACTTTAGCGGCCTGCCTCTGTCTTCGTCTGCATGCGTGCCCTCTCAGACTCATAGCTGCAGTGGCTGGGCGTACCCAGTGAGTTCGAGATAGCCCCGTCCGATCAGGGTTCCCGACGCCAGCAAGGAAACGGCACCCTCCCAGTAAAACCCGCCTGTGCTGGCCCGCGCATCGACCTCCTGGTCCAGCATGAGGGGCGCAATCTCGAAGCGCCGGCTGCCTAGGGTGATCTCGAAGGCCACTGGGTAACGGCCTCCTGACCGTGTCGACTCCCAGGTCTGGGTGGACTGCCAGCGCACTGCGGGCTGACCGGTTAGCGACCGTGCCACCGGCTGCAGGCGGCCCTGTGCGTCATGCATCTCCCAGACTTGCCATATCGGCTGTTGGTCCTTCGATCGGATACGAAAGGCCATCAAGCTTCCACCGTCGAGGAGATGAATACCAATCCAGTCCCAGCCCACCGCGCCGGTCGCCAGCAGGCTTGAAGACCATTCGTGGTCGATCCAGGCCAGCCCCTCAGCCCGGCCTGCCCAGAGTGCAGTCGGCCCAGACGACGCTTTTGCGGCGGCCGTTGGCTGGCAGGTGAGCACGAGGGGCAGATGGGTGCGGCTGTAGTAGTAGCTCGCCAGATGGGGTGCAGGCCCCTTGGCCGACACACCGCCTTGCCCGCGCAGCAGCGGGGGGGCAGCTGCCTGGGCGGTAAATGAGAGCGTGAATTCCTTGGTACGGGCACTGCCCGAATAGCGGTTGCCATCTTCCAGGACGAATCGCCAGCCATCGAGCTGCAGGTCGGTGGTCTCTAGAGAAAAAGCGACGCCGGCCGGGCCCACCCGGGCCACCCGATCATCATGGCGCAGCCGCCCCTGCTCGGGCAGTGCAAGGGCCGCATGGGCAAACAAAAGCTGCCGAGGTGAGAAGCGGCTCGGGTTGTCTTCGGCATGATGGGTTCGGCTTCGAAAGAAGGTGTATTGAAACCCCATGGCTGGCGTATTGGGACCCCGTTGCAGCCAGGCGGTCAGGTACCACCACTCGGTACGAAACTCAGGGTGGGCCCCATGGTCTCGAGGGAAGACAAGCCGACGTGACGTGACATCGGGAAACGGCGACCGGGCAGTCGGTGTCGCCGCATTCACCACGGGTGCAGTCGCCAAGGCGCCAAGGACCGCCGCAGACTGCCAGAGAAATCGACGTCGCATCTTTTCTTTACCGGCCTCTCGCGCTACCAGTCTTCTTTGAGGGCGGGTGTCAAGAGCCGTTGCTGCAACAAACGCGCGCTCGACCAGACCGCTGCGGCCAAGCCCGTAGCTACGACTGCACTACCCAAGATAAAGATCATAAGAGACGGCACACTCGTCTCCATCGTCCAATGAAAGGACTGCGGATTCACACGATGAATCAAGATCTGGCTCATTGCCAGGCCCAAAAGACATCCCCAAGCGACTGCAAGCACGAGTAAGCCCAGCGCCTCTCGTGCCACGAGACCCATACGTTGGGTTAACGACTGACCCATCTGCGCGAGCAGTGCAAACTCCTTTCGTCGCACGATGACTTGGGCGGTAAGCCCCGAGGCGACCGCAAAGACCGCAACGATGAGTGCGGCCAGTTCGAGGGCATAGGTGAGCGCGAAACTGCGGTCAAAGATCTGTAAGGAGAGCTCGCGTAGCGACTGTGCCGAGATGAGGCTGGCCTGCGCAAAGACCCCACCCAGCGCTCTCATCTCCGCGAGCACCCCATCGACAGAATGCCCGGGCACGACCCAGACCGATAAAGCCGATTTGCCAAGGTCTCCCGTGAGACGCTCATAGTCTTCCGAGGCCATCACTACCGCACCGTGCTGTCGGCCATAGTCACGAAAGACACCAGTAACCCAGATCTGGGCCGCTGCTCCTGTAAGCGGGTCAGGTATCGGTAAGGCCGCTCGTGAACCCGGTGCAAGGCCATAGAGATCGACCATGGCCTCAGACACAAAGACCCGCACGGGCGGCCGCTCAGGGGCAGGGTCCCGCGCACCCTCGGTCGCCATAAAGGGATCAGGTGCAAGGGCCCCCACCAGCGGCAGGCTGCGATGGGGGGCATCCCAATCAAGGCTGCGTGCGATGAGAACCACCTCGGGTCGCTCAGGCGTCCAGACAAGGTTCATTTGCCGTGAACGCTCGACACGTGCAACCCCCTCTACGGCGAGGACGGCATTGGCGTGGTCTTGGGTAAAAATCGGTGTGTAGCCTTGCGCCCGACTGCTGGTGTAGATATCTGCGGGCAACACCCGATCGAGCCACTGAGTCACCGAATCGCGAAAGCTACTCACCATCACAGCCATGGCCACCGTGAGTGAGACAGCCGCCACCACACCCGCGCTGATACCCGCCGATGCCGCGGGGGCCTGCGCCAGACGCCAGAGGGCCAAGAGACCACTGGCAGACGCCCCCATACGCCGCGTGGTGAGATCTGCCAGGAAAGGAAAGAGAAGCCGAACGAGCCAGGGGACAAGCAACACGCCCGCAAACAAGAGGCTCGCGATCGCCGCGTAGCCAAAGAGTGGCAGGGACCAGACCGGGGGAAGAAAGGAGAAAATTCCTCCTGCAAGACAGAGGCTGAGGGCGAGGAAAAGACTCATAGGCCCTGGCTGCAGGGTCTCCGCCTGGCCTGCGCGCATCTGCACCGAAAGGCCCTTGGCGCGTATACGCAGATAAGCAGGAAGCGCGGCGACAAGGCCCAGCGCAACGGAGAGCATCAAAAATACGATGAGCCCTAGGGGTGCAACTGCCAGGGGCGGTGTCTGGTCAGAAAAGTAGCCGCCGCCGAGATCACCACCCACGATCCCCAGCAAGACCCAGGCAAGGAGAATCCCCAGGCCGATCCCCAAGACCCCTCCCAGTACCGAGACAAGCAGCGATTGGCCGAAGATCCACTGGGCCGTGAGCAACCGCGGGGCGCCAAGCGCACCTAAGAGTGCAAACGCGGCCTGCTGCCGCAGTACCGAAAGACCAATCGCACTCACCACCAGAAATCCCCCGGTGAGCAAGGCCACAAGGGCTAAGACGGTGAGATTCACGCGATAGGCCCGCGAAAGATGTGAGAGCCGATCGGATCGGTCTTCCGCCCTCACCACCACCAGCGGCCATCCCTGCTCGTTTAAGGCGCGTGCGAGCAGTGTCGTACTCTGACCAGTGGAGACCGCCAAGTCGATACGGGACAGACGACCCACCAAGCCGAATCGCCACTGGGCGAGGCCCAAGTCCATAACCGCTAGGGGTTGACCGACCAGGCCTGGCACCTCTCCGGCCACCCTGAAAACTACCGACCGCCCGCCGAAGTCGAGTCTGATGGTTTCACCGACCGATACCCCCAACGATCGGAGTGCCGCGGCGGTAAGAAATACGGCGTCATCGGAGAAAAGCGGGCTGCCCGCACGGGCCTCCGAGGCCGCTTGCGAAACCTGTGGAAGCAATGCGGGGCTGACCCGCGCCGCCCGAAAGAGGTCAATCCCCAGCACCAAGACCTGCTCAGTGGGAATCTCAAGCACGGGGCTTACCCCCGATAGACCCAATGATTCGCGTTGATGAAAGACCGCATCGTAAATACGCTCGTCAAACCCATGGCTGCGGCCCAGCGGCGAAACGAGTTGCACCGATGCCTGGCCATTAACCTGATCGATCGCGCGCCCAAACTCCAGTAAGGCGGATTTGTTGACCAGATGAATCCCCACGCCTAAAGCGATGCCGAAGGCTACCGATAAGAGGGCCAGAAGCCAGCGCCATGGCTGCGCACGCAGACTTCCCCAGAGCAGCCAGAGGAGTAAAAGGCGATGCCCCGCTGTCGACATGGGCTACACCGCGGGCGATGCGGCCCAGGAGCCTCGCGCAGCCGCTGCACGTAGCCCGTGAGGATGCAGCACGATGCTTCGGTCAAGTCGGTCTGCGGCAGACTGCGAGTGCGTCACCATGAGCAACGTGGCACCTTCACCGCGGCAGGCAGACACCAGGGCCTCGAGCACCTGCTGGGCCGTCAGCGGATCCAGGTTTCCGGTCGGTTCATCCGCAAAGACAATCCTCGGCCGGTGGGCGAGCGCCCGGGCAACCGCCACACGCTGTTGTTCCCCGCCCGACAAGAGGCTCGGCAAGGCCGATGCCCGTGCGCGAAGACCAAGACGGTCAAGCCACTGATCAGCCGCCTGCATAGCGTCTCGGACTGACCAGCCCGCCAGAAGGCATGGGACCATTACGTTCTGCTGTGCGGTGAGATGGGGCAGGAGATGAAAGGCCTGAAAGACAAACCCCACCTGGGTTCGGCGAAACAAGAGTCGATCCGCCTCGGAGACTGCCTGCCATGATTGGCCGAGGATACTAACCGTGCCCTCGTTCGGCGCCTCGAGGCCCGCAAGAATATTCAGTAGGGTGGATTTCCCAACGCCAGACTCTCCGAGCAATGCCACCTGCTCAGTCGAACAAAGAGAAAACGAAAGATCACGAAAGAGCCATCGATCGGACGTAAAGCAACGCCCAAGGCCACTAACTTCTACAGCAAGAGAACGATCCATCACGCGCGGGCGGCCTGTTCAAAGATGCATGAATACGGCATAGTGTAGCGATGGATGGATTCGCGCCGGTGATTGTGATTGAGGGCTTTCTGGGGCTCGGGGTTGTACTCTTGCTCTACTGGCTCCATCTGCGAGAAATGAAACAGATTCGCGCCGAAAAGGCCCGTCGTGCAGCGGAGGAGTCCGCCACCGCAGATGCGCCAGTACCGTCCGCGCACGACAGTACAAAGTCGGGTGTAGCGGCCGAGACAGAGACACATTCCCGTCCCTCTCGTTGATCTTTATCAGAAGGAACCCTGTGCTTAGAAGACTGCCTTCGCTTTCGTTCGTGTTTTGCGTGCTCTTACTCTCGGGGGCCTGCGCCTCGGCGCAGGTCACGATTCGTCTCGTGGGTGATGATGCCCAGGGCGTGCGGCATTTTCTGGACATCGACCGTATCGAAACCGAGGGCGAAATTCGTCGGTACTGGCGGGTACAGAATCTTCCAAAGCGCAATGAGGTCGGCGCCCTGTCGATGCGTACCCGTCAAGAACTCAACTGCGCAGCCAAAACCCTGCGGGATCTCATCACGGTGCACTACCAGGGCGTTCAGGCCTCGGGGCCCATCGTCATTACCCTTGCCAACAAGTCCCCAGACTTTCACCCGTTTACAGACGGCACCCCAGACCATAAGATTTATGAGCGCGTCTGCCTCGGTCTCCCGCCTGGGTAACCGGCTGCCTTCGGTGTCCGTGCCGCCTGACTTAAGGTTTCGATTCTGCGGTCGATAAAAGAGACAGTTAAAGGTGAGTCTCTTGCGAAAAGGACGCGTTCATGCCGCTCTTTCTTAATCAGTTTCTTGTGACTTTTCTGCTGCTCCCACTGGTGGTGGCATTGATCGTCTGCTCCTTTTTGTTTCCCAAGGTCTTTCTCTCCGAAGAGATGGTGACCTTCCTGTTTATGCTCACGACCATCACTATTGGCGTGGTGGTTGCTCGCCCGGGGCTGCTGACTCCGATCCGCAAAAAAGGACCACCCAAAGGCCCCGCCGTTGTCGTGCTGCCCGGGCCGCAGGTGGTTCGCCTACGGGGCAAGCCCCAGCCGGGCGCCCCCGACTACGGCAGGCCGGAATTCGTACCCGACGCTGACGCCCTCGCGAAGAGCCCTGCCCTGGCGCGTGCTCATGCGATGCAGGTGCGTGCGGCGGAATTAAAGAAGTCCACGCCGGTGCGTGCAAGACGCCCCAAATCGTTGGCTGAGCAGGCGGCCGAGCAGACCCCCAATATGACGGCGATCTGGGGCCTGGTCACGCTGATCCCGGCGTTTTTCTTTATGAGTTTTATTTTTTCGCAACTGCCAACAGAACATGGCGAGCTGCCCTTAAGTTTTTATGGCGTAGCCATTCTGGGCTCGATTTTGTTGGGGGTGGCCTGGGCTGCGGTGGTGCCGTCACCCAAGCAACGCAAGATCACCAAGATTCTCAAAGAACGCGCAAAACAGCAAAAGGCCCTTGCCAAGCAGCTGGCCATGGAGAAGGAACTGGCCGAGAAGGCAGCCATCGCGGAGTCGAAGTTACTGGCGGCTCGCGCCCAAGAGCAAGCAGCCCAGAAGGCCCTGGAGGCGGTGCAGGCACAGGCTGCCGGTCTCGATACCGCGCTCTCAGACGCCGAGATGGGCGAGATGGTGGAGATGCAAGAAGGTGAGACCCTCGAAGATATCAAGAGCCGTCTAAAGCCCAAGAAGCCCAAGATTCCTTTGGAGATGCTGAGCTCGGCCAACACCTATGACGACAAGGTGGCGCTGATTCGATTCCTGGTCAGCGAAGATTCCGGTCGCGTCATGAAGGCTTTCCAGCAGATGATCAAACCCGCCTAATTAGGGATAACACGGTCTATAGGCTATAGTCTCGGGTTGTGCGGGTGTCGTTCAATGGCAGGACCTGAGCTTCCCAAGCTCAAGACGTGGGTTCGATTCCCATCGCCCGCTCCAGGGGTCGCAAGACCCGTTTATAGACCGCTGCCCCGATCGCATCTCAATCTGTTTTGTTTTTAGGGTAGCTTTAAAGAAAGTTTCCCTTGAAAACATTTGCAGAACTCGGGCTCTCCGAGCCTATTCTTCGTGCCCTTTCCACAGAGGGCTTTTCTGTCGCCACCCCGATCCAGGAACAGTCGATTCCTGTGCTCATGGCGGGCAAAGACCTTCTCGGCATCGCGCAGACGGGCACCGGCAAGACTGCCGCCTTCGCGCTTCCTCTGCTTGAGGGCCTGAAAAAGGGCCGTAAGCCGCTGCCCAAGGCGCCTTCGCATCTCATCCTGGCCCCCACCCGCGAGTTGGCCGCCCAAATTGCCCAGACCCTCGAGCGTCTCGGTCGTCCCCTGCAGGTGCGGGTTGGTCTCGTGGTAGGCGGGGCGAAGCCCGGCCCCCAGATTCGCGCCCTGGGCCTGGGACTCGATATTCTGGTGGCAACACCTGGGCGACTCATGGACCACATGCAGGCAGGTCATGTTCGACTCGACCATACCCGCAGTGTGGTGCTCGATGAAGCCGATCAGATGATGGATCTTGGCTTTCTTCCGGCTATTCAACAGATTCTGAGTAAGCTGCCGCGCCCCCGTCAGACCGCGCTCTTTTCGGCCACCATGCCGCCCGAGATTCGGCGACTGGGCCAGGAATTTCTCACCAACCCGGTAGAGGTCTCGGTGGCCCCCGCCGCACAACCCATTGCCAAGATTCAGCAGACCCTCCTGCTGGCTAACCAGGGGGATAAGGCCCAGACCCTGGTAGGACTGCTCGAGACAGAGCCCGTGAATCAGGCCATTGTGTTTACACGCACCAAGCACGGCGCCGATCGGCTAGAGAAAACACTTCGCGCCAAGGGGGTCAATGCGCAGGCCATTCACGGCGATAAAAACCAGGGCCAGCGTGACCGCGCCCTTGCAGCCTTTCGGTCCGGGCGCGTCCATGTGCTGGTGGCCACCGATGTTGCCGCCCGTGGCATTGATGTCGAGGCGGTCACCCACGTCTTTAACTACGACCTGCCCAACGTGCCTGAGGCCTATGTGCACCGTATCGGCCGTACGGGTCGCAATGGCCGAGAGGGCCATGCGATTTCGCTCTGCGATCCGAGCGAGTATGGGCTGGTGTTACAAATCGAGCGGCTTACCCAGGTTCGACTCTTGCCCGATGGCGTCCGCCGTCCTTCGCCTGTGCGGGGATTCAAGACTGGATCGGGTCGGCCGAATTCTTCTGGGCAGAAGCCGCACCAAAGGAGAGCCAATGCGCCCAAGCCACACGCCGTGTCGTCCTCGTCCCCATCCTCACCGCATGCGGGCCCACGCAGCGCATCGAGCACTGGTGCTGGCGCTGGCCGCGGCGCTTTTCGTCCCGGTGCTCGCACAGGCGCAGATTCCGGGGCTGGAAGACCCGGACGCAAAGCCGCCTAACTGCCTGGTCAGCGAGTTTCGCAGTCTTGCCCTCTCGACCAATGAACTGAAGCGGGCCCAAGCGGCCCGCGCCTGGATTCTCGAGAAGGGCAAAAACTGCTCACTCGATAGGCTGGTCACACTGCGCAACAACCGCAACCAGTGGCTCGGCCATGCCGATTCGGCTGAGCTCGCGGGCGAAATTGACCGGCTTATAGAGTTGGCAGCCAAAGATGAGCCCGAGGTAATCAAGGGGCTCTATACCTCGCCCGCGCCACCCGCGCAGCCCAAAGCGGAATAAGTCCGCGCTTCGTTGTGGGCCGTTAATTGGCGACAGAGGGCTGCGGTAGCTCTGCTGCCATGGCGAGCCAGTCGCAGACCGCCCGCGGCATGACTGACAAGGCGAGTCTTCTGCGGTCGTGCGTCCCACCCACGCTGGGAAAGCCCACGTGGCCCCCCAACGGCGGTCGCCATATCGATACATAGCTTCCCACCTGCGCTTTGGTTGGCAGACTTGCCTGCGGCACAAAGGGGTCATTACACGCGTTTACGATCAAGGCGGGAATAGCAACCGACGGCAGCACCGGCTTCGCGGAGGCTCGTTTCCAGTAATCATCGACATTGGCAAAGCCATGTAAGGGCGCGGTAAAGGCATTGTCAAACGCGCGTAGGGTGGTGGCGCTCTCGACGGCAGCAAGATTAAAGAGCCCTGGATACTGTTGATGCTTGGCGCGTGCCTTCTTCACCATGGTGCGCAAGAAATGCCGCGCATAGAGCCAGCGGTTGAGCCCCTGATCAATACTCCGGCCCGAGGCGGCAAGATCAAGCGGCGAGGAGATGGCCGCGGCGGCCTGCAGTCTGGGGCTCGCGGTGCGCACGCTGCTCCCCTTCTCACCTGCCCAGCGCATCAGGGCGTTGCCTCCCAGAGAAACACCTACCGCCAGGAGCGCCTGTTGGGGCGCCAGTCGGGCGGCAAGTGTTGCGAGTATCCAGTCAATCTCGGCATAGTCCCCCGAGTGGTAGGCCCGCGGCGTCCGGTTGATTTCCCCCGAGCAGCCGCGAAAATGCACCACCACATACGCCCACCCATTTTGGTGGGCAGACTCGCCAAAGAACTGGGCATAGGGACTCTTCGAAGACCCCTCGAGACCATGAAAAAGCACCAGCAAGGCCGACGCGTTCGCAGTGGGTGCTGTTTCTGCGCGTGGGGCTCTTGGCGAGGCAAGCCAGTCTAGGTCGAGGAAGTCGCCATCGGGCGTTGCCAGGCGCTCGCGACGAAAGTTGGGCCGGTCGGTGAGAAATCGATGGCCAAAGAGTGCGGGGAAAATCGTCTGCAGATGGCCGCCCTTGAGCCACGCGGGGGGCTGCATCTCTGGGCAGGCGGGCAGATCCCGAGCCGTGCCCGCAGGCACACCAAAATTCATTAGACTGCCGCTCATGTCTGCTGCCCCATCACTCGACCCATTCGCTCTGCCCTCTTCTGATCCGGAATTATCCCTGGGGGACGGAGCGTTGCATCTCTCGCTCTGTGGCGACGATATGGTGCTCGTGGAATTCCTTGTCGCGACAGAGAAGAGTAACGGCGCGGCGAGCACCTCGGCTTTGGCGGCCAATCGTTCTGTACGGGCCCTGATGCGTGCACTCGAGGAAGACCCGCTGCCCTTCGTCATGGATCAGGTGGCCGGGGTGACCACCCTGGCAATACGCCTCACCGAGGCTGCCCAGCAGGCATCGTCCGTACAGCCCTTTCTTTCGGCGTTGCAGCTTCGGGCCCGTCAGTGTCTTGGGGTCGACGCCCCGAAGGGTAAGACGGTCGTGCTGCACGCCTGTTTCGATGCCGAGTTTGCCCCGGACCTTGCGGAGGTGGCCCATGCGCTGGGCCGTAGCCCCCGCCAACTGATTGACGCGGTGTTGTCCGCGACACTTGAAGCAGAGGTGGTGGGATTCATGCCTGGTTTTGCTTACCTGAGGGGCCTACCGGCCGACCTTGCCCCGCCGCGTCGCCGTGCGCCACGCCCCGCGGTTCCTGCGGGCTCTGTGGCCATCGCGGGGGGACAGGCGGCGGTCTATCCCACCGCCACGCCAGGCGGATGGAATCTAATTGGTCGATGCCCTGATGTGTTGTTTGCCGCTGATCGAAAGGAGCCCACCTTGATTGGGCTCGGAGACCGTGTGCAGTTTCGGGAGATCTCTCGATCCGACTTCGAGGCCCGATGGGCGCAACGATAGAAATTGTTCGGCCGGGGCTGCTCTCCACGGTCCAAGATCTGGGTCGCCCGGGACGCCTTGGGATGGCGCTTTCACAGGGCGGCGCACTGGACACCTCTGCCATACGGCTGGCCAATGCCTTGGTAGGAAATGCACCGAACGATGCAGTACTGGAGATAACAGCCGTCGGCCCCACGATTCGATTTCCTCAGGCCACCGCGCTCGCCTGGACAGGCGCCGACTTTGGCATCGAAGTGCACCATCGCGGGCAGACCAGCCGACACCGCGGCTCTCACCGGCCGGTGGTGGTGCCCGCGGACAGCCTAGTGCGATGGACACCGCCCGCGCAGGGCTTTCGGGCATGGGTCGCATGTGCGGGGGGCATTGCCACGCCCGAGATCCTCGGAAGCCGCAGTAGTCACTTAGCAGCGGGCCTTGGCCCTGGGCGCCTGCAAGGCGGCGAGATCCTCCCCTTAGGCCCTGCGGCAGACGAACGGATAGACACTCTGTTGCGTACTTTTGCGAGAACCACTGCCCTTGCCACCGAGACGAAGAGCGGTCTGCCCGTGGGTCTGTACGTACCCCGCTGGTCGATTCCGCTGCAACTGCCCCATGACGCCGCATCGCTGACCCTGGCCTGCTTCCCAGGCCGTCATTACGATTTACTGAATGCAGCTCAGAAATTACAACTCTGGCAATCCACGTACGGGGTACATCCACAGAGCAGCCGACAGGGGCTCAGGCTCGAAGCCACACCCATCGCAGACTATCGCGCACCGAATATCGCGAGCGAGCCGGTACGCTACGGCACGGTGCAGCTTCCGCCCGAAGGTATTCCGTACATCTTGTTGGCCGAGCACCAGACTACCGGCGGTTACCCGCGGGTACTGGAGGTCTGCAGCACCATGGCACCCCTCCTCGCACCGGCCGGCCCCGGGGCCCGGCTGCGATTTATTCCCACGACACTGGCAGAGGCCCAGGCGCGGCGCTTATCGGCCGAGACGGCCCGCGATCGCCTTGAGAAAGCAATTGCCGCAAAATTGGTCCTATGAAAAACATCATCGACTTTAATGCAGACGTCGGCGAGAGTTTTGGCGCCTGGACCATGGGCCAGGATGCCGCGCTGATGCCGTTCTTAAGTAGCGCCAATATCGCCGCTGGTTTTCATGCCGGGGACCCTGCGACCATAGAGGCCACGGTGGCCCTGGCGTGTCGCCATAACGTGGCCATCGGCGCCCATCCCAGCCTTCCCGACCTTATGGGGTTTGGGCGCCGCACGATGGCGATTTCCCCGGATGAGGCTCGGCAGTTGGTGGTCTATCAGGCGTCGGCGGTGCGTGGTTTTGCAGAAGCCGCGGGCAGCCGTCTGCATCATGTGAAGCCACACGGGGCGCTCTACAACATGGCCGCCCAAGACCTTGCCCTGTCCAAAGCGATTGTTGCGGCTACCCGGTCGCTTGGCGATAACCTCGTGCTTTATGTCTTATCGGGCAGTACCACCGAGGCCATCGCCCGAGAGGCCGGCCTGCGGGTGGCCTGTGAGGTCTTTGCTGACCGCCGTTACGAACCCTCGGGTGCACTGGTATCGCGAAAGGACCCACGCGCGCTCATTACCGATGTGGAGGAATCGATTGACCATGTATTACGCATGGTGCGTGAGGGGGTCTGTATCGCGGTAGATGGGTCACGTATTCCCTTAGAGGCCGATACGGTGTGCCTTCATGGCGACCAGCCAGAGGCCGTGGCCTTCGCGCAGCGGCTCTATGCGGAGTTCACAGCACAGAAGATTTGTATCGAGACCATGTAAGCTATTTGTGTTTTCCTTATCTTTTTCCTTCGGAGACTAACCATGAACCGCAGACTCTTTGGACTCGCCCTCTCGGCGACGCTTTTCTCTGCCGCCCTTCCGGTCGTTGCGCAGACCAAGTGGGATCTCGCCTCGGCCTACCCCCCGGGCAATTTCCACACCCAGCTTCTTAATTCGTTTGCCTCCGAGGTGGACAAGGCCTCAGGCGGAAAACTCAAGATCACGGTGCATTCCGGTGCTTCCCTCTTTAAAGCGCCTGAGATCCTGCGCGCCGTGCGTGGCTCCCAGGTGCAGGCCGGTGAGGTCTTGCTGGTGAACTTCCAGAATGAGGCCCAGATTTTCGGTGCCGATGGCATCCCATTTCTCGCGACCGGTTACGACACGGCTCAGAAGCTCTACCGTGCCCAGAAGCCCCTGCTAGAAAAGAAGCTGGCTGAGCAGGGGGTCATGCTGCTGTACTCCGTGCCTTGGCCCCCACAAGGTATCTACAGCAAGAAGCCCATCAACTCGGCTGCCGACCTCAAGGGCATTAAGTGGCGTGCCTACAGCCCCGCTACAGGCCGCATTGCGGAACTTGTAGGCGCGCAGCCGGTTACCGTGCAGCAGGCAGAACTGAGCCAGGCCATGGCCACTGGGGTGATTGAGGCCACCATGACCTCGGGTGCCACCGGCGTAGACACCAAGATGTGGGAGCAGATGACCCACTACTACGACGTACAAGCCTGGCTTCCCAAGAATGCCGTACTGGTGAACAAGAAGGCATTCGATAGCCTGGATGCCGCCACGCGCGATGCAGTGCTAAAGGCTGCTGCCGAAGCAGAGAAGCAGGGCTGGGCGAACTCGCAGAAGGTGATGACAGACACCACGGCGACGCTGAGGGCCAATGGCATGAAGGTCGAGCCCCCGTCTGCGCAGCTACGCGCCGACATGCAGAAAGTCGGTGCCACGCTGCTTGAGGAGTGGCTAAAGAACGCCGGGGCCGAGGGCCAAGAAATGATCAATGCCTATCGGCGTTGATGCGGCGTTTTCTCGATCGCCTCTATGACGGCGCGGGCATTCTCGCCGCGCTGTGTATGGCTGCCCTGCTGGTCACCGTGCTCGTCACGATTGCCAGCAGGGAGTTTGACTTTCAGGTGTCTGGTATCGACGGGTATGCGGGCTACTTCATGGCGGCCTGTGCATTTCTCGCCCTGGCCCACACATTTAAGCGCAACGAACATATTCGGGTAACGCTCTTTTTAGGCCTAGCAAAGGGCCGAGCGCGGTTCTGGATTGAGCTCTGGGCGCTGGCTGCGAGCAGTCTTCTCTCGATTCTTCTGGCCTTCTTTAGCCTACGCCTTACCTGGCAATCCTACGTGTTTAAAGACGTCTCCACCTCCATGGATGCAACACCGCTCTGGATTCCCCAGACAGCGATGGCCCTAGGGGCCGTGCTCTTTGCGGTGGCCGTGGTCGATGCCCTCCTCTGCCATCTGCGCGGCAAGCCCTTCTTCACCGCCGCGGCAACCCAGGAATTTAGCCATGACTGAGTTCGCGATGGCGGGGCTGCTGATTCTCAGCCTCTTTATGATTCTCGCCAGTGGGGTCTGGGTGGGATTGACGCTTGCGGGGGTGGCCTGGATTGGCATGGTGCTCTTCTCTGCCCGGCCTGCTGGCGATGCTATGGCAGTAACCATCTGGGGCGCGTCCTCAAGCTGGACGCTCACCGCGCTGCCGCTTTTTATTTTGATGGGCGAGATTCTCTTTCGCACGCGGTTGTCGGAAGACATGTTCAAGGGGCTTGCCCCGTGGCTTGGGAGCATTCCGGGCCGGCTCTTACATACGAATGTTCTGGGCTGTACGATCTTTGCTGCAGTGTCGGGTTCGAGCGCGGCCACCTGCGCCACGATTGGAAAGATCACTCTGCCGGAGCTCAAGTCGCGGGGCTATCCGGAGGGCATGGTCATCGGGAGTCTTGCCGGCGCGGGCACGCTGGGTCTTCTGATCCCGCCTTCGATCATCATGATCGTATACGGGGTGACGGCCGAGGTCTCTATTGCCAAGCTCTTTATTGCGGGCGTTCTACCAGGCCTCCTTCTCGCAGGTCTCTTCTCGGGCTATATCGCCGGCTGGGCACTGCTCTCGCCGCATGCGGTGCCGCGGGAGGACACCTCACAGCGGTTGATTGAGAAACTCACTTCACTCTTTCGGCTCGCCCCCATCATTGCGCTGATTGCGGGGGTCTTGGGCACCATCTACTTTGGTATTGCCACCGCCACCGAGGCCGCGGCCGTAGGCGTGGTCGGCGCACTCATCATCGCAGCGGCCCAAGGCGTATTGAGTCGCAAGACCCTGGTCGATGCCTTTATGGGGGCCACCCGCCTCTACTGCATGATTGCCTTTATTTTGGCCGGAGCGGCGTTTTTGACGTTGGCGATGGGCTATATCGGGCTGCCGCGTTTTCTGGCCGAGGCGATCGCGGGCATGGGGTTGTCTCGGTTTGAACTCATCCTGGTGATCATGGCGTTTTACATCTTGTTGGGATGCTTCTTAGACGGTATCTCGATGATTGTGCTCACCATGGGTGTCATTCTCCCTACCGTCTGGGCGGCGGGCATCGATTTCATCTGGTTCGGCATCTTTTTGGTCATTGTGGTGGAGATGGCCCAGATCACCC
>CAZKWK010000038.1:0-15860 GCA_964556335.1 uncultured Bordetella sp. | reverse complement strand
TCCGACCTCATCATGGTGCGCGACAAAGCCGGTCATGCCGTGCCCTTGCGATCCAACATCCTCAACATCCCTGCAGGCGTCCTAAAGTCTGCGGGCGCTAGCAGCGATACAGCTGAATTACCAGAACCCTTTAAGAGTCACTGGCCGGTGGCAAGCCCCGATCGATTCGGCCCCTTGCCACGCTCAGTCTCATAGGAAAAAGAAGCATACGACTTATGCCGCTTGAACCCTTAGGAGGCCAGCCGCATCGACGGGGAGGAAGCACGGCCTTCGAGCATATTGGGTACGGTCGACCAGGCGTTCTGGATCTCTGACATCAAGCCATAGATTTCTTTAAGCGCCTCCAGGTCGTTATGCAGGTTCACATGCAGCAGACGGCGCGTAACATAACCGTAGAGCTCATCGAGGTTCTTGGCGATCTCGCCGCCTGATTCAAAGTTCAGCGCGCTCTGCAGGCCCAGCACGATCTTGCCCGCACGGGCCAGACTACGGGACTTCTCTTCAATTGCCCCCCGCGCAATCTGCCCTTCGGCCGCACGCAGGCTCTCGATGAGTCCGTCAAACAACATCTGGATCAACTGCACACTATCGGCCGTGGCCACACCGGTGGAAACCTTGACTTCACCGTAGCTGTCGATTCCTCGTTTCATCGGGCGCATATCTTTGTCCTTTTATCCTGTGAGCGGTTTTAACGTCCTACACTCAATGAATCGGTGATTCCACAGAGATCTTTAGGGCGGTGAAAGCCCTCTTGGGTCATTATGCGGTGGTGCTCGTCAATGCGTCGGCCACAGAAAAACCTGACAGCCGATCTAGATGACTAGTAAACCCGCACGCGGAGGTACTGCTGATAAGCCGTCATCCGCGGGAACACGGCTATGACAGCCATGAAGAGTCGGAGTGCCAGGAGGACTCCGCGCATTACGACTGGATAAATCCGGGGGTCTAGGCGACTGCTTCGGCCTCAGCCGATTTCGCCTTTGCCGCCCCAGTAGCGCCCTGAGGCTGGGCGGCCATTTCAAGCTGCAGGGGCTCACCCGAGCCGCCCACCGCAATCGGAACCAACTTCGCGGGCAGCGGCTCTGAGAGTCGGAGATCGGTTCGCGCGCAGAGCGCCTCAATAGATTCTGAGAGGCTACCCTGAATGGCTTCGCGACTTGCTGCATCCGTGGCCGAGGCGGAGTCAAAGCCCGAGCGGTAGATCGTATCGGCATGCTGCTGCGGAATCCAAGAAATCACCGTACCGCGCAGCCCTGTGACTTTGCGCTTGTTTGCGGCCATCTTGGCCTTACCCTGGCGCCCGTCTTCTAGCCCTTCCGCGAAGAGCTCTTCAATATGCTTGGTGAGAATGACGTGGTAACGCGGTTTAAGCTCAGCCACCTTGGCCTCATCGACATCAGGCAACGGCTTGCCGGTCATGGCATCCCAGAGGCGTTTGCCGACCAGGTTGCCAAAGGTTGCATCCGGCTGCTCTTCGGCGGTAAGGGGAATCGGTGCGCCATCCGCACCGTCTTCATCGGCCAGGGCCTTGGCAGCGTCGCCCTTGTCCTCAGGCTTGGCAGGCTCGGGCACATCCGGTTCTTCTTCAATCTCCGGCACGATCGCCCGGTGCACGCCTCGAACCTGATCGACAATCAGGATCATGAGCAGCATGATCACTGCCAACATGGCCAGAATCGAGAACAGAAGAATTGAATTCATAGCCTTGGGCTTCGACTCAGCCGCGTGATTCTTTAGAACCCGAGTACATACGGATCATGAGGTTAGGACTCTTTCGCGGCGTCTTCGGCATCGCCACTCCCCTCACTATCGCCCGCCTCATCGCCCCCTTCCGCGAGTTCCTCCCGCAAAAAACCTAGGGCCTGAATCGGTGGCTCGAGATGGATGTCTTCAGAGATCTTCTCGGCCACCACCTGGGCCAACTCAATGGCCTGTTCTGCAGAGACTTCTTCGAGTTGGAAGGCCGCCCCAATCTTAAAAACCTCCTCAGCGTACTCCAGAGGAATATAGGCCAAGATCTCGCCGTTGACGGATTTAATGGTCTGGAACGAAGTGGCTGCGGGAGGTTTGGGCTTTGCGTCACCTGACGCAAGCGCCATCATGCTGCGCTCGGTGTAGTCAGCGGTTTTCTCTGCGCCCTCGATAAAGGTCTTGTCGAGTACTGCACGGCAGCGCAGTCCTACCCGAATACGGGCGGCAATTTCAGGCCGAGTATCGCCCGTGTCATTACAGGCCTTCTCATACTCCTGCTTAGCCTTGAGCATCTCCTCTTTTTTTGCACCACCGAAGAGCTTACCAAGCATGATCAGACTCGCGAATAAAAGGACGAAGAAGGGGCAATGGCCGTGACGGGCTACGCAGCATCGGCAAACCCCAGGGTTTTTCTAAGTTTCTTGATGTTGGCAGACAAAATCTGACTCACGCGTGACTCGGTGACATTGAGCGTCATACCAATCTCTTTGAGATTGAGCTCTTCCTGATAGTAGAGCGCCATCACCAGACGGTCGCGCTCAGGCAGCGCCTCAATGGCTGCTACGAGTGCCTGCATGAACTCCGACTCTTCTACCTGTGCCTCGGGCTGGCTCGAACTGGCATCGGGCACCGCAAGCGCCTGCTCGGCCACGTCTTCCAGATACACGGTGTGAAACTGCGCGGCGCGTCGACGTTCTTCTTGGAAATCGTCTATCTCTTTGCCCATGGAGGCGGCCACCTCCGCCTGTGAGGGCTCTCGCCCAAGGGTGGCCGACAGTGCGCGGGTCTCTTCGGCGTGCTGCTTATTAATGGCGACTGCCGATCGGGGCAGATTCGACATGCGACGCACCTCATCGATAATCGCCCCCCGCACCCGGCTGTGGGCAAAGTGTTCGAAAGGAACACCTTTAGCGAGGTCATACGATTTTGCCGCCTCGATAAGGCCAATGGTGCCGACCTGTACAAGTTCATCAAGATCCATAAACGAGGCCAGGCGTGGTCGCAAGTGCAGGGCCACCCGTTTCACCAAATTGAGGTGGGAGAGCACCATGCCCTCGATATCCTTCTCAGGCTGCTGATAGGGGTTGGCGACTCTCATGGCAGGCTCCAGGTGGGCAAATGCATAGAGGTCAGGCCAACTGCCGTTCAATAAAGAATGACAGACCCCCCAGGCTTCCTTCTATGGGAGGAAGCTGGCAGAGCTCGTCGGCGAGTGCCCGAAAATTGCGGCTTGCGATGCTGCCCGGTGCGGAGGCTACGAGCGGCTTGTGTTGCCGCAGCGAGGTGAGCACCATGTCGTCGGCCTGAATGGAACCCAGGTAGTGCAGGGGCTGTCCCAGAAACCGCAGGGCGACATCTTGGATGCGTCGATAGAGCTGTTCGCCAGCTGCCTGGCTTTCCACCATATTGGGCACAAGCGTAATCTGGTCGGCCGCGCCCTCTTGCGAGAGGACTTTAATTGTGCCGTAGGCATCGGCAATGCTCGATGGCTCATCACGCACGACGATGAGCCGCCGCTGAACCGCGCGCATAAAGGTCATGACCTGTGGAGAGATCCCCGCAGCAATATCGACAATGAGAAAGTCGAGGTCGTCTTCGATTTCGCTAAAGGCTTGAACAATCGCAGCCGACTCACGTGCATTGAGGGCTGCCATATCGAGCAGGCCAGAGCCGCCGGGAATGAGCCGTACGCCGTGGGCTGTGGTGGTCACGACCTCTTGCAACGTCTTTTTGCCTGACAGCACATGGCTCATGTTGAATTCAGCACGATGGCCCAAGGCAATCTGCGCATTGGCAAGGCCGAGGTCGGCATCAAAGAGCAATACTTTTTTGCCCTTGGCCGCCAGGGCAACCGCCAGATTCACAGAGACGGTTGTCTTCCCGACACCGCCTTTGCCGCTGGCCACACCGATGACTTCGGGCTTAGATGAATTTTTCATGGAGAGTGTCTCATTTACCTTTCCGCCTTGGGCGCTAGCCGGGCCTGTGTAGGCCGAAAGGGCTCTCCCATTGTAGCGGCAGAAGGGTCATCAAATTCCGTCATGGACTGGGTGTCTTGCGCGAACTGGTCGCGTAACTGCCCGATGGCAAGCCGCGCCAATACCGAGGCATTCATGGGCGTGCCCGATTGCGGACCCGGGCCATTGGCCGCGATGGCATAGAACGGCACAGGGTGTTGACCGAGCGCCTGAATCAGGCCCCAGGACTGGCAGGCCTCGTCGACCTTGGTGACGATCAGGCTTGCCCAAGAACGCAGCCCGAGTAGTCGGCCTGCATGGGCCGCGGTGGTGTCTGCGGGCAGCACCAGGTGACACTGGGCTGCGGGTAATTGGCTGCAGAGTCGCTCAGCATGGCTTGCAAGCGCCACGCCAGGGGTGTCGATAATCACACACTGCCGATCGCCGAGCTCCTGGCGCATCTGGGTCAGTAGCCCCGCATCATGCACACGAAAGCAGTCCACCCCCAACTTGGCGCAGGCCATTTGAATCTGGGCCCAGGCCCCGAGCCTGCTATCACTCCAACTGATGACCGCCACCTGCTCGCTGCCCCAGGCCTCAACGGCCTGATGGGCCAGTCGGGCCACGGTCTGCGTCTTTCCCGCCCCGGAGGGACCAAGAATCACATGAACGCCCGTGAGCGGACCAGCGATTTGTGGGCTTGAGAGGCCTGCCTTCAGAATCTCCTCAGCCTTCTTCAGCGCCGCATCGACGCTATGCTCATTCTGTACTTCTTCCACCAGCAAGGCCCGCATGGCCGTGGAGGCACCGAGTCCTTCGAGTAGTCCGTCCATCTGTTGGCCCAGTGGCGTAAGCCCTGCCTGCCCCCAAGGCCCAAGTCGTTGTTGCAGTCGAATCTCGCGGCGAAGCACAGCCATTTCTTGACGGACCAGATCCACAATTTCGCGGGCCCTTAAGCGATCGCGGTCGTCTGCTCCAGTGCTTGCCTCTGTCTCCGCGTCGCGGTGTGGTGCCGATACGGGCGCGGCTTTGTCTAAATCCCGTGGCGCCGCAGCTTTCTTTTTTCCGCTCCCGGTGTTGCCACCGCCGCGGCCAAACGCCTGACCAAAGGCGGCATCGAACTTTTCGGGCTGATGGACCTTCGGCGTGATCGGCTTGAAGGCCTCGGGCTGCAGGTCTTCGGGCGAAAACACCCGCGCGGCGCCCGGTGTCGCAGAACTGGTGCGCACAATGTCAGCGGATTCGTTTGAGAGAGCCGCATACGGATCGAAACGGGGCTCCAGATCGACAGCCACGATGACCTCGGTCTGTCCGTTGACCTGCTCGTGTGAGACCACCAGGGCCTCTGCCCCGTAGAGGCTCACGGCCTTCTCGGTAGCAGCCCGTAGGTCTTTGGCAAGTATCCGTTTCAATTCCATCACGCTCTCCTTAGGCGCTTCTTATCTCTCATCGAAAGCAAGCATCAGGCCACTCGCTCACGAATCTCAACCGTCTCGATCACCTTGACCGACTGGTCATCCGGGATCTCGGAATACGACATCACTGTCAGCCCTTCGACACGGTGCCGCGCTGCCCGAGACAGCCAGGGGCGCAAGACCGGCGAGACCACCAGCACCGCATTGTTTCCGGCGTCTTCGACCTTCTTCGTGCTTTCGCGCAGCGCGCGGAAGAGCCCTTCGGCCAGGCCTGGCTCGAGCACAATGTTGGAAAGGTCGCCGCGATGCTGCTGCACGACGTTGTGCAGCATTTGTTCTAGCGCCGGGTCGAGGGTCATGACGGGGAGCGTGTCCTGGCCATCAAGCAAAGACTGGACAATCATTCGGCCAAGCCGCGGCCGCACGAGCCCTGTGAGCTCATAGGGATCTTGGGTCTTGGCACAGGCATCGGACAAGGCCTCCATGATGGAGCGCATGTCGCGAATCGAGACGCCTTCCTCTAATAGGTTTTGTAACACCCGTGTTACGGCGCCAAGCTGCAGCTTGGACGGCACCAGGTCTTCCACCAGCTTGGGAAACTTGGCTGCCAGCTTGTCCAGAAGCTGCTGTGTCTCGTCGCGGCTCAAGAGTTCGGCTGCACTCTCACGCAGAATCTTGTTGAGATGGGTCGCGATGGCAGTTGCGGCATCGACCACCGTATAGCCCAGCGTGCGAGCATAGTCGCGCTGTGAGGGGTCGATCCAGACGGCGTCCAGACCGAAGGCGGGCTCCTTGGTAGGAATGCCCTCCAGGGTGCCATAGACCTGGCCTGGGCTGATCGCCAGTTCACGCCCCACCTTGGCCTCGCCTTTGCCGCGTACCACGCCATTAATAATGATCGTGTAACTGTCGGGGTCTAAGGTGAGCGAATCACGAATACGCACCGGCTGTACCAGATAGCCCAGCTCGGCCGACAACTTTTTCCGAACCCCCTTCACCCGGGTCATCAACTGGCCGCCCGTTTCTGCATTCACCAGGGGAATCAGGCCGTAGCCAATCTCTAGCCCGATCACATCGACGGTGTCGAGATCGTCCCAGTCCAGCTCCTTCGGGGCATTGGGGTCTTCGCCACCGGCCGCGACGATTTCTTCGGGGCTCTTCGGGCGTTCGTCCTCATAGCGCTGGCGTAAGACCATGGTGGCGATGCCTGCAGCACAGCCCGCCAGGGCCAGAAACACAAGGGTGGGCATGCCTGGAACGATACCGAGAATGGCCAGGATGGCGGCGGAAATAAAAAGCGCAGAGGGGCTTGAGAGCTGGCTCTTGGCCTGTTCCGTCATTGACTCAGAGGTCGTCACACGTGTGACGACTATGGCAGTGGCCAGAGACAAGAAGAGGGCAGGAATCTGGGCCACCAGACCATCGCCGATGGTCAGCAGCACATAGATCTGCCCGGCCTCTTTGACGGAGAGGTCGTGCTGGGCGACTCCCACGATCATGCCGCCGATGATGTTGATGAACAGAATGATGAGGCCGGCCACCGCGTCGCCGCGCACGAATTTCGAGGCACCGTCCATGGAGCCAAAGAGGTCGGCCTCTTGCGATATCTCTTCACGCCGGCGCTTGGCAGTTTCTTGGTCGATGACGCCCGCGTTGAGGTCTGCATCGATCGCCATCTGCTTGCCTGGCATCGCATCGAGCATAAACCGCGCGGAGACCTCAGACACACGCCCCGCGCCCTTCGTAATCACCATAAAGTTAATGATGATGAGAATGGCAAAGACAATAATTCCCACAAAGTAATTGCCCGCAATCACGAATTCGCCGAAGGCCTGAATGACCTTACCCGCCGCATCCGGACCGGTGTGTCCCTCGATCAGCACCACCCGCGTCGAGGCCACGTTAAGCGCCAATCGCAACATCGTGGTGAGCAGCAGGATGGCCGGAAAGGAGGAAAACTCAAGGGGCCTTGTGATGCCAATCGACACCATAATCACGATCAGACTGATCAAAATGTTGAACGTGAAAAGAATGTCGAGCAGCCAGGCCGGAAGCGGCAGCACCAGCATGCTCATGATCAAGAGCACCAGGAAGGGAATGCCTAGTCCTGTCGCGTCGATCTTCGCAATCGTTTGTCGCAAGTTCGACAAACTTAGTGTGGCCATGGCCCGCTCCGACTCATTTTTTCCTTTAAAATCATAAAATTGGTTTTTTGTCCTACAAACAACCTGTGGGGTAAAAAGCAATCGGTATGCCATAGCGACTTTTTTCGCCGCTTGGGCCTACCCATCGGCCACCTTCTGCCGCCTGGGGCGCCGCGCGGGGATGTTCTTAAGGTTTTTTGTCTTGGTCTGAAATTTGCTGGATTTCCGACACGTCTTTTTAACGGTCTGAACAGGTCCAAGGTATGCGCCCACTTCCGATTGAATCGCCAACGCTCTTCACCGCCCTGGAGCCGCCGCCGGCCGCGCCGGAACGCGCCCGGGAGCAGGCCCCGTCCGACCCGCGCGCCGCGCGATTCGGTCAGCTCTTTGCTCGCGTCTTCGGAGAGCAGACCCGGCAACCGGTTGCCGCCGGCGGCACCGCTGGCCCAGGAGCCTCCGCCGGTTCGTCTCCAGGAAGCAACACCACCCAGAATGCCGAGCCGCAGGCCGACGGGGTCAGCGAGGCCAACGAGCGCCTAGACCGCCCTATGGGCGCTGACCAAGACGCAGACCCTTCCGATCTGCGGGCTTTAAAGATTGGTGAGGGCACCGAGATCATTACCGCGGGCCCGCCGCCCGCTGATGAAGACCTCCTACGTTATGCGCGTGATGCCTCCATGGATGAGGGGTCGGTCGCGGCGTTGTTGCGCCATGGGCGTTTGGTCGATTGGGCCGGGCTGGCCTCGGGCGCTGCGAGTACCGCCCGACTAGGCCTGAGTAGCCCCGTGGGCGCGGCGACCTCCAGCGAAGGCGATGGGGCCTCGTTGATGCCTGGCTTAAACGGCGACGTGGGCGGTGACGGTAAGGGCGGTAGGGTCGGTAAGGGCGCGAAGGCGGCTGACGCCGATCTGTCTTTGCTGCATACCGCCCAGGAGGCACTGATTCTGAAAGGCCAAGAGGGCTTCGTCACAGCGCGGGGCGGCGAATCGCTCGTGCCCCCGTCTGCGTCTAGCGTGGCCTCCTTGCCGCAGGGTATGGCAGCAGCGGCAGGGTTATTGGGGACAGCATCGGAGGCCGCACGCACGGCGGCTTTAACCAACACGTCCACAATCCCACAGCCGACGGAGGCGGGTTTTTCCGTCTCTCTCGCAGCCGGCGCCTCTGGTTCCGAGATGGCCACCAGTCGCTGGATGCAGTCCCGTGCAGGCTCGGTAGAGGGCGCCGCTGGGCCTGGGGCGGGTGCCGTCTCCGAGGAGTCTTTAGACCCGACGACGCTCGCAGCCCTCAAGCACACCGAGGGCGATTCCAAGTTGGCGGGGTCTGCAAAGTTTGATTTTGAGGCCCTGCGGCTGCGACTCGGTCTTGAAGATTCGTCGACCAAAGATCGGTTGATGAAGATCCTCGGCCCTGAGGCGGTCCGAGCGACTGAAGCCTCTCCATCAGAGGCGGTCCGGCTTGAGGCGATTAGCCTTATGGAGCAGCCACTCGACGTACCAGAGGGCCTGCTTCCTGCTGATCGAACGGTGGATACCTTGTTAGGCGATTCGGAGGGCCTCGCCGCAATGACGGCGGGCGGGTCCGCTGCATCTGGCCAGGGCGGTGGCGAGGGTGGCCGGCCAGATCCCAATGCGAGCGGGCAGGCCGGACAGCCCCGGTCTCTGCCGCAGCAGATCATGCAGCGATTTGGGGAATTGCTCTCGCAGCGACTCCTCCAGCAGGTGAGCCAGGGGAATTGGCGGGTGGAATTAGACCTTGAGCCCGGCGATTTGGGGTCGATACGAATAGAACTAGAAATGCGAAAGGGCGAAATCGAGGCGTCGATCAAGGCCACCCAAGCCAGCACCCGGGATCTTCTACAGGAGAGCCTGCCGCGGCTGAAGGAGGCGCTAGAGCGCAATGGCATGGACGTTGCTTCGCTTTCGGTCAGTCAACAGGACCGTCGGCAATCGGGCGGGCAGTCGCCGTCGGGACGGCAGTCCTCGGGTGGTCAGGGCTCGGCCGCAGAGCAGGTGCCAGAATCCGCCTCGGGGGCTGGTAAGGCGAATGCGCGTGACGATGGACGACTCGATGTCTGGGTGTAACCGAATTTAAGGAAGGAAAGACGATGGCAGACGAACAGGCACCAGAAGAGGGAAAAAAGAAGAAGGGCCCTCTATTGATGATCATCATTTTGGTGGTGGTCATTCTGCTTCTTGTCGTGGGTGCCGTGGTCGGTACCCTGGCTGTCACGGGCTTCTTTAGTAAGCCTGATGAGGCCACGGTGGAAGAACTCTTGAAGAAGGCCGAAGAAGATAAAGCGGCGGCGGAAGGCGGCGCTGAGGGTCAGGGCTCTGGCGAGCCCAAGCTCGGCCCCGACGGTAAGCCGCTTCCTAACTTCAAAGAGACCCCCGCAGGCCCAGAGAAGCAGTTAAAGACCCAGGCCGAGGTCACCAAATTTGAGAGCCGGTATAAAGAAATGAGCCGGCCGTTATTGGCCAATGTGTCGGGCTCGCGTAAGGTGATGTCGGTGACGCTTGCCATCATGACCCACTACGACGACCGGGTGCTCGGCAACATGGATAAGCACGAGTTTGCCCTGCGGTCTGCAGCGTTGGATGTGTTGCGTCAGGTGACTGAGGCCGAGATTGAAAAGCCCACCTTCCGTATCGAACTGGCCGAGAAGCTTCGCCTAGCGCTCAATGCGGTGCTCGAACGCTATGAGGATTTTGGCGGCATTGAGCAGGTGCTTTTTACCGAATTCATCATCCAATAACGTCCCACCTCTCAACTGCACCATATTCTGACCCCTCTCACTTTTTGAAGACAACACGGCAATGTCTACTGGCCTACTGAGCGAAGAAGAACTCGCCGCCCTGCAAGAGGGCGTAGACGACGGTTCGATCGCGGTCGATACCGGCTACAACACCCGCGTGCGGGTACGTAAGCACGACCTCGCGAGCGAGGACAGTACTCTCGGCATTAATGTGGGCGCCATTGAGATGATCAATGAGCGGCTGCTACGGCTGTTTCGTCTGGGGCTGGTGGAGGTCTTGCGTTCGACGCCCAAAATTGCACCCCTCAAGTCTGAGATCGTGCGGTATGGCGACTATCTCAAGATGCTGAAGGCGCCGCTTTCCGTGAACATGATTCGTATGAATCCGCTGCGCGGCTTCTCGTTGGTGGTGATCGAGCCTCAGGTGATCTTTAGTTCCCTGGATGTCTTCTTTGGCGGCTTTGGTTCGGCCAGTACCAAGGGCCCGCTGCCGCCCACCCGGCTCTTCACGCCCACGGAGTCGCGGGTGATCAGCATCATTCTGGACATCTTCTACCGCGCCTTAAAAGACGCCTGGTCGCCTGTCTTAAAGCTCGACATTGAGCAGGCCAACTCCGAAATTAACCCGCAGTTTGCGCAGATAGCGGATGAGAACGACCTGGTGGTCTTGAGCCGGTTTGAGATTGACAACTCCAAGGACACCTTCATTGACCTCGTGCATCCGTACGCCTCGCTCAAACCCATACGGGACGTGCTGCGCAGCCGGGTGCAGACGGGTGATGGCAACGAAAGCTCCGAGCGGGCCTGGCATGCGGAGCTTAAAGAGGCGGCCTACGAATCGCCACTGGAGTTACAGGTTATGTTGGGCCATGTGCCCACAACGCTGCATACCTTACAAAATCTTCGGGTCGGGGATGTCTTGTACTTTAAGAAGCCCGAGTCGGCGCGGGTCAACATCTCTGACATCGCCGTCTATGACGCCGATGTGGGCGTTGTTGATACGCAGATGGCAATTCAAATTAAAAATGCCCTTAATGTCACGGGCCAGATAGAAACCCACTAGGAAACATGACCATGGAAAACACCGCAGAAGCGCAAGACCTGCCCGAGGGCGAAGACGGTGCCGTTGGGGCCGAGCGCGGCCAGATCAACCCAGAGGTATTGCAGAATATTCCAGTCACGATTTCTATTGAGGTGGGCCGCGCATCGCTGAAGATTCGCGATCTGTTGCGTCTGTCTCAGGGCAGTGTGGTCGAACTCGATCGCCTTGCGGGCGAGCCCCTCGACCTGTTGGTAAACAATACAGTCGTGGCCCAGGGTGAGATTGTTCTGGTCAACGACCGGTATGGTATTCGCCTTACCCGCGTGGTCCCCGCCGCGGAGCGCCTTAAGCAGTTGTAATACCAAGCATTTTTTCCGTCAGGTGTCGTTGGCCTGGTTGTTGCTAATCCAAGAGCAACAACCAAACCAGACGACGGGCAATCGACACCATGACCTCAACCCTCTCTACCGGCCTTGACTGGGTGGGCCTTGCCAGCAGCTTCTTGCTGGTGCTTGGCCTCCTCGCGCTTTTGCTTTTCGCGTTGAAGCGTATGCAGGGCTTCTCCGCGGGAGCAGGTGGTCAGCGCCAGATTCAGCACCTCGAAACACTGACCGCCGGCGCCCGACAAAAGATCGTGCTGCTGCGGGTGAAAGACAGAGAGATTCTGCTCGGCGTGTCTGCCACGCAGATTACTGCACTCGCAGAGTGGTCAGAGCCCACTGCTGCTGGGCCCACCACACGCCCGGTCTATACAGCCACAAGCCCGCGTCCCGGGTCAGGGTCGTCGGCTACCAGCAATGCTTCTAACGCGGGCGCCTCCGCATCGCCCGTACAACCCGCGAGCTTGACCGATCGTGCTGGTGATCCTTTGTCTGCCCAGGCCCCGCGGTTTGCTGCTGACCCCCGCACGGGGTCGGCCCCCTCCGGCGCACTTTCTTTTGCTGCAGTACTCGAGCATGCGCGTATGCCGCCAAGCCTTGTGCATTTCTTTAAGCGGAAGGCCTAGCCATGCGGACGCCGATGCGACTTCATAAGCTTTTTGTCGGGCTGGTCTTGGCTACCATGCCGGTCTGGGTCTTTGCCCAGGGGCTTCCGGCGGTGACCGTGCAAGGGGGGCGATACAGCCTTACTCTGGAGCTGCTTGCGCTGCTCACCGTCCTCACCCTGATTCCGTCGCTGGTCCTGATGATGACCTCATTCGTGCGGATCATTATCGTAATGTCGATTCTGCGTCAGGCCTTGGGTACGGGCAGTACGCCGCCAAACCAGGTGCTTGTGGGGCTCTCGCTTTTTCTCACAATCTTCATCATGTCGCCCATCCTCACCCAGGTCTGGGAGACGGGCATTCAGCCGTATCTGCAGCAGACGATGCCTTTTGATCAGGCCCTCGAGAATGTGCGTGCGCCGATTCATGCCTTCATGATGAGTCAGACCCGCGAAGACGACCTCGCCATGTTCTTGGAGATCGCGCGTCAGGAAGTGACGGGCGGTCCGGAGACAGTGCCTTTCGCAACCCTGGTGCCCGCCTTTCTTACCTCTGAATTGAAGAGCGCCTTCACGATTGGTTTTTTGATCTACATCCCGTTTGTGGTGCTCGATCTCGTGGTGGCCAGCGTGTTGATGTCCATGGGAATGATGATGATCTCGCCCATGATGATCTCGATGCCTTTCAAGCTCATGCTCTTCGTGCTGGTCGACGGATGGAGCCTGATCATGGGCTCAATGGCCGCGAGCTTTGTGAATCCCTAGCCTGCTGTCCCCTTATAACAAAAAAGGAAACCCTTATGGATACCGCCGCTGTTGTTGACCTTGCCCGGCATACGCTTTACATCACGATGCTCGTCTCTCTGCCTCTTCTTGGCATCGCCCTTGCCGTGGGCCTCCTGATCGGCATCTTTCAGGCCGCGACCTCGATTAATGAGATGACGCTGAGGTTCATTCCTAAGCTTGTCGCAGTGGGGGTTGCGCTGGCGATCTTTGGCGGCTGGCAGATCAACACCATTGTGGAATTTACGCGGTCGGTCTTTCAGCGCATTCCGGCGCTCTTTGGCTAAACCGCATCTCCAGCCCCCCCTCCTTATCGATCGCTGCCAAGCCTCTCAATCACCCATGGTCACCCCCGCCTCGTCGCTCCTCGTTGCCGACATTGTTGAGCGGTTTGTCGTGTTCCTCTGGCCGATGATTCGTATCTCGGCGCTCCTCATGACCGCGCCCGTACTCTCTCTCGATGCGGTGACCGTTCGCATTCGGGTGGTGCTGGCCTTCGCACTGACATGGCTCATCTATCCCCTGATGGAGTGGCCGAGCCTTGACCCCACGACACCTGCTGGACTGCTTGAGGTCTTTAATCAAGTCGCTATTGGGGCACTGATGGGGCTCATGCTACAGGTGGCGATGGCGGCCGTGGTGGTTGGAGGCCAGACCATTGCCGCAACCATGGGCCTGGCTATGGCCAACATGATGGACCCCAACCTGGGTAACGTCCCCGTGATCGCACAGTTTCTGGTGATCATGGCAAGTCTTATCTTCTTGGGGCTAGGGGGGCATGCACTCTTGCTGCAGCTGTTGTTAGAGAGTTTTCGACTTTTGCCGATTGGTCAGAGCCTCTTAAGCCTTGATGCCATGGGCAGCCTCATTGCCTGGTCTTCGATGATGTTTGTGGGCGGCGTGCTACTCGCGTTGCCAATTCTGGTGATCCTTCTCACAGTGAACATCGGCCTGGGCGTGGTGACACGGGCCGCGCCGACCCTGAACATTTTTGCCGTGGGATTTCCCGCGATGATTATTGCCGGCTTCTTGATTCTCTATGCCGGCATGAACTCCATTGCCGCCCGGATGCAGTGGCTCTGGACTTCTGCTTTTGATCAGATTCGGATGATTCTTGGGTTGCAATAAATGGGTGACCAAGACTCCGATTTAGAAAAGACCGAAGAACCTACCGCGCGAAAACTTGAGAAGGCGCGGGAGGAGGGGCAGATTGCCCGCTCCAAAGAACTGCCTGCCGCCGCGGAGCTTGTCATTATTCTTGCGGTGCTGCTCCTCGCAGGCGCCTGGTTCTTAAGCAATATTAGTCAGAACTTCTCGGCTGGCTTTCGATTTGATTTTCGTAGCCTCGACACCCCGATGCTGCTGCCGGGCATTCTCGCGCGGGCGATGTTCTATGCCTTTCTCATCGTGACGCCGATCTTTGCGGTGAGCTTTGTGGTCGCGATTTTGTCGTCTACGGTAACGGGCGGCTTTAACTTTACCTGGAAGGGTATCGAGCCCAAGTTCAGTAAGCTCAGCCCGGTAGCGGGTATCAAGCGGATGTTTGGGCTCAATGCCCTGGTGGAGCTTGGCAAGGCGATTTTGAAGTTTCTGGTCGTTGCGGTGGCCCTCTACTTCGTGATCTCGATGCAGATTCACGACTTTCTTACCCTAGCGGATATGGCGCTCGAGCCCGCCCTGGCCCGATCTGCGGAGCTTATTGGCATCTCGTCTCTTATTGTGGCCTGTACGCTCATTCTGATTGCGCTTATCGATGTGCCATATCAGAAGCACGAGTTTAATGAGCGAATGAAGATGACCAAGCAGGAAGTCAAAGACGAGATGAAGGATGTCGAGGGACGGCCGGAGGTCAAACAGAGAATTCGTCGACGTCAGATGGAAATGGCGGCCAACAGAATGATGCAGAAGGTCAAAGACGCCGACGTGGTCATTACCAACCCGGAGCACTTTTGGCATTGAGATTTTTGCCGCTCCCCCCTTGGCGCGTGCGCTCTACTTTACCTCCCAGGTTGACCAGCCCATTCACCATGAGTTGTACTATGCGGTGGCGCAGGTAATTGCGTATGTCTTTAACATGAACACCGCAAGCCCCGATGGATCCGTCCCGCAGAAGCCTCGTCCTGAGGTTCCCGAGTCGATGCAGTTCGATGTCAACGGAAGGGCCACCGTGGTTCCGTAGTGTTCTGGTAACGGTTCAGTAAATTTTGTCTGAGGATGCCTTGACCACCGATAGCCCGCTCTCTTCATCGCCCCCGACAGCCAACATTTTCCTTCGCCCCGGAGATCAGGCCCGGCTTGACCGCCTGGTGCGTGCCGTCTCTGAGGAGGCCAGCAGCGTGGCCCTGGTCTCAGATAGCGATGCGGTGCTTGACCACTATGGCCGTATGCTGGCCGAAGAGTTGCGCTCTACCGCTAAGGTGGCCGTAGAGATTTACTCCCCAGACAGCACCGACGCCCTGATGGACCGGTTTAACCGCATCCTGGCAAGCATGTCGGTCTCCGAGGCTTTGAAGGCACAAGGCTCCACCGCGCCCCCCCGACTACTGCTGGTCTATGATGGCCGCGCCACTGGGGTGCGCGAGATGCAGCTGCTGGCGCGGTTGTTGAAAGATTTCCCTGGGGCCAACACCCGCGTAGCGTTGCTGCTGCATACACATGCGGAGGCCGGTAAAAAGATTGATGCCTTTGGAAAGCGGATGGTGCGCTGGGACGTGCAACGTCCCAGCCCCGAAGAGGCGCAGGCGCTGCTCACCACCGCGACCGCCCAGGGCCAGGGGCAGGAGGCCCAGGCGCTGCTGGCCTACCTTGGTG
>CAZKWK010000037.1:11273-16113 GCA_964556335.1 uncultured Bordetella sp. | reverse complement strand
CAACGAAAAAACAAAAAACACATAAAACACAAAGATGTACAAAATGAACCCAAGAAAAATATAGGGTACAAAAAATACCTAAAACGCAACGGGGTACAAAATGGACCCTGTACAATCAAGGGTACAAAAAATACCGCAAAACAATGCGGTATGCTTCGAGTTTTCCCTGCGTAAGTACCACTGGTTTCTGAATCGCCATTCCGTTCAATCAACGAGATTTTTATTGAGCAGAGAAGGGTCAGACTTTCTGGAATGCAGAGAACGGCAGGTTTAAACTACATGACTACTCATAGAGACGGACGCCATTTGCGTCGACAATGTGACCGTCGGCGTTGACTCGCACCCGCGGAAAGCCCCAGAGAGATGCAGTGCTCAGGCGCGCGTGAGGCCACACATCCAGGTTCGACGGACGAAAGTGCGACGGGCGTTCCGAAGGGATGGTGCCGTACACCAACAAGTGAGCATATTCCCACTCTTTGAGGTTCCGGAAGGTGAAGGTTGGCGCGCCGGCCTGCGTGGATTCAACAGTCGAGGTAGAAGCGGAGACTTGCATTTTACAAGAAATACTTTGCGAAAGATGTTTTGGTGAACGACGCAGTACGGTGGAAAATACTGAATGAAGGAAGTCGCCGCCGGAACATCGCCCGCTACGCCGCCCTCGCTCTCAGCCTTCCGTCCGCCCGCCGCTCCGCCTTTATCGCCTGCTTGACCGGCGCCTGGCCCTGCCCCGCTTCTCTCTCTTTCTTTTTCCACTCTTTGGCCCGCACCCGAGTTGTGGAAATGGATTTCAACCCCGCATAAAAAATCACACCGAGTTCACAGTGCATGGACCTCAGAAACAAAAGGGCACAAAGTCGACCCTAAGAAATGTTGAGTACAAAATGTACCTCAAAAGCAGAAAGGTAAAAAAGTAACTCAGAAAATTCTCAGGTACACAATGAACCTCAAATTCAGGTAGGTAATGAGTCGACCTGAAAATTCATGGGAACAAAAAATACGGCGAGACGGATGTGGTACACTTCGAGTAAATCAATCGCTATACCGTTGAATGAAGAAGATTTTTATTGGGTTGCAGAGAACGGCAGGTTTAAACTACACTACGGGAGTAGCAAGAGCGGTGCTTCCAGCTTTTGCTTCAATCGACGATCATTCGTTCGTGACACTCGTGACAGAGGCGTTCAGAGTCATCGCCGCCCTCCGAGTTTTCTTCGGGACTCTCTGAGTCGGTTGAATGAGAGTGGCTCATGCAGACAGTCTCTCCGCAGTTTTCGCAGACACAACTGTGTTTATCACAGAAAGAAGAAGGTTTCTGAGACTCTTCGCAAAGATGGCACATAACGCGACAGGCATCGACCCCGTCGCAAAAAACGGGGCGTGGATGCTGAGAGGAGCAGCGCGGGTCATGGCAGTAGGCGGTTAGATCGGCCAAGGTCGCAGGGCACACGTAGTTTGGGCAGTCCTCGCCGCAGCACCGCGCCTGGTGGGAATGGGAATCCGCTGGGCAAAATACACAGAATCGAGAACGACGACTGTCCTGATCATACGTCAAAATTGGACCTGCGGTTTCATCCGCTCGCTTGGGATCATACAACAAGGAAGAATCGGACGCTGACATTCTTGACAAAATTTTTTGCGAATGATGTATCGGCGAACAACGCAGTTCGGTGGAAAATACCGAATGAAACAAGTCGCCAGCGCGGCGTCGCCCGCGTTGCCGACCTCTCTCTCTTCTCTTTTTGCGTACTGCCTCCGCCCCACTTCTCTGTTTTTTCTTCCCTTTCTTGGCCCGCATACGAGGTCTGAAAGTGGATTTCAACCCCGCATACGAATATCACAGAGTTCACACTGGAATGCGGGATTGTACCCAAAAATACGGGGTACAGAATCGACCCGAAAAAATAGGTCCAAGAATACCCAAAAATGACAGAGGTACAAAATAGACTCCAAAAGAAAAAAGTACAAACATACCCCGAAATGAAATGTGTTCAAAACAGACCCCAAAAGAAAAAGTTACAAAACATACCCCAAACATCACAGGTGTACATAATTACCCTAAAACGTACGCTTTATTCGCTGGTGTCGATTCGACATGGCATCGCAGCATCAAACGCGAAAGACTATTAGCGCAACGTGGATAGTGGAACTCAAGAATTACGATAGCAGGAGAAGCGGGTGGAAAGACTGCCGAATCAACCCGGAGAGGTGGTCATTCAAAAACGCGAACAAGCGGTCGGTGTCAATAGTTTCGTATCGAGGGTCAGAACGCAGTGCGTCGTTGAAGGCGTCGTGCAGGAGATAGCGGATGTGAAGTTCCAAATCAGGGTCCCGCGTAATGAGCGGTCCAAACAGAGAGTCAGCTTCAGAAGAGTTCGTAGCGGCGTCTTGCGATTCGGAATCAGACATCTCAACGTCCGAAGCTCCCTCGGGTTCAGCGACTGGAGCGGCCAACTCGGCGCCGAGGGAAGCAAGTGACTCCAGAAAGAGCGTCATCGTGGCCGCGGCGAGCGCTTGCGCGGTCTGAAAGGCAACCAGATCGACGGGTGATGTCATGATGATGATATTGAAGAATTATACTGAATGAGGAAATCGATCGATGAATAAGAGAATGGCGATGCAAATATTTCGGCTGCTTTCAATCCGCCTCTCTTCCTTTTTTTTTCTCTCCCTTTCAGAGCTTTTTCAAAGGAGGGGCAGGAAATCACACGAACTTCACGGGGGATTTCACACAGCGGTCACGTGACTTGGAGACAGGTGCGACCGCTTCGACGGCCAGAGCGAATCGTGCATCGCGCATCGTGCATCGTTCATCGCGCATCGTGTAATCAATTTATTGTGCAATCAATTTATTGTGCATCGCGCATCGTGCATCGCGCATCATGCATCGCGCATCATGCAATTAACATCCAATCGTAGTCATTGAAAAGGATACTTTAGAAGACGCAACCAAATCTCAATAAAATTCGTAATTTATTCAAATGGCTTGCAGAAATGCCTCTTCCGTCTAATGAGTCTCGCAGAAAGTCTTGGAGCCGCAGATGCAGCGAAATTCGATTTTGATCGCCTCCGTAAGCGCAGCCATCCGCTCGCGAACCGCCGAGTTGCCCCGAACAATATCCTCCGTCAACCGCGAGACGGAAGCGGCGATGGGAACTCCAAATACGACTTCGCCCCGAGGAGCAGGAAACATCGACAAATCCTCACCGGACAGCGCTTCGCACTCATCGACTTCCGTCTCGTCGCCCGCAATCGCTTGTTCGCCGTAGTCGTAAACCGGAGAAGAAGGCGAATAAGCCGGCGAGGTTGGAGAATACGCTGGCGAAGTAGGCGAATAAGCCGGCGAAGTAGGCGAATACGCCGGCGAAGTAGGCGAATACGCCGGCGAAGTAGGCGAATAAGCCGGCGACGTTGGAGAATACGCCGGAGAACGTTTCAGAGCCACCGAAGGCGCGGAGCGTCGAGCGAGCATTTTCGATAGGCGATTCCAGGCGGTGCCGATGCGAAGTTTGGGCGTGAACTTGGCCGAGCGTTTCTTTGCACTGCGGAGCGCCATGGGGTGAAAAGCAACTTGCGATTTCATTTCCTGCTGATGATTCGATCGACGGAATATGTATATGTAACGATACGAAGTTTCGATGATAAAAGTCGCAAAGTGGATTTCTGCCCGCGTTGCGCCGCCCTGCGCCACCTTTTCTCTTTTTTTCTGACCTTCCCCTCTTTATACGAAAAAGAAGGCTCTTTGACACGGGCGGGGAGGAAATCACGTCGCCCGCCTGTCGCCCCGTCAGGGATGAAATGCGGTATTTCACGGCGATGTGGGACAGATTTCACGCGTGAAATGATTCCTCCGATGCGGGCAAGTCGTTTTTCGTAATTTTACCCCGAAGTTGAATAAAGTTTTCGCGCCTTCATATCCGCTTACGACTGCATCGTTCATTTATCAAACTCGGCAGCGATCATGCACTCTCATATTTTTCTTCCCGCTCTTCCACCGCACGTTGCCATACTCGTCCCGGGTCCTCCGCCCGTACAGTTTCCGCAGCCGCCGCCCACACGTGTCGCCGCCGCGGCCTCAACAACCGCTCACCCCACCGCTGTTGAGTCGGATTCCAAGCGGCCACCGGCCTGCGCCGATCCAGCCGCAAGACCGCCTCACGTGCTGTTTCCCGTCACGCATTTCCCCGGGAACGTCATTTTCATCGCGCGCGCCCTGACACAGCCGCAAACGCTGCAACGTGATTTCCGCAGACTCGAACGCAATCCCACAAAATCCGTCGTCGTTGCGCGCGCAATCAAACGCAAGTACACGCGGCGCGTCCAGCGCGCAGAACGCGAAAAATTCTGTGCCGACGCGCAGTCGACTGCTACACCTTTGCACACGCTCGCAACGCTCGCCATCGCCACCACCCCCACGGCAGAGCCTCGCTGCGAATTTCAAGCACAGCCTACCACGACGACGGAAACGACGGAGACGCAACGAAGAACGTCGTGAAACCGCTTCGCTGCCATAAAAAGAATGACCCACGCAACGAACAACTCGAGCGAAAACAGGAATAACATCTCGAACATAGAGTGAAAATCGAAGAGAGCGTTCTATAATAAAATCATTTTGTTTCTGATACGAGCCCTGTACTTGAATCGCCATCGAGTCCTGCAGAAGACAATGTCTATTCAAAGGAAAGAGTCTAAAAACCAGCAGTCTTTGACGGACCAACCGGAAAACACTCCCAAGCAAGCGCGAAAGCCGATTCGAAGGGAAGATGTTTTTATCAGCTCAGACTCGGATGACGATGAGTCTCAGAGCTCGCACCCGCGCATCCAGCAGTCTTTGAATGACAAACCG
>CAZKWK010000037.1:5922-11173 GCA_964556335.1 uncultured Bordetella sp. | reverse complement strand
CCGCGCATCCAGCAGTCTTTGAATGACAAACCGAAAAACACTCCCAACCAAGCGCGAAAGCCGATTCGAAATGAAGATATTTATCTCTCACCAGACTCGGGCGACAAGCAGCCTCGGAGCTCGGACTCAGACATCGA
Organism: uncultured Bordetella sp.; assembly: GCA_964556335.1. Taxonomy (GTDB): domain Bacteria; phylum Pseudomonadota; class Gammaproteobacteria; order Burkholderiales; family Burkholderiaceae_A; genus Hahnella. Next base: position 11,036 of record CAZKWK010000037.1, on the reverse strand, counting down.
GGAATTGCAGTCTTTTCCAAGATCCACAACATTGGAAAAAGCACAGAGAGCATCGACGAGCGTCAGAGCTGCAATCCAGTCGCGAAACGAGGAAAAAGCAAGAGAAATCATCGATCTCACATTCGACGAATCAGAAAAAGAATCACCCACGCCAGTTCTGGACACGCGCGAAATTTTGGCTGGCGGCGACGGAGACCAACTTCCGTCGAACACGACCGATGCTGACGAGACATCGACGCACACGGAAAACGCAGCAAGCGCGGCTGCCGAGACGACAGCGACACGCGCTGCAACCATCGACGACGAAGCCGAGTATAACTTTGCAGACACAACGGCCCCCGAAGTCTTGGAAGCTGCTCTTCGTCGGCAGATTGAGAATGAATCAGCAAACGCCGAGACGCTCGTGAACATCGGCCGCATGAACGTCTTTAAACGGATCGCTGAACCGCCCCTTAGCACGGAACCGACCGAAGCGTACGGGCAGACGATGCGCTTCGACTTGCGCGTGTTGCAGCACACTCAATCGCTCCTTGAAAAACGAGAAAAAACAGAAATTTATGCTGGCATGCATTACACCCGCACGGCGATTTTCGCGAAACAAGATATCGCAGAGGGCGCGTTTCTCGGGTTTTTGGCAGGAAACGCCATCCGCACACTGAGGACTGCTGAGGAGGAACACGAAGTGCGTTCGCTCGTTCCGTACCTACCCGAATTCATCCCACTCGGGGAAGATTTCACGAACTCTTTTTCCAGAAAGTATTCGTACCACGTCGACATCTCGCAAAGCGACAACTTTTGGAAATTCGCGCGGAAGGCCATGAGGCCCTCGAGTTCTAACGTCGCGCTCGACCCGATCGATACCGGCGTCGAAGCGTACGTACGGAACCACCCCGACCCGTTCGTCTGGGCGTCGCATGAACACACAGCCATGGACAAGAATGCGAACAACGCCTGGGCATCGCAAGAACACCAAGCTATGGACGAGGATGTGGACAATGAAGCGGAGCTCGTGAAGGAAGACGAATTCGGATCTATCCGTTCTAAGACAACAACGGAAAGCCTACACCTTTCGGAATATAAAATGTTTTTAAATGATGTGGATTGGCCCACTGTCACGAAAACGATGCAATATAACCTAACGCTGATCCCCGAGGAAGGAAAAATTTCGTTGGGGAATGTACCCGTTGAAAATTTGATGAAGGAAGTGAAGAAGTTCAACGAAACGACGTTTCTCGATCAATTACAGACCCGCAAGGTTGAATTGTTCGAAAAAGAAGACGAATTTCGCGCTCCTCTCATGTTCGCCTTCGTAGCTCGCAGAGACATTAAAAAAGGCGAGGAGATCATCGTAAATCCCGATGAAAACGAAGATGACGAAAACGAAGAGGAGGAGAACAAAGATTTCATTTCGTATGGCGCATATTGGAAAGCCATTTCCGTCGCGTGGCGTCGATTTTATATGATCAATTGCAAAGAATGGTCGGCAGCAGCGAAAGCCAAGCGCGCAGCGAAAAAGCTGAGTGCACATGAATTTGTGTCGTTCCTGAACAAACACACCTCGTTTCCCGAGGGATACTGCAGAGTAAATAGACAAAAATTCAAGCGTTTCAACTTAAACAAACGCGATCAAGTGAATGAATTCGATAAGAAAGCATTTCCTGTCTTCATCGTTCGTTTCGCGTCGTTGATGAACCTTTGCCCTCTAGACAAAAACGTCAGAAAGCTGCTAACCGAGGTCGATCAGATCGATGGAGCGAAATTCATCGACGACGAAGTGAACGGAGTACGATCATTTCCAGAAGATTCTTTAAAAACGAATGAGGCACGAGAAAATCCCACCACCATCTCGCCGCTGTTCCTAGATCGTTTATACCCTTTCAAAATTTCAAAACAGCTCCAACAATCTCGGAGGGCATTGAGAGAAGCAGAGCAAGAAGCTGTTGATCGATTCGCAGCGAGCGAAATTCGCGCAAAAGATCTCGGAAAAGAGGAAGGAGACCTTGAAGACACAGTTGACGAATTGGAGAACGATAAAAATCGAAACATTCGAGAAAATGTAACAGACGACGAAGATTCAGACGACGACGAACGGTATGCCAGAATCGCCATCACGGTAAAGCAAGACTGCCGCTTGGACGAAACGCTCGAGGCCTTTCTCACGGAAATCATGTGGGTGAATGACCCGAAGCGGACTGAAATCGTGCAGGAAAACGTGCGTTACTTTTACATCGTGAGTAACTTTCGCACCGATCCAGAAGCTCTCGCAGTGTTAAAACCCGAAAACATCAAGAAAGCCTTGTTACGGTTACAGACCGTGGATATGATTACGAATCCACAAAATCGAAGCGAATTCGAATTGCCAACCATAAGATTGTATGATGAAGCAAAAGAAATAATCTACAAAATATCAGACGCGATGGAAAAGGTAAACGGAATCCAAAACGAGCTCGACGACGGGGAAACGAAACAATTGAAGTCAGACTTGGAAAAAGAAAGAAAAAAACTCAGATACGTCAACCGGTTGGCACTGTTCAAAGACGATGAAAAGTTGCTCAAAGCATTCAACGACATTTTCTGGGAGAAAATGAAAGTTTTGTATACGACGTCACCGCAAGTCCCAAAACTCGACCCTGCATTTTTACAGCGATTCAATTCCAATTACAACTTGACCTTTGTTGAAGCAAACAAAGAATTCGAGCCTTACAAGGCCGAAGACTTCGACGATTATATTTCCGACGAAGATCTCGCGTTTAAAAATTTCGAGAAAGAGAAAAAAGAAAAACACGATTTCATTTTCTCACAACTCGCTCACTACTTCTTGACTGCCGACGACTGCAGCGACTTTTGGAAATTTGTAGATGACCTACTTGCCAAAAAAGCAAAAAACCTGAAAGCGAGTGGCTACAAACATTTCAGCGATTGTCTGTCCGTCATGTTCCGACGCACGTCGCACGAGCTGCACAATACCGCCAACGCGATCGTCCGCGAAGCTGTGAAACCGACCATGCCGGCAAACTCTGCACCCGCAAGCGGGGATGCAACTTTCTATTCTCAATCGAGAGACACTCGGTTGCGGGCTCAGTACTCAGAGTGCAAGCAGTTGTACTCGAACCTTCTCATCGCGTTCAATTCCGTACGAAGCGCGCTCGAAGCAAAATCAAAACCACTGACGAAGCAAACAAAAACCTTTATTCGCGATGCTTTCACGGCAGCCATAGAAAAAGTTAAGATAAGCGATGAGCTCGAAGAGCTTATCAAGACATGGGAAAAGGATGATAAAGACGAGTCGGATGAAGAGACGGAAGAGAGTTCAAGTGCCGACGAGATGTCTGTCTCGGAGGAAAATTCGACCGACTCATTTTCGTCAGACGATACCGACGACTCCAATTTAAGTGATTCTGATTTCGAAGTAACCAGCAACTCGAAGCGACGTCGCTTGAGAAACGATAAAATCCCCAATTCGAAACGACATCGTCCAAAAAGTCACGCGCAATTCCTGCGCGCCGTCGCCGACTTCCAGAAAACCATGCGCGCGCTTGGGGCAAGCTAGAGTACCTCACACATCTTTTAAAGCCTTGTCCAAGTCGCTTAAAACGCGCGCAATGTCGACAGATCCCTGTGTTGCTGTCAGAACCTGCGTTTCTGTACGATTCTGCGGTACTGTAAGAGCTCCTGTTTCTGAATTAACTTCTACATGTGGTTCTGGTCTATAGTCAACATTGTCTAATTCGAGTTCTTTAACATTTTGAACTTCTTCAACGAATTCCCCTATTTCTTGACGATTATCAAATTTGATTCCAGTGTCTCGGACAAGTATTGAAAGTTTTTTTCGGTCAAAATCAGAAGAACCACTCATCACGTTAGAAACTTTTGTCGCCTGTTCCTCAAGTTCTTGAAATTTTTTTACTTCTTCCTCTAAAAGAACAGGATTCATTTCTCCTTGCCGATAAAAAAAACGTTTATATTTCGTGTACTGACCGCCTTTCCAATTAATGTAGTCTGCTGCGTTTTTTGATCCTGTCCAGAAACCGAATAAAAATCGCGTAAGAACCCAGAATTCGGTTTGATCCTTACAGTTTGCGTATATGTTTAAAATCCGAAAATAAAAATAAGCGTTCATGGTCGTATAATGAAAAATACACGCTTTCGTGTACGGAGCTGGTGCCAACGATGGTTGAACGCAGTACCAAATTTGAAATCGATACGTCCAAGGTCCATTAAATTGTGATTGAAAACTAACAGAAAGACCGAGAAAAGGAAAACCAAACGCGTGACTTTTTACCTCGCGTTTGAAAACATTAACATTATCCATAAAGGTCGTTCCTCCAAAAAAAGTTTCAATCGCCGATATATACTGATCGTAACTTCCATCTGATTCCGATGCCTTCGATTGACCATTATTTGATTTGGGAATTCTGTTGGTGTCAGCAAACTGTGTAATTTTTTCGATTGCTGTCCGTGATGCCGTAGCCAACTCTGAATCGTACAGTACGAGTTGTTTTCTTTCTTCTTCCATCTCGCTCGCAGCTGACATGTTTTCAAAGTTTTTTTAGATTTCCGAATCAGCTCACGAAATGTTTTTCGGCGTTGAAAATATACGGCGAATTTCTTATATTTCGTCTCGACAAGATCTTTTTCATCGCGCATGAATACGGTCGCGATTTTTGTGAAATGCGACGCAGACCGCGCGGCGCGCGGGGAGCGCGCGACTCAACGGTACAGGGCGCTCGTCGCCGCGGGTCTGCACTCGGCGATCGCGGCTCTGTACCCGGGGCTGTCCGCGCCACAAAAGCAGCAGCTCGCGGAGGCGCACACAGAGCTCGTGCGGTCGAAAGTGCTGGGTTCAGCGGAGAGCTTCGCGGCGGCGCTCGACGCGTACGTGGCGACGCTCGCGGGAATTGCGTTTCAGACAGCAGGTCCGCAGAAGGCGAAGTAAACAAGCGAACGGTGTCGACAACCTCGATCGCGCGGGAAAAAAACGTAACGGCTCTCTGTCCGCAAGTCAACGATGCGGGATGGACGATGCGGGCTACAAAGGACCGAAATTTTTGAGGTCTTTCCGCTTCGCCGAAGGGGCCCGCATCGAAGCGGGGAGACCTTTTTCCAAACAAAGG
>CAZKWK010000037.1:0-5822 GCA_964556335.1 uncultured Bordetella sp. | reverse complement strand
CCGCTTCGCCGAAGGGGCCCGCATCGAAGCGGGGAGACCTTTTTCCAAACAAAGGAAAAATCCCACATGACGTCCACTTCTACCCCACATGCGGGGGAGTGAATGCGGGCTACGAAGGACCGAAATTTTAGAGGTCTTCCCGCTTCGCCGAAGGGGCCCGCATCGAAGCGGGGAGACCTTTTTCCAAACAAAGGAAAAATCCCACATGACGTCCACTTCTACCCCACATGCGGGCGGGGAGTGGACACCCATCGCCACCGCGCGCGCCTTTGCCGCTTTGCCCTTCCTGCCCCGCTTCAAAGCCGTGCGCTCTTCTCTTTTTAAGAGCGGCGCGCGCTTTACGCCGCCGACCGCGCCTTCGTTCGTCGCACGCACCGCCGCACTCGCATTTTTCCCACTAACTGACGATTACCGCACAGGAACGTATCGCCAATGGATCTATTCAATTCCCTGTTTCCTCCGTCGTCGTCCAACCCGGCACCCGCGTCTTTCATGGAACGCTTCAACGAGCGCGTCAACTGCCTCTTCTCGGAATTTACGCGCCAGAACCGCCTCGAAGCCCGCAGCTGGGCACGCGTCGCACAGGAGGCTCTTTCCGCCGGCGACCACTCCAAGTACGAGAACTGCGCCGACATCGTGGCGAAAAAGAATAACGCCGTCGTCACCGCCCTGAAACTGAAGCGCGTGCTCACGAACATCTCCGTCGTTTCGAACGGATTTCAAACGCCGATGCCCACGCTGACGCACGCTTCCCTACACACGCTCGTCGCCGACAGCTTCGAGATGTCCGACATCATTTCCAACGACCGCCAGCGCTTCGCGTGCTTCATCAACATCGTCTCGACCGTCAGCTCCTATATCCGCGAGGTCATGCTCGACATCCGCTCCCGAGCCGCGCAATTTCTCCTGCACCGCGACACCGGCATCGCGCCGATGCTCGTCCCCATCGCCGTCAAGGGACTGCACCTCAGCACCGACCTGCTCTGCGTCAGCGAATCCGACCTCAACACGAAGCTCGCCGGAAACGAACAAATCGACTCTCTGGCCGCCTTCGGCCTCCACTACGAATGCGCTATCTGCAACTCGCTCCTGAACGAACCGCTCGCCCTTCCTAGCTGCTCCCACCTCCCGTGCCGAAGCTGCGCCGCCAGCACCTGCGCAGCGCGCAGAACGCCAAACTACCAGTGCGCGCAGTGCCGCGCCGTCACCCCCGCCGCGCTTAAGTGCAATACGAACCTCGCCGTCGCGCGCGCCATCTCCAACTTCAAAATCCGCTGCCCCCTCGGCTGCGGCAAAGTCCTCACCGTCGGCACCAACCGGCGCGACATTTCGCAGCACATTCTCGGCGAGTGCACGAAGCCTGTCTTCCAGTGCCCCCAATGTATGGAACACTTTTGTAACGGACTCGGTGAGAACGCCTACGTGAAGCACGCGAACGAAGAGTGCGCGATGCGCTCAGTCTTCTGCTGGTGCTGCGAGGAGGAAATGACCTTCCGCGACCTCCAGGCGCACATGCTGCACGGTAACGCGCCTATCTACGAAAACTCTTGCAATCGAAAAATATTTATCTCCGAAGCGAACCCGGAGGCCGACCGCAACGCGAACGGACGCCGCCAAAACCCTGGAGACGCGCATTCCGCCCGCTTCGAATGGTCGCAGAAACGTTCGCGCTCAGAGTCGAAACACCCAGAGCCGCTAGTCTGTAGGAATCAGAAGCCATGCCCGAACCGCTCCAAGGGCTGCCGCCACGTTTGCAACAACACCACCGACATCCTTGACGATCACATCGAATTTTGCATTTACCGCACCCAGCCGTGCGAGAACGCGGAGCGCGGCTGCACTGTCGAAGTCCTTGTCGCCGACGCAGAGACCCACGCGCGCTCGTGCCTGTTTGCCACGGTGTCCTGCACGCACTGCGGCTCGTCCTACTTGCGCCGCGACGAAGGCGAACACCTTCTTCCCGCCCAGGCCGCGGAAGCTGAGAGAGGCCCGTTGTGCATGGGCCAGACCAAGTGCCAGAACACCGGATGCACGGAGTACATCGGACTGTTCACCCCCGCCGGAGAAGCGCACTCCCAGAACTGCCCGCACCGCCACATCGTCTGCGACATTTGCTTCGCTATGTTCCCCCTCAACGAAAAGGACGCCCACGACCAGACGAACGCACACCAACACACACTGATCAAGAGCGTGGCTACCGCGAAGCAGGAAATCGACGCACTCAAATCCCAGGTCAAGTCTTTGCAGGAAACCGTAAAGGTGTTGAAATCCGAAACCGCCGCGAATCGAAACGCCCTTGACGTCCATACGGCCTCTGTTATGCGCTCGGTCCGACTTATGTCCCGCATCCCGGAGTCTTCTGCGGCGCCGGCAGTCTCGGTTCCCGCGGCGTCTGCTGCCGCGGTCGAGAGCGCCGCGAACACAGGCGGTCCGGCGACGGCTTCGCTGGAACTCACAGAGGAAAAACGAGCCATGATCTCTTCCCTTTGCGAGTCGGACCTCTTCTCCGGCGAACAGCGGCACGGCATCATGAACCGCGTCGGCCTCTTTTACAGTCTGAATGCGTTTCCGCTCGACCGAGTCATCGGCGCCATGGAGAGAAACGTGCAGAGTGGGAGCGTGGTTCACCTCGGAGAAAAAGTGCTTGCGCGAACGGCCTACACCCACGCTGCAACAGGACTTTTCATCCAGCCAGTGTTCTTGTTCCAAGCCGAAGGCATGCGCATCGAGCTGAGACTCTCTTTGAAGGACGCGGCCTCAGCGCAGGCGTATAACCCGAACGAAGTTTTCTACATCGAGTGCGCATTCTCTGTGATGAGACGCTGCATCCGCGGCCGGTCGCCGCTCACCATCCAATACACCGTTCCGCGGGGCGCGACTGTGAAATGCAATTCCATTCCAAATCATTCCGAGTCCCAAGCTCAGTTCCACGTGGTTCCTGCCTCACCGGACCTTATGACTATCGACAACGCCAAAAATGGAAACTTCCGCGGTCATGTCACACTGGCACGCCACCCGCTGGAGACCGATCCGATCTTCCGGAGCGACGTCGGCTCGATCATTGACTGGCATATGAACGACCCACCGGCAAACACTGACCCCGACGCGTACAGGATCTCGAAAATGGTGGTCGTCGCAATCCGCGTTCTTTCGATTACTAAGCGCTTAACTGTCCCGACTCGAATCGTCCCGGTCGCTCGGCGAAATCGCGCACAGAGAGCGGCTGCACCCACTGACATGGAAACCGGCTCGGAGAGCGAGGAGTATTGAGTTGTTCTCTTTTGAAAATTTGAAAATTTGAAAATTCGAAAATTTGAAAATTCGAAAATTCGATAGTTCGAAAATTTGAAAATTTACGCTTCGCGCGTTTTTTGTATCATATGAAATGTGTCTTCGGTCATTGCAATAAAATCACTTCCCCACATTGCATTTCACGTGAAATCAAATTTTTTCAAACCGAAGGCGCGCGCGATGCGGGTAGAAAGGAGAGAAGAGCGAACTTTTTATTCTTATTTGAAATACCCCACGGGGCGAAGAAAAAAAACAAGACACACAGTAAACAGTCGCTTTCTACTCTCCTGACGTTCGCTCCATTCGTCATTTTCATACCGCCAACGATTCCAAGCATACCGACTGAGTCATCTCCATGAACACTCCTATGAACTCCCCGAATCTCACATCGGCCACCCACCCACCGGCTCTCAGCGCGCGGGTGCTGCTGCTCGGATGCAACGCGCCGCGGCGACCCGAGTCCCGCAACCGGAGTCTGACGGCGCCCACGGACACTTCCACCACCCAGAACGGCGCGACCGCGGCCAAACCAACTGTGTGTCGCCGACTGGACTTCACGGAGGCGGGCGAGTCGCAAACGGCACCTCACAGCTCGTAAAGTTCATGTTGCCACTCGCCGCGGCGTTGATCCCCCCGTACACGATCCCAGACAGCGACGTCTTCGCCACGACAGACAGAAAATCAAAGCCCCACGCGTAGGCCAACCGACCCACGATTCCGTAGATGTAGAGTGCCTGATTCACCCCGAAAAATGAATAAAACACTGCTTGCAAAATAACCACAGCGTACACAAACGCAGGCACGCCGCGCTCCGACCCGTCCGCGACGTAAATGAACTGCGCCAGGATCAGCGTCCACACAACGACGAAGGGAACGCAGCCCATCCAGAACGCCCACCTGCTCGCCTTGTCTGCCCCGTCGCGCTCCGTGTCGCGCTCCTGCACCGCGCCGAAGAGGATCATGATCGCAGTAAGCGACGCCAGGCTCAGGCCGGTCATAATGTCTTGAATAAGCGTCAGGATCGCAATCTGCCAGATCATCGTCGACGCCGAAAAGAAGTACTGAAGCCACCGCAGCCAATCGACCTTGACTTCCCCGCTCAGAAACCGCTGGTAGTAGCTTTTGTAAAACAGAAGCCGTAGCAGATGGTCCGTCATCGCCATCGCCACAAAGGCCACGCTGAACCACGCCAGCCGCGCCTCGAGCGCTTCCTTCGGGTGCTGCGACGTCGTCGACCAGCACAGCGGAACGTATACGTCCCACAGCTTGCTAGGGATGGCGAGCAGGATCAGGAACGCTGACAGCACCGTGAAGGCCGCAACCTGCATGATCTGCATCCCGCGATCGCTGAAGAGGCGACGCTTGCAGCCCGCGCACTGCCCGCTATCCACCACGTCCTCGGGAAAGGAACGGCTCGTCAGCGGCCTTCCCTCGTTCGAATGCAGCCGCGCCTCGTGCTTCCAATTCTTAAACAGGTGCGACATGGCGACTTATCGATGGATTGATTGATTGATTGTTTATTGATGGCGACTGATCGAGCTACAAAGTTAAAAAAACAACTCACTTCATTCGAAATGCGAGCCTTCTTTACGCACGCGCAACTTTGATTTTCGCTTCGACTGAGAGCGCGCACTCTACTGCTTCGACTCATCAAGACAAAGCACGCGGTCCAAGGTCTCCACGAGGCGCTGCTCCTCCATGTATGCCACGTACTCGTCCGCGTTCATCGACTCCACGTCGGGAGACTCGACGATCGTCAGGGCGGATGCCGACCCAGAACCCGGGGCACAGGAGGCTTGGGCGCTGGCTTTCGACTTCGCGACGACCGGCGTCATGAATAGAGGGCGCTGCGAAGCCTGGATGGCCTTGTCGCGCCGGTTCAAAGCCTGATCCAGCGCACTCCGATACCGCCGATGCGACTCTTCGTGCCGCACACCGTTCGTCTTATCGTACGCCGGATACAGGAACAGACTGGACTCGTCGATGGCGCGCACGCGCATCACCGATGCCTTGTCCTGCGGCGCGTAGTACACGTCGTAGAGCACAGGCGTCAGCCGCGAGTCCGCGCGTGTGTACACCCACGACGAAAACGGAAACAACCGGTTCCAGCGCTGCGCTTCCTGGTGCTCCTGCTGCTCGTCCAGACTCCAGATCCGCTGGAACGACGCCACCCGAATGCGAATCGCGCGCGCGTACTCGACGAAGAGCGAATATGTCGCCGACTCCAGGAACAGGCCGCCGAGCAAGCGGCGCACCTTGCGCTCCTCCTGCTTGTTCACGACCCGCCGCGAAAACTCATTGCCGGAGTCGCCAACGCCCACGTATACCCTACAGAACTGCACGCGGTCCGGCTCCGGCATGTGTCCCACACTCTCGTCCGAAACGACGAACACGCCGTCGAACCGGTGCGGAGAAGCTTCTCGCAACACCTGATCCATCGCGTCGCGTTCGAACACGAAGCTCGTGATGCCACCGTGACGATCGCTCAGCGACCGAACGGACTCGACAAAAGCCGATTCGGCCTCCGTCTC
>CAZKWK010000036.1:0-16430 GCA_964556335.1 uncultured Bordetella sp. | reverse complement strand
GGGCATGTGCCAGGCGGACGCGGGCGATGCACGGAATGACATCGCAATTGTGGAGCCCGACGAGACCTGCCGTGGCCTACTCGCCCAGAAATGGGGTAACGCCGTTCGGCTCTATGCCAGCATTGCGGAGATGCAGGCCAGTCCGTTGCCTGCGCCCGCCTGGATTGTGCTGGCGGTGAAGCCGCAGCAGGCACAAGAGGCGCTCGCACCCGTGCGTGCGGCCCTCCCCTCCTGGGCAACCGCCCCCAGACTGCTGTCCGTTGCGGCTGGCCTCACCATTGCCAGCCTTACGCGCTGGTCGGGAATCGAAGCAGTTGTTCGCACCATGCCCAACACCCCTGCCATGGTGCAGCAAGGGATGACCGGTGCCTATGCCGTACCGGCACTCTCCGAGGCGGCACGGCTGCAGGCCGACGCCATGCTACGGCGGCTTGGCGCGGTGGTCTGGGTCGAAGAAGAAGACCGGCTCGACGCCGTGACGGCGCTGTCGGGTTCAGGGCCGGCCTATGTATTTTATTTTCTGGAGGCATTTGCGGCTGCGGGAGAGTCGCTGGGACTTTCGAAGAAAGACAGCGAGACACTGGCCCTGCAGACCATGAAAGGCGCCATTGCCTTACTCGAGCAGACCGAAGAGCCCCCAGCGGTATTGCGCACCAAGGTGACCTCCAAAGGTGGCACCACCGCCGCGGCCCTCGCGGTCTTAGAAAAGAATCCGGGCCTCATGGGTCTCATGCAGTCTGCGCTCACCGCGGCCCATCAACGGGCCCAGGAAATGGCGCAAGAGTTCTCCGCAAAATAAAACGGCAAGGCTAGCCCCCATTGCCTGCGAGGATGGTGCGAAGCCCGGAATCCAAGACGATTCCCGCCCACAATACCGCACCGACCCAGTGGCTCTTCAGAAAGACGTAGAAGCTGTCTTCACGAGTTCGACTCCGAAGGCGAGATAGGAGTCGTACGGAATACCCCGCAGCGACCACCCAGGCGGACGCGTACAGAAATCCAAGCGGCAGATAAACCGGGATCAGGGCCATTCCAAGCAAGAAGAGCGCCTGCAGAACAACCACGGCGGGCCAGTCGTAGCGCCCGAAGCTAATGGCACTGCTCTTGAGACCCAGTCGCAGGTCGTCGTCCCGATCGACCATGGCATACGCGGTGTCATAGGCCACGACCCAGGAAAGATTGAGCAGCCACAGTACCCAGCCGATGACGGGCACCTGGCCTAGGGTGTCGGCGAAGGCCATCGGAATACCAAAACCAAAGGCCATCCCAAGAACAATCTGCGGGTAGGGAAAGAACCGCTTAAAAAACGGATAAGCCGCCGCCAGAAAGGCGGCCACCAAGGCGTACTGCTGTGCGAGTTCGTTCAAAAAGAAGAGCAGGCTTGCACTCGCAGCAAGCAAGGTGCAGGCATAGAGACCAGCGCCAATGACTGAGACCTCGCCGGTAGCCAGCACCCGTTGGGATGTGCGCTTCACATGACCGTCGAACCGACGATCGGCGAGATCGTTGAGCACGCATCCTGCCGCCCGCATGAGAAAGGTGCCCAATACAAAGACAGCGAGTCGCAGAAGATCGGGCACCCCCTGCGCCGCAAGCCAGAGGGCCCAGAGCGTCGGCCAGAGCAGCAACCACGTGCCCACTGGTCGATCAAAGCGGCCCAGTCGCCAATAGGCGTGGGCCACAGACTGATAACGATTGCCCTGGCGTACCTGCGCTGTCATGGCCGCATTGTGCAGGATTTACCGCGGTGGTTTACCGGGGACGCGTCGGCTCAGGTACTTTGGCGACGGGGATCTCGAGCCCTCCTTCCTGAAAGGCCTTAAGCCGCTTCGGGCCCACCCCAGATACCCGACGGGCAAAGTCTTGGGGGCTCTTAAAAGGCCCGTTTTTCTGCCGCTCAGCCACGATGCGTGACGCCATGCTGGGGCCAATACCGCGAATCGTCTCTAACTCGGCTTGACTGGCCTGGTTGGGATTGATGCCCGCCCAGGCGGGTACGGCCACCAGACAGGCAAGACCACAGAGACCAGCGCAGACCAATTGGCGAAGACGCAGACAGACGAGAGAAAATGCATTCGACATAGCTACCCTCCTATAGAAAAAAAGGAGGGGTTAGGCTATCGAGGCGGGCGCAGGCTGAGTCTCAGACGAAGGACGGGCATTGCCCATGAGCGGAGTGAGGCTGTCCCAGGCCATGCATCCGGGGCACTGCCAGTAATGCTGTTCTGTGCGAAACCCGCAGGTGGCGCAGAGATGCCGTCCCGTGTGAGCGCCCTGTGCATGAAGAACGCGCGGGTGGTCGGGCCAGAGGGTGCGGGCTTCTGCGGCCCGGCCAGCCTCAATAAGAAAATGGAAACGAAACCGTCTCGCGTCGTCATCTGCAAGGCCGGTGTGTCGGTCTAAGGCCGCGAGCGCATCGGTCCAGCGTCGCTGCTGCTGATACATGGCCACCTCGAAGTGCGCGGCCTCTGCAGAGAGCCCCGTACCGCGTAGCGCCTCAAAGCAGGCCTCTGCCCGGTCCATAATGCCCGCCGCGAGATAGTCTTGGGCAAGTTCAAACAAGAGGGCCTCAGAGACCTCGGGGGAAAGACCACTTCGGGCCAACAGAGAAAGCCGGACCTCAATCGCTCGATCGGGTTCGCCTTGGGCGCGAAAAAGATCTGCAAGGGCCTGCTGAATACCGAGCAACTCGGGGGATTCCCTGGCAGCTTCTAAGAGAGGTGAGACAGCCTGGGTCTTGTGACCCGCGGCGAGAGACTGTACGGCCCTAACGAGGCTGGTGAGGTTTACCTCCTGCCGCGCTCGGGTCTGACGAGACTCCAGACGCGCCGACAACCATCCAAAGGCAAACAGCAGAGGTAGGGCCAGCAGCCAGGACGGATCAACCTGGATCATGGGGCTGATTGACCCGCTGGCGGAGTTCTTTGCCCGGCTTGAAATGTGGCACGCGCTTCGCGGGCACAGAGACAAGTTCGCCCGACTTGGGATTACGCCCCACGCGAGGGGGGCGACTATTCACAGAAAACGTACCGAAGCCCCGGATCTCAACACGCTGCCCCCGCACCAAGGCGGAAGTCAGCGCATCAAGCAGCACCCGCACAGAGACCTCGCAGTCTCTCTGCCCTAGCTGTGTCGCCTGACCCCGTCCTGCGTCATTAAGGCGCTCTGTCAAGCGCTGAATGAGTTCGGATCGGGTCATCGCGAGAGTGGCAATAAGGAAAGGGGGTACGGGGTGCCAGACAAGGCTAGTCGCGAGAATCCGACTGGCCGTCGAGCTTGGCCTTCAGGAGCGCGCCCAGGTTGGTCGTGCCCGAAGAGGCATTACTTTCTGCGGCCATCTTCTGCAACACATCGGCGGCCTCTGCGGAGTCTTTGGCCTTGATCGATAGGTTAATCGACCGAGTCTTACGATCGACGTTGACAATCATGGCCTCAACAGAGTCACCCTCTTTGAGATGGGACCGTGCATCTTCCACCCGCTCACGTGAAATATCAGAGGCACGTAAGTAACCCTCAACATCGTCGGACAGAGCAATGACCGCGCCTTTGGCGTCGACCGACTTCACGGTGCCGGTGACGATTGCGCCCTTCTCGAGCTTGTTGGCATAGCCTGCCACAGGGTCACCCTGCAGCTGCTTAATACCAAGGGAGATACGCTCGCGCTCGACATCAATGGCAAGCACCACGGCCTCAACCTCATCGCCCTTCTTGAAGTTGCGCACCGCCTCTTCTCCCGTTTCTGACCAGGAGAGATCGGAGAGATGCACCAGGCCGTCGATGTTGCCAGGAAGGCCCACAAAGACGCCGAAGTCGGTGATCGACTTGATCTGGCCGCGTACCTTGTCGCCCTTGTTGGCGGTGGCCGCAAATTCCTGCCAGGGGTTGGCCCGACACTGCTTCATGCCCAGAGAGATACGGCGGCGCTCCCCATCGATTTCAAGCACCATCACTTCGGTATCGTCGCCGACCTGTACCACCTTGCCAGGGGTCACGTTCTTGTTGGTCCAGTCCATTTCGGACATGTGCACCAGCCCCTCGATACCTGGCTCGATCTCCACAAAGGCACCGTATTCAGTGATGTTGGTGACCTTGCCGAAGAGACGAGAGCCCTGGGGATAACGGCGTGCGATGCCATCCCATGGATCATCGCCCAGCTGCTTGATGCCGAGCGAGACACGATTCTTGTCTTGATCGAAGCGCAAGACCTTGGCCGTGACTTCCTGACCGATGGTGAGCACCTCGGAGGGGTGACGCACGCGGCGCCAGGCCATGTCGGTAATGTGCAGCAGGCCATCGATACCGCCGAGGTCGACGAATGCGCCGTAGTCGGTGATGTTCTTCACGACGCCAGTTACTGTGGAGCCTTCCTTGAGGTTATCCAGCAGCTTGGCCCGCTCTTCGCCCATGCTGTTTTCAATCACGGCGCGGCGCGACAAGACGACGTTATTACGCTTGCGATCAAGCTTGATAACTTTGAACTCTAGCGTCTTGCCCTCAATGTGCGAGGTGTCCTTCATGGGACGGGTATCGACCAGCGAGCCCGGCAAGAAGGCACGGATGCCATTGGTCATGACCGTCAGGCCGCCCTTCACCTTCCCCGTTACGGTACCGGTCACCAGTTCGGAGGCCTCCAAGGCCTTCTCCAGGCTCAGCCAGGCGGCCAGGCGCTTGGCACGATCACGTGACAGACGGGTTTCCCCACGACCATCTTCGAGTGACTCAATGGCCACCGAAATAAAGTCGCCTTCTTTGACATCAACTTCGCCTTGATCATTGAGAAATTCTTCAAGGGGAATAAAGCTTTCGGACTTCAGTCCGGCATTGACAACCACATGGTTTTGGTCGATCCGGATCACCTCGGCGGTGATGACCTCACCGGCCCGCATTTCTTGACGGGCAATAGATTCCGCAAACATAGCGGCAAAAGACTCAGGCGCTGAAGCGCGTGCAACAGTGGATTCAAGAGACATTCGTTAAGTTTTCCAAAAACACACCGCCAGACTGCGCCAGCGATGGAGTAACGCGCAAACGCGCAAAAATGTCGAGGCTAAGGGCTAGGCAGACACGGAAGAACGGTACGCCCGCAGAATGGCCTCGACGGCCTGTGGAATCGTCATGCTCGTGGTGTCGAGATAGACAACGCCGGATCCTTCAACAAACCGAAGGGGTGCGACCGACCGAGAGGAGTCTCGATGATCACGTGCCTGCAAGTCAGCCAAAAGGCCTTCTAGTTTAGCGGGAATTCCCTTGTCAATCAATTGTTTGAAACGACGCTCCGCCCGGGCCTGCACCGACGCGGTGAGAAAGATCTTCGTCGTGGCCTGAGGAAAGACCACTGAGCCCATATCACGGCCATCGGCCACAAGCCCTGGCCCCCGGGCAAAATCCCGCTGGCGGCGCAGCAGTGCCCGGCGAACCTGCGGCAAGGCGGCAATTTCAGAGGCGCGATTCCCGACCACCTCGGCCCGAATCGCCTCCGTCACCTCGGTGCCATCCATGTAAATCTGTGTACCGGAGAAAGCGATATCAAGGCCTTGGGCCAGCCCCGCGAGCACCGCCTCGTCGCGGGGGTCGATACCTTCGGAGAGGCTCTTCAGGGCCAACAGGCGATAGAGCGCACCGCTATCGAGGTAGAAAAAACCCAATGCCTCGGCTACCTGGGCCGCCACCGTCCCCTTGCCCGAGGCGGTAGGCCCATCAATAGCGATCACAGGTACCGCCTGGGCGGCCACTTCCGCGAAGACATCGAAGTAGTCGGGAAACGTCTTGGCCACACAGTTGGGATCGAGAATGGTGACGGTCCGCGCCTGCGCGGTGACGGTTGCCGTGGCCGTGGGGAGAGGCGGCGTACCCCACGAGGCAGCCGTGGCAGGAGGGGGCATCGGCGGCAGGTCGCCCGAATGTTGAAAGCTGGTCAGCGAAAAACTCATGGCGACACGGTGGTCGTCGTACGTGTGCACGGCGGCGGTTTGGAGGCGTGATGGGGGATGGACCACCAGAAAGTCTGGGCCTTCCTCTACGGATGCGCCAAACTTACGGGCCTCGGCGGCCATTGCCGCAATACGGTCGGTTTCCTTCACCCGCCAGGACCCGATATTGCGAAGGCGGCTGGGCCCCTGGGCGTAGAGGGCAATCGGTACCAGGGTCATGGCCGCATCGGGTATGGCATTGCAATCGAGGTCAATGCCCTGAATGACAGGTAGGCCGTCGGAAGAACGCCGCCCTGCCCGTACCTCGATAAAGTCGTCACCCCAGACCACTTCGGCACCCATGCCGACGAGTGCGTCTGCAAAATGGATATCACCCTGGCGGCTCTTCTGACCCACCCCACAGACCCGCAGCGGCCCCCCGCCTAAGAGGCCCGCCCCCAGAAAGTAGGAGGCAGAAGAGGCATCCCCTTCCACCGCGAGTGTGCCCGGGCTCACAAATGCGGTCGGAGCAATGGGCTTGTGGATGTCGGACGGTGCAGACAGGTCAGAGGCAGGCCACAAAGGCTGCGCCCCAAGGCGGGCCGGAGGAATCACAAACATACCGGGCTGTGGTTCTTCGACCTGTACGCCGAAGTCGGCGAGCATGCCAATCGATAGGTCGATATAGGGGCGACTAATCATGGCGCCTTCCACCACAATGCGTACCGGCATTCCCCATTGACAGCCAAGCACCGGCGCAGCCTGCAGGAGGCCTGTGAGAAACTGGCTCGAGGTACTCGCCCGTACCTTGAGCACTTCAGCGGCTGGCAGCACGGCCGAACGCACCCGCAAGGGGGGGTAGCCGGGTTCGCCCAGATAATCGATCTGTGCGCCCACGGCACGCAGCCCATCGACCAGGTCACCGATGGGCCGCTCATGCATACGGGCCACACCGCGGAGCACCACGCACCCATCGACCTGTAGACCACGGCCCGCCTGCAGCGACATAGAGGCCACCAGGGCAGGCAGCAGGGTGCGAATCGTGAGGCCCGAATTTCCAACAAAACAATCAATAGGCTCTGCCAGAGATCCGAGATTCGGGAACTGACTGTGTACCCCCACGATGTGCATCTGACTGGCTGCGGTGGGAGAGTCTGCATCGGGCGTAAGCGACACCCCGAGCCTGCGCAGACAATCGATCATCACCGCCGTATCGTCTGAGGCTAAGAGGCCTGTGAGGTGGGTCTCTCCTGTGGCAAGGGCCGCCAACAGAAGCGCCCGGTTCGAGAGACTCTTGCTCCCTGGCAACTGCACCCGTCCCCGCGCCGCCTGGCGCAACGTAAGCGTGATCTCTGACATAGCGGTTTTATTCTTAACGACGTCGGCCGTCATTGAAACCCGCGGCGCCATTGGGCACCGCGGTCGAGCGCCGAGACGAGGGCCGTGCGGTCTTCGGTATCGAGGGCCTGAATAATTTCTGTGAAACTCAGCCGCCACTGCGGCACGAGATCGAGCACGGCTGTGCGGTTCTGCAAGAGGATGTCTGCCCAGAGTTCGGCAGACGAGGCGGCGATACGCGTGGTGTCGCGCAGCCCACCACCATAAAGGCTCTGGGCGGCGGCCGCCGACGGGCCGGTGGCGAGCATCCCCGCGAGCCCATAGGCCAGAAGATGCGGAAAGTGGCTGATCGCGGCCAGCAGTGGGTCGTGGTCTTGAATAGGAAGCTGACTGGGAATTCCACCGAGGCCCGCCCAAAAGGCCTCGACCTCTGCCACCGCCTCCACCCCCGAAGACGGCAACGGAGAAATAAGTACCCGCGCGCGGTGAAAGAGCGCTGCATGGGCGGCCTGCGGGCCATTGTGCTCGGCGCCTGCCATGGGATGGCTCGGAACAAAGGCCTGCGCGAAGGCGTTGCGCGTCGCTTCGGGCAGAGATTCATCGGCCAGGAGGCGCTCCATGCCCGCCACCACGGGCCCCTTCGTGCTCCCAATTTCGGTGGCCCAAGACCACGGCACTTGCGCATGATGGTCTGCGAGCGCGCCTAAGAGGGTAGGAAGCACAGACACCGGCGCAGCCAGAACCACTGCCGTCTGTGCGGGGACTGCCGAAGGCGCCTGGGCGATCGCCCCCAAGGCGTGGGCCAGCGAGTCAAAACCCCGATCGACAAGGCCGAGGTCAACCGCCACCTGGCCATGCACCGGATCAACGCCCCAGATTTCTCGGGCCCGACTATGGGCCCGGGCGGCAGCAGCCACAGAGCCTCCCATGAGCCCGGTACCGACCACCAGGAGTCGCTCAATCATCGAAGCGCTGGGTTCACAAAAAAAAGTTACGCAGCCGCAGCCGTCTGTAGGCTCTGCAGCGCCTGAGGGAGCGCTGCGAGAAAGGCTGCATTTTCTTGTTCGGTGCCCACGGAAATGCGCAGATAGGTGGGCAGTCCATAGCCCTGGACCGGACGGGTGATGACGCCATAGGCCAGTAAGGCCTCAAAGAGCTTCTGCCCAGAGCGTTGGGCAGGACTGGCAAGCCCGGAGAGATCCGCGAGCACAAAGTTGCCCCAAGAAGGGAGGCAAGGAATATTCGAAGCTGCAAGCCCACGAGCGAGTTGGGTCAGCCCCGCACGGTTGAGCGCGTAAGAGGTCTGGAGGAAGTCCTCATCGTAGAGCGCTGCTGCTGCCGCCGCCTGGGCAAGCGTGTTGACATTAAAGGGCTGGCGCACGCGGTTTAAGAGATCGGTGACCGCTGGGCTCGCGACCCCGTAGCCCACACGCAAGCCTGCAAGCCCATAGGCCTTCGAAAAAGACCGCGAGACCAGCAGATTGGGGAACTCACGTACCCAGTCAAGAGCGGGATACCGATCCTCCGGCGGAAGGTACTCCGTGTACGCCTCATCAAGCACGACGAGTACCGACCGAGGTACAGCCCGAAGAAATTCGTAGATCTGCGGACCCGGAATAAAGCTGCCTGTAGGGTTGTTGGGGTTTGCGACCCAGACCACGGTGGTTGCGCTCGTAATGGCCTTGGCCATAGCAGAAAGATCGTGACCCAGATCAGCCTGTCGAGCAGGCACGACCACCAGCTTCGCACCCACCGCCTGCGAGGCAAGCGCATAGACCGCGAAGGAATGGGCACTCATGACGGTCTCGGTACCGGGGCGCAGAAAGGCATGGGCCACCATCTCAAGAATGTCATTACTCCCATTGCCCAGGGTAATCTGCTCCGGGGAAAGCCCAAAGCGACGCACAAGCGCCGCCTTCAGATCAAATCCATTGCCATCGGGATAGCGGCCCAGATCTCTGGCCGCCTGCTCTAAGGCTGCACGGGCCTTTGGGCTCATACCCAGAGGGTTCTCGTTGGAGGCCAGCTTAACGACCTGGTCTTCGGAGAAGCCGTAGGCACGGGCGATGTCAGCGATTGGCTTACCGGGCTGATAGGGGGCGATAGCGCGAATGTAGTCAGGAGCCTGGTCTGAGATATGCATAGCGACTCTTTAAAAAAAATGATGCGGCATGAACGGTTATGGCTGACTCATTGGCAGGCCAACAGGGCTATGAGATGCGGACGAGAGCTTCTCAAACAGTGGGTACGAGCCCAACATTTTGAACATGCCTGCCGTCTTCTGAATTTCCGCTAAGGCCAGGGCAACGGGGGTGTCAGTCTTGTGGCCCACGAGGTCTATGTAGAAGTAATACTGCCAGGCACTTCCCCCAAGATTTCTTGCGGGCCGTGACTCGAATCGCTTCATCGAGACGCCATGGCGAGACAGCGGTTCAATGAGAGAGAGCATGGCACCGGCTTTGTCGGGCACCGACAATATCAGCGAGGTCTGATCAACACCGCAGCGACCCGGGCTAAATCGTCCCAAGGCGGCAAACCGCGTGCGGTTCGAGGGATCGTCTTCGATACGTTCGGCAATCGGGGAGAGACCATAGAGCGCACCGGCTGCCTGCCCTGCAATGGCGGCAAGCCCCGTATCGTCTGCGGCCATCTTCGCGGCGTGGCCATTGCTTGCCACCGCCAGCTGGGCAATACCCGGAAGGTTGCGGTCAAGCCAGCCCTGACACTGGGCCAGTGCCTGGGCATGGGCTACCACCTGGCGGACCTGGGTCTTATCGCCATGCTTGTGCAATAAGCTGTGATGAATGGGGATCGAGACCTCGGCGCAGACCTCGAGGGAAGTCGAGAGCAACAGGTCGAGCGTGCGTCCCACGGTGCCCTCGATGGAATTCTCCACCGGCAAGAGGGCAACATCGGCAAGCCCTGTCTCGGCCATACGCAGTGCCTCATCGAGAGACGCACAGGCCAGGCCTTCGACCCGATGACCAAAAAGCTGTCTGACAGCTTGCTCGCTATAAGTACCAGCGGGGCCCAAGTAGGCGACCTTGAGCACATGCTCCAAGGCACGACAGCCTGAAATAATTTCAATAAAAATGGCTGCAATCGAGGCGTCAGGCAGACCGCCACCTTGTGCACGGTTGGCAGCGCAGAGCCGCTCGAGAATAGAGACCTCGCGCTCAGGCCGAAACACGGGCGCTCCCGACTGCTGTTTCACATGGCCCACCTGCTGCACCACCGCGGCACGCTGCACGAGGAGTCGAACAATGTCTTCATCGATCGCATCAATACGATCGCGCAGGCTGCGAAGGTCTTCGCCGCTCATAGCGGGACCCCCCAGAGACGCATCATCAGCCATGGCCCTTCTCGAACGCTTTCAGATACTCGACAAGATGCGCCGCCCCTTCTACAGGCATGGCGTTGTAGAGGCTCGCACGAAGCCCCCCTACGGCCTTGTGGCCCTTGAGATTCATTAGCCCCGCCGCCTGAGCACCCTGCAGGAAGGGCTCGTAGAGACGATCTTCGGGAAGATAAAACGGAATATTCATCTTTGACCGAGCCGCGGGATCGACCTGGGTGCGATAAAAAGACGAGGCATCCAGGGTGTCGTAGACCATCTGCGCCTTCAGCGTGTTGCGCCGTTCCATCTCGGCCACACCGCCTTCGGCGATCAGCCATTCAAAGACCAGCCCCGCCATGTAGATTGCGAAGGTGGAAGGGGTATTCAGAAGCGAGTTGTTCTCTAGCACCTTACGGTAATCAAACACGCTCGGGCAGCTCGCCAAGGCCTTCGGTGCCCGGGATTCTATGAGCCTGCGATGCAGAATCACGAAGGTAAGACCAGACGGGCCAATATTCTTCTGCGCTCCCCCGTAGGCCAGACCAATGGAGGAAAAGTCCATGGGTCGGGACAAGACATGCGAAGACATGTCAACGACGAGGGGGACATCGGGCGCGCCCAGGTCTGCCATTTTGGGAAACTGAGAATACTCAACGCCCCCGATGGTCTCGTTCCCGCAGATATGCAGGTAGGCAGCGTCAGGCCGCACGCGCCACTGATCTTGGGCAGGGATATACCCAAACGCGGGAAAGGCCCCAGACGGCGTTGCTGCTGTGGCCGCAATATGCACATCGCCGTACTTCTTCGCCTCATCGATCGACTTAGCAGACCAGTGGCCGGTGTGCACATAGTCGCATTTGGTATTCACCGACAATAAGTTCATCGGAACGATGGCATTTTGTGCCGTAGCCCCGCCCTGCATAAACAAGACCTCATGATCCGTATCGAGCGCCAGCAGGGCACGGAAGTCCGCCAGCGTCTTCTCGTGGATCTTGGAGAAAAGTGGGCCCCGGTGGGTCATCTCCATGACCGACATGCCCGACCCCTGCCAGCTCAACATCTCTTCGGCGGCGCGCTGCAGAACAGGTTCGGGCAGTACTGCAGGGCCAGGGGCGAAATTAAAGGGGCGCGTACGCATAGCTAGACCACATGGGCGAAAAGAGAGAGTACATAGGGTATCGAAAAGGCGGAGACTGCAGTAGTGGCTACCACCGCCGTGGCACTCAGCGTAACACCCTGGTTGTAGCGCTGGGCAAGAAGGTAGGTATTGGCACCTGCAGGGAGCGCCGCCATGGTGGTGAGCACCGCAACGGTGAGCGGGGCGAGTTGGAAGACGCCATAGGCCATGCCAAAGACAACGAGCGGATGCAAGACCAGTTTAAAAAAGACCGCAGGCGCAACCGCCTTAGGTTCAATCTGGTTACGGCTATGAAAGATAGAGGCGCCCAGAAGCATCAGGCAACAGGGAATCGCCACCTGCCCCATCGACAAAAGTGTGGAGTCTAATAAGACAGGTAGTGTGAGGCCCAAGGCGCTGACCACCAGGCCCAGCATGATCGGGATCACAACCGGGTGCAGAATCGCCATTTGTACGAGTTGCTTGGCCGTCATGAGCCGACTGCGCCGGGATCGCCCCTTCGACGACATTTCAAAACCGACGACGGCAAGGCCCAGAAGCACCAGAGAATGCATGGTGAGCACCGTGAGCAGCACCACCAAGCCATCGGGGCCGAAAAAGAGCTTCACGATCGGGATGCCGACCATCACGTTGTTTGAAAACGTGGAGGAGAGGGCAAGAGAAACACCAATGCCACTGGAGAGGCCAGGGAGACTGCCCTGCTCCTCAACCTTCTTGCCTGGTGCCGCCGTGGGCTCGGTTGCCGAGGCGCTCGCCTGGTAGATCTTGGCCAGAGGGGTTCGGGTCGCAAGAAGATAGACAAACCCGTAGATGACGACGGTGGCAGACAGGTAACTGGCAATCGGCAAAACACTGAGGGCCTGAAAATCTACCGATGCCATCGCCCGAAAGAGAAGGGCCGGAAGAAAGATCTTTAAAACAAGGCTGGAAAAAAGAGCTGTGGAAGCCTCATCGATCCAGCCCAGCCGGGCCACCAGAATGCCAACGCCAACGATCAGAAAGACCTGCAGCAGCGCATCGGTCATACAGAGACGGGCTACTGCCCCTCTGACGTATCAGTGGCCCCTATCGCATCGCCAGTGTCCGCCGAGCCCTCGATTTCATCGGACTCTGCAATGCGTTGTACGCCCACCAGCGTACTGCCCTCGTCCACCGCAATCAGCGTCACTCCCTGGGTGGCACGACCCAAGGCGCGCACCTCCGCGACCCGGGTACGAACCACGACGGCCTTATCCGTGATCAACATAATCTCATCGGTCTCGCTGACCAGGCAGGCGGCCACGACCTTGCCATTTCGGGCCGTGGTCTGGATCGCGATCATGCCTTTCGTTCCCCGACCATGGCGGGTGTGCTCCGAAATGAGAGTGCGCTTCCCATAGCCGTTTTCGGTGGCCGTGAGCACAAACTGCGACTCGTCTTCTGCCACGATCATGCTGATCACGGTCTGGCCGGTTTCGAGCATCATGCCCCGCACGCCCCGCGCCTCACGGCCCATGGGTCGGACGTCATCTTCCGCAAATCGCACGGCCTTGCCCGCATCGGAGAAGAGCATCACATCGTGCTCACCGTCGGTGATCGCGGCACCGATGAGATAATCGCCCTCATCGAGGGAGCAGGCAATGATTCCGCGCTTTAAGGGACGCGCAAAGGCGGTGAGCGGCGTCTTCTTAACCGTGCCCAAGGCGGTGGCCATAAAGACATAACGATTCTCTTCAAACCCCTTCACAGGAAGAATGACCGTAATTTTCTCTGCCTCTTCCAACGGCCAGATATTGACCAAGGGCTTGCCCTTTGAGGCCCGTGAGCCCTGGGGGACCTCGTAAACCTTCAACCAATAGACGCGCCCGCGGTTTGAGAAGGCGAGAATGGTGTCGTGCGTGTTGGCAATAAAGAGCTGGTCTATCCAGTCGTCGTCTTTGGTGGCCGTCGCGCTCTTTCCACGACCACCCCGCCGCTGGGCCTGGTACTCCGATAAGGGCTGGCTCTTCATATAGCCCGTGTGGGTCAGTGTGACCACCATATCTTGCGGGGTAATCAGGTCTTCGGTCTGCAGTTCTTCGGCGTTGTGCTCAATGACAGAACGGCGAATGTCGCCAAATTCTTTACGCACCGCCTCGAGCCCGTCCACCATAATCTGGGTAATGCGGGCGGGTTTGGACAAGATGTCGAGCAGGTCGGCAATGGTCTCGATAATTTCCTTGTACTCGGCAACGATCTTGTCTTGCTCCAGGCCGGTAAGGCGCTGCAGACGCATCTGGAGAATTTCCTGCGCCTGTACATCGCTTAGCCAGTAGCCATCTGCTTTCAAGCCATATTCGGCCGAAATGCCCTCGGGCCGGAATGCTTCGGCTACTGTGGTCTCGGTAGCCCGATCGAGCAACTCTTGAACGAGGGCAGCACCCCAGGCCCGGCCCATCAGCCCCTGCTTGGCCTCCGTGGGGCTCGGCGAGGCCTTGATCATTTCGATCATCTCGTCCATGTTCGAGACGGCAACGGCCAGCCCCTCCAAGACATGGCCTCGGTCTCGGGCCTTACGCAACTCAAAGACCGTACGACGCGTCACCACCTCGCGCCGATGGTCCAAGAAGGCCTCGAGCATCTGCTTGAGGTTCAGAGTGCGCGGCTGGCCATCGACCAGCGCCACCATATTCATGCCAAAGCTGTCTTGCAGCTGGGTGTTCTTATAGAGGTTGTTCAGTACAACCTCGGGTAGCTCGCCGCGCTTGAGCTCAATGACCACGCGCATGCCCGACTTGTCTGACTCGTCGCGAATATCGGAGATACCCTCAATACGCTTCTCATTGACAAGCTCCGCCATACGCTCTTGCAGAACACGCTTATTTACCTGGTAGGGAAGCTCATCGATGATGATGGCCTGACGGGCGCCCTTGTCGATGTCTTCAAAGTGGGTCTTTGCCCGCATCACGCATCGGCCGCGGCCCGTGCGATAGCCCTCACGGACGCCCTCAATGCCGTAGATGATGCCTGCGGTGGGAAAGTCTGGAGCAGGAATACATTCCATCAGCTCATCTACGGTGGCTTCCGGCGATGTGAGGAGCTTCAGGCAGGCTGCCACCACTTCCGAGAGGTTATGGGGAGGAATGTTGGTGGCCATCCCCACTGCAATACCCGATGACCCGTTGACCAACAGGTTTGGAATCTTCGAGGGCAAGACCAGCGGTTCGCGCTCCGAGCCATCATAGTTCGGCCCGAAATCCACAGTGTCTTTGTCGAGGTCTTCGAGAAGGTCGTGGGCGATCTTTGCCAGACGAATCTCGGTGTATCGCATGGCTGCCGCGTTATCACCGTCCACCGAGCCAAAGTTACCCTGGCCATCGACCAGCATGTAGCGCAAGGAGAAGTCTTGGGCCATCCGCACGATCGTGTCGTAGACCGCCGAATCGCCATGGGGGTGGTACTTACCAATCACATCACCCACGATACGGGCGGATTTTTTGTAGGCCCGGTTCCAGTCGTTATTGAGCTCGTGCATCGCAAAAAGCACACGCCGGTGCACAGGCTTGAGCCCGTCGCGAACATCCGGCAGCGCCCGCCCAACGATCACGCTCATGGCGTAATCGAGATAGGACCGACGCATTTCTTGTTCTAGGCTAACGGGCAGCGTTTCTTTTGCGAAGGAATCCATAGCGTCTTTGTAAGGAACCACACCGAGAGGCCGATCCGAGAGTGACCGACGAAAATGAGGATTTTATCGGTTTTAAGCCGGCCTCGCTGAGCGTATATACCCCCCCGTTTGCAAAGGGGCTGCCGGCCTTAAAGCGACGGATAACGGGCTGAATAAGGCGGGAGGCTCGTCTTTAAGGTGCGACCGCTCGCAAGTCAGTAACCACTTCTGCGCCAAAATCAGGCGAACATAGGTACGCGAGTAGGCGCTTCGCAACATCGTCAGGGGATTGGAGACTCCCCGACGATTTGAGGTCTTCGAACTTCTGCCGCATAGGAAAGGCTGCCTCGGACGCCGACCGGATCTGTGCCTGCATACCGGTGTCAATGACGCCAGGCGCCACGCTAGAGATTCTCACCGGATTAGAGGCGGACTGCTGCTCGAGCGCCATCGATCGGGCATGGTGGTCAAGCGCCGCCTTGGTTGCGCAGTAGATGTTCCAGCCTGCATAGGCGGTGCGGCCCGCCCCGCTAGAAATATGCACGATGCGCCGGTCTGCGCCCGTGGGCGCTGCGCGGACAAACGCGTTTGCCAGCACCAAGGCAGCCCCGACATTGGCTGTGACTGCCTGCAGGATTTGGCTGTCCGGCTGGGCGCCCACAAGTTCAATCGGTGTCAGAAGCCCTGCATTGTTCACGAGAAGCAGGCGTTCAGCCCCTGCGAGTTTTTCGCGCCAAACGTTGGAGGCGGTTAGGGATAGAAGTGCTGCAGGGTCTGAAAGATCCACCGATGTCTGTTCTAGCGTTGCAGTCGCTCGTCCGGAAACCGATGGATCGGGGTTAGGTAGCACGGACCGCGCGAGTCCCCAGACGTGGATATTCTGAGCTATGCATGCTTTCACAAGGGCGGCGCCGAGCCCGCGGCTATGCCCAGTCACAATGGCAAGTGTTTTCATGGCCCTAAGTGTTGCATGTTTTCTCGCACCGGCTATTGCGGGTGAGAGCCGGTCGGCGCATACTTTCGATTCGTTTTCGAAATTGGGGCCGACCTGGTTTCGACGTGGGTAGTGAAGGAGCGCAGGGC
>CAZKWK010000035.1:14552-16791 GCA_964556335.1 uncultured Bordetella sp. | reverse complement strand
GGCGGGATGCTGCGACTCACGCGGGGCGCCGGCCCGGGCAAGGGTCTGACGAATGAGGTCTGCAAGTTCACGGGTGCGGGTCAGCGGCGGTTGCGCCCCAGTCGCGGCGGCCTGCTGTCGGGCAACGATGGCACGGGCAATGGGCCCGGCATAGCGTTCATCACCAAAGCTGCGCAATACCTCCGCAATCTCGGAGACGGTCGCGGTCTTGAGCCAGTCTGACAGGGCCATACCGGAGGATGGGTCCATCCGCATATCCAAGGGGCCATCTCTCATGAAGCTAAACCCTCGGACGGCCTGGTCAAGCTGCGGCGAGGACACCCCAAGGTCGGCGAGAATGCCGTCGACCGAATCGAGGGCCAGTTCAGCCAAAACTGCCGACATTTGCGAGAACGGTCGCCGCACAAACTGGAACCGGGGATCCTGGATCTGAGCTGCCGCCGCAGCAGCCTCGGGGTCTCGGTCGAAGGCCACAACCCGGCCCGCTGATTCCAGCCGGGCAAGCAGCGCCTGAGTATGTCCTCCTCGTCCGAAGGTGGCATCAATGTACGTGCCACAGGGGTCTCCCACAACAGCCTCGACTAAGGCCTCGAGCAGAACAGGCTGATGGAGTGTCGATTCGGGCGCGACCAATCACACCGCCCCCCGCAGCTTACGTGCGCGCACCTGCTCCTTATGGTGGGCAAGCCGCGTCGGATCCCAGAGCTCAAAGTAGGCACCGAGCCCAAGCAACATGACTTCTCGGCTGATGCCCGCCCCCTCCCGCAACACAGGGTTGATGAGCACGCGGCCCGCGGTGTCGAGTTCAGGGGTATCGCTTAAGCCCAGCCAAAATCGGCGCCGTTCATCGTCCGTCTCTTCGGCCGATAAGGCCTCCACCTTCTCCGACCATCGGGACTGCGGCATGAGTAGAAGGCAGCCCACATCGCTTTCGATCAGCGCAATCTGTCCGCCGGAGTCTTTGGCAAGGGCCTCGCGATACCGTGTAGGGACCGTCATGCGTCCTTTGGTATCGAGGCTGAGCGCGGAAACACCGGAGAACATAAATCGATCGAAGGCCTTGTTTAGTGGAATCGGGGGGTGGTGAAAAGGCGGAAACACGCAGGGGGAATTCCCCCACTTTTCCCCACTTTTTCACACGATTTCCCACTCTATGCAAAAGATAAGACCTGGTCAAGCCAAGGGGTGTTTTCTTGTTTGGAAACAATAGGTTAGGGCCATTTTTTTGAAGATCACTAAAGTTAATTAAGTGATGCAAATCAATAAGATGACGCTTAAATATTAAGTCGTTTCTAAACTTGTGCCCGAGGGTGGGAGGGCAAAAAAAGGGGGAAGCGGGCCTGTAGGCCGGATTCTGTTACGGAGGAGGCCCGTGAAGACCCCCTCTATGGCGACCATCCCTCTAGGCCCGCCATTGCTGACGGACTCAAGCCACCTACCCGCGTACTTGGACGGGACGCCCTTCGGGAGCCCAGAGGACCCCACGTACGCCTATTTGGTGTTGCTCCGGGTGGAGGTTGCCGCGTTTCACATCCCCATGGCAGGCCATGGTTACTCGTCTCTGTGGCCCTATTCCTCGCCTTGGGCAGGCCGCGAGGCCTGCTTGCTGCGTACGGCCGTTAGCCGTCACCCTTCCCTGCGGAGTCCGGACCTTCCTCTGCCGGCAATATTACCGACAGCGGCCGCCCAGCCCACTTCCCTGAGCCCCATGATACGGGCTACGAGAGCGAACTGCGCAGAAAAGTCTGACCGCAGAGGTCCGAGGCGGCTACCGCCTACACCCATGTCGGCCGGCCTCAGGCGACGGATGCCACCGTCCAGTCGATCGCATCGCCAGCCGCCAGGGGCACGATCCAGTTCTTCCCTGCGGCACTCACCTCTTTGCCGCCGCCTACAGCTAGCCCGGAGGCAGACGCTCCGAAGGGAAGCCGATCGGGCACCGTCTGGGGCTGACGGTGGAGTCGTAGCCGGCGCGTGTTGGGCGCATAACCGTAGAACTGCGGCCCATACAGGCTCGCAAAGCCCTCGAGCCGATCCAGCGCGCCAGCGGTATCAAAGGCCTGGGCATAGAGGGCTATCGCAAAAGGCGCGGAATAGCAGCCCGCACATCCACAGGCGGTCTCCTTGGCCGACTGGGCATGGGGCGCGGAATCGGTGCCAAGGAAAAAGCGCGAACTGCCACTGGTGGCGGCCTCGACAAGGGCCTGTCGGTGGGTCTCGCGCTTTAACACGGGCAGGC
>CAZKWK010000035.1:12639-14542 GCA_964556335.1 uncultured Bordetella sp. | reverse complement strand
GCGGACGAATGCCGCCCTTAAATAAGGCGTTGCGGTTATAGAGCAGATGCTGCGGGGTGATCGTGGCCGCGAGCGGGCCTGGCGCCTGCCGCACATAATCGGCTGCCTGCCGGGTCGTGATGTGTTCCAAGACAATCTTCAAGGCCGGGTATCGCGCCCGCAGGGGGATCAACACCTCATCGATAAACCGCGCCTCGCGATCAAAGACATCGACCTCGCTGTGGGTCACCTCACCGTGCAGACAGAAGACCATCCCCAAGGCCTGCATCCGTTCCAGTACGCGGTCACAGCGGGCCAGGTCGGTCACACCGCTGTCGGAGTTGGTGGTGGCCCCGGCGGGATAGAGCTTCACCGCGGGAATCACCCCCGTCTCGACCGCGCGGTCAATCTCGTCGGGCAGCGTCGTGTCGGTGAGATAAAGCGTCATCAGTGGGGAAAAGCCCGACAGGTCTTCTGCACTGTGGGCGAAATGGTCGTGGGCCGCCGCGAGGATACGGTCGCGGTAGGCCAGGGCCTGGGTCACCGTGGTCACCGGTGGCTTGAGATTGGGCATCACCAGGGCACGGCCAAAGTGCCGGGCCGTAGCCGGCAAGACCGAGGCCATATCTGCCCCGTCTCGCAGATGCAGGTGCCAGTCATCGGGCTGCACAATCTCCAGGGAAGCCGGGGCGAGATGGGGGGATGCGGCGGATATGGTCTGTGTCATTGGAAGAGGCCTTCTCGAAACTTGTCGAAACGCTAGACCACCAACACTGCGCGGTAGTCGTTCACATTGGTGAGTGTGGGCCCAGTCGTAATCACCCGGCCCAGGGGTTCAAAGACCGCCAGCACATCATTGGCATCGAGTGCACGACGTGGGTTGATGCCCTGGGCCCGCGCCCGCTGGAGCGTCTCTGGACAGAGAAGGGCGCCTGCATGCGGGCTGGCCCCATCAATGCCGTCGGTGTCTGCGGCAAGACCAAAGACCCGATCGGCCACCCCCAGCGATTCGACGGCAAGCCCCATGGCCAAAAGGAATTCCGCGCAGCGACCACCCCGGCCAGAGCCTCGGACGGTGACAGTGCACTCTCCCCCCGAGAGCAAAACAAGGGGCCGGGCAAACTGCGGGTCCTGGTCTTGGGCCAGTTCCCGCACCCAGGAGGCAAAGCCCGTCGCAACATCGCGGGCCTCTCCTGTCACTGCATCGCCAAGGATGATGGGCAGCACGCCAGCCTCTACAAACACCTGGGCCGCCGCCTTTAGGCTCTGCCGTGCCGTGGCGAGCATATGCGTCGTCACGTGCGAGAGTCGGGGGTCGCCTGGCTTAGGGGTCTCGGGTCGTTCTCCACGCAGCCCCCGCGCGAGATGGTCGGCAATCGAAGCCGGCGCGGAGACCTGCCAGCGGCGCAGCACCTCTAAGGCGTCAGCATAGGTGGAGGGATCGGCCGCACAGGGCCCGGAGGCAATCGCCGAGGGCGCATCGCCGACCACATCGGAGATCACCACCGCAGTGACCGGCGCCTGTGAGGCCAGCGCCAATCGACCGCCCTGTATGCGCGACAAGTGCTTACGCACCACATTCATATCGGTAATGGGCGCGCCGCTACGCAGTAGATCTGCGGTGAGCGTCTTCAAATCAGCCATCGAGACACCCTCCACGGGAAGCGCCAGGAGGCTCGACCCTCCCCCGGAGACCAACACAATGAGTTGGTCATCGGGGCCTAGTGCCGATACCCGCTGAAGGATCTCTTGGGCCGCCTGCTCTCCGGCCGCATCCGGCACCGGATGGCCCGCTTCGACGCACCGAATACGCCCGAGGGGCAGTCCATGGCCATAGCGGGTAATGACCAACCCCGACAAATCCGCATCAGCGGGCCAGGCTGCCTCCACGGCCGCAGCCATGCTTGCCGCAGCCTTGCCCGCG
>CAZKWK010000035.1:2479-12629 GCA_964556335.1 uncultured Bordetella sp. | reverse complement strand
GACGCGCGCGGCGCCCTCCCAGTAGGTCAGGTCCGCAGCCTTGCCCGCGCCCACCACGAGGGTCTGCCCCTGTGGGACTGCGGGCAAGAAATGGGCGAGGCGCTGCCGGGGGTCGGCCGCCTGAACGGCGGCCTCAAAGCTCAGACGCAAAAGCGAGAGCCAGTTTTGCGCGTCGGGCGGATCAATGCTCTCGGACACCAGGGGAACCGGGGGCACCTCAGGCCACAACCTATTAGCCATCGACGAGCACTTTAGCGATGGCCTGCCCTACCTCAGACGTACGCGCGGTGCCCCCGAGATCGGGGGTCTTGGGCCCGGTGCGCAGAACCGTCTCGATGGCCTGCAGAATTGCATCGTGGGCCTGCGGGTAGCCGAGAAAATCGAGCATCAATGCAGCCGACCAGATCTGGCCGATGGGATTGGCAATGCCCTTGCCAGCAATGTCGGGCGCAGACCCGTGGACCGGCTCAAAGAGTGACGGAAACCGGCGCTCAGGATTTAAGTTACCCGACGGCGCGATCCCGATGGTACCGGTGCAGGCAGGGCCAAGGTCAGACAAGATGTCGCCAAAGAGATTGCTGGCGACCACCACATCAAACCAGTCCGGGTGCTGCACAAAGTTAGCCGTCAAAATATCAATGTGGTACTTGTCGACCCGCACCTCTGGAAACTGGGCCGCCATGGCCTCTACCCGGGTATCCCACCAGGGCATGGTAATCGCGATGCCGTTGGACTTGGTGGCTGAGGTGAGGTGTTTCTTCGGGCGGCGCTGGGCCAACGCGAAGGCAAACCGCAAGACCCGATCGGTGCCATGCCGGCTCATGATGGTCTCCTGCATCACCACCTCACGGTCCGTGTCTGCAAAGGCAATCCCGCCTACACTGGAGTATTCGCCCTCGGTGTTTTCGCGAATGACGTAGAAGTCGATATCGCCAGGGTGCCGATCGGCCAGCGGCGACTTCACCCCTGGCATAAGGCGCACCGGGCGGAGGTTGACGTATTGGTCGAACTCACGACGAAACTTCAGCAGAGAACCCCAGAGCGAGATATGGTCGGGAACCGTGGCCGGCCATCCCACAGCCCCAAAAAAAATGGCTTCAAAGGCGGTGAGGGTCTGCTTCCAGTCTGCAGGCATCATCTCGCCATGGCGTTGGTAGTAGTCGCAGGAGGCAAAGTCGTAGGATGCGAGATCCAAACCTATGCCAAATCGGTCTGCGGCGGCCTTGAGTACCCGCAGGCCCTCGGGGACGACCTCTTTGCCAATGCCATCGCCCGGCAAGACTGCGATTCGGTGTACCGCCATAACCAGACTCCTTGATTTTCTAGAATTTCAAATTATGCCCCTGCCCTCCTCTTCGCCCTTAGGCACCACCGCCACCCTCTCAACGGTAGACCCGACGCCTCCGGTGGCCCAGCCTCCCCGCGGTGCCTGGCAGGTGATTGCCACGCTTCTGCCCTACCTGATGAAGTACAAACTGCGGATGGGCCTGGCCTTGGGCGCCCTGGTGGCCGCCAAGCTCGCCAATGTGGCCGTACCCATTTTTCTCAAAGAAATCGTCGATGGCCTCACCCCGTCGACAACCCTAACCACCGCAGCCGTCGCCGTACCCCTGGCGCTGGTGGTCGGCTATGGCCTCATGCGGCTTACTTCTACGGGGCTCACCGAGATGCGCGAACTCATTTTCGCGCGGGTCACCCAGGGCGCCGTGCGCGATATTTCGCTGCGGGTGTTTCGACATCTGCACCAGTTGTCTCTCAGGTTTCACCTTGACCGACAGACCGGTGGCCTTACCCGCGACATTGAGCGTGGCACCCGGGGTGTCGGCACCCTGGTGAACTTCACCCTCTACAGCATCGTGCCCACGGCGCTGGAAGTACTACTCGTCACGGCCTATCTGGCCTGGCAATACCCACCCGTCTTTGCCTGGATCACCCTAGCGGCCCTCGTGGCCTATGTGGTCTTCACCTTCCTGGTGACCGAATGGCGCACCCATTTCCGCCGTGAGATGAATGAACTCGATACCCGGGCCAATGCCCGTGCGATCGACTCGTTGCTGAACTACGAGACCGTGAAGTACTTCAATAACGAAGAGTTTGAGGCGCAGCGATACGACCGCAGTCTGCTGCGTTGGCAGGAGGCCGCCATCAAGAGCCAGGCCTCGTTGTCTCTCTTAAATGTCGGGCAGTCGGCGATCATCGCTGTAGCCGCCACCCTGATGGTCTGGCAGGCAGTGGCGGGCGTACAGGCTGGCACCATGACCCTGGGAGATCTGGTGCTGGTCAATGCCTTTCTCATTCAGCTCTACATCCCGCTGAACTTTCTGGGCGTGCTCTATCGAGAGATCAAACAGAGCATTGCGGACATGGAACGGCTCTTTGGCCTGATGGCCCAGCACAAAGAGGTGGCTGACCCCGCCGGGGCGCCCGCCCTCTTGGTGCGGGAGGGCGAGGTGCGGTTTGAGTCGATCGATTTTGCTTACGATCCCCGCCGACCCATCTTTCGAGGACTATCGCTGGTGTTGGCCGCGGGCAAGACCACGGCAGTGGTGGGGTCTTCAGGGGCAGGCAAGAGCACCCTCTCCCGGTTGCTCTATCGCTTCTATGACGTACAGGCCGGCCGAATTCTCATCGACGACCAGGATATCCGGGCCGTCACCCAGGGGTCGGTGCGACAGTCGATCGGCATCGTTCCCCAAGACACCGTGCTCTTTAACGACAGCCTGGCCTACAACATTCGCTATGGTCGACCCGATGCGACCGATGAAGAGGTCTGGCAGGCCGCCCAGTCGGCCCACCTCGAGGCCCTCATTCAGAGTCTGCCTGAGGGCCTGAAGACGCAGGTCGGCGAGCGTGGCCTCAAACTCTCCGGCGGGGAAAAGCAGCGGGTGGCCATTGCCCGCGCCTTACTCAAACGACCGGCCATTCTGGTCTTTGATGAGGCTACCTCGGCACTCGACTCAGAATCTGAGCGGGCCATCCAGGCCGAGATTCGGGAGGTGTCGCGGGGCCGCACCAGCCTGGTGATTGCCCACCGGCTCTCGACCATCGTCGATGCCGACACCATCCTTGTGCTCGAAGATGGTGCGCTTGCCGAGCAGGGAAGCCACGCCGAATTACTTGCCCGCAAGGGCCGGTATGCCGAACTCTGGGAATTACAGGCACGGCAAGAGGGGTAAGGCCAGAAAACCTCTAGTGATTACCCTAGTCGGCACGAGTGGCTGGTTCCGAATCAGGCACACTCCGCGGTGTCTTATCTACTTCTAAGGAGTCTTTTCATGTTGAAGAAAACTGTTCTCGGGGCAGCCTTGTCCCTGGGGCTGGCGATTGCCGCAAGTCCCGTCATGGCCAACAAAACCCTGGAATCGATTAAATCGAAGGGCGCGGTCTCCTGCGGCGTAAATACCGGGCTCGGCGGCTTTGCCATCGCTGACAGTGGCGGCAAATGGACCGGGTTTGATGTGGACTTCTGCCGTGCGGTTGCGGCCGCAGCCCTTGGTGACGCGGACAAGGTACGTTATGTGCCGCTCAATGCCGCCCAGCGCTTCACCGCACTGCAGTCCGGCGAAATCGATATTCTCTCGCGCAACACGACCTGGACCATGAGCCGGGATACCCAGCTGGGTCTTAACTTTGGCGTTACCACCTTCTTTGATGGCCAAGGCTTCCTGGTTCCCACCAGCCTGAAGGTGAAGTCTGCCAAGCAGCTCAAGGGCGCCACCATCTGTGTACAGAGCGGCACCACCACCGAAAAGAACCTCGCCGACTATTTCCGGGCCAATAAGATTCAGTACAAGCCTGTGGTCTTTGAAGACCTCAAGGCCCTGATCGCTGCCTACTCCGAGGGCCGCTGCAAGGTCTTTACCTCTGACGCATCGCAGCTCGCGGCGATTCGTGCCAACGACATGAAGGTGCCTGCCGACCACATGATCCTTCCAGACATCATCAGCAAGGAGCCCCTCGGGCCGGTAGTTCGTCGCGGTGATGAAGACTGGGCCAAGCTGGTCACCTGGGTACACTTTGCCATGCTGACTGCAGAAGAGCTCGGCATCACCTCGGCGAATGTCGATGAGAAGCGTTCCGACACCACCCCTGAGGTACAGCGTCTGCTGGGTCAGGGCAACAACGACTTCGGTAAGTCGATGGGTGTAGACGCCGCCTGGGCCTATCGGGCCATCAAGCAGGTCGGTAACTACGGCGAAGTCTTTGAGCGCCATGTCGGTGCCAAGACCCCGCTGAAGCTCAGCCGTGGTCAGAACGCCCTCTGGACTCAGGGCGGACTGCAGTACGCGCCGCCGATTCGGTAAATCGCTTGTCTGCTGCGGTGTCGTAGGTCCACTGGGCCCTGCGGCACCGCAGGAAACGCAGAGTCGATGCTTCGCTTCTTATCTAACCCCCGATTGCGTGCGCTCACCTGGCAGGCTCTGCTTGCGGTGGCATTGGCCCTTGGGCTCTGGTTCATCGTTACCAACCTCAACCAGAATCTCGCGGCCCGCGGCATCGCCTTTGGGTACGACTTCTTGTCTGGCCCGTCGGGCTTTGATATTTCTGAGCAACTCATTGAATACACCGCTGACAGCAGCTATTGGACCGCCTTTGCTGTCGGTATTCTGAACACGCTGCGCGTAGCCCTCGTGGGCATTCTGATGGCCACACTCATAGGCCTGTTTATCGCTGTGGGCGCACTCTCGATAAACCCGCTGCTGCGCATGCTCTGCCAGAGTTATGTGGAGTTTGTGCGCAATGTGCCCCTGCTGCTGCAACTCTTCTTCTGGTACCTCACACTGGCGGCGACGCTGCCCCCCACCGATGCCCCTCTTGCGGTGCTTCCTGAGGTCTATCTCAGTAAGAACGGATTGCAATTTCCTTGGTTTATGGCTGGCGAATTCCCAACCATCGAGTATCCCGAGATGGGGCCCTTTGGCCTGGTAGGCGGCGCCGCCCTCTCGCCAGAGTTCATTGCCCTGTTACTGGGTTTAGGTATCTACACCAGCGCTTTTATCGCTGAGGTCATTCGTGCCGGAATTCTCTCCGTACCGAAAGGCCAGGCAGAGGCGGCCGCCTCCCTAGGTCTTAAGCGCTGGCAAATTCTGCGATATGTCGTACTGCCGCAGGCCCTGCGGGTGATCATTCCCCCCACCACCAACCAGTACCTCAACCTCACCAAAAACAGCAGCCTTGCGGTTGCCATCGGCTACCCCGAGGTAGTGAGCATCGCCACCACAACACTGAACCAGTCGGGCCGCGCAGTGGAGGCGATTTCGATTCTGATGCTCGTCTACCTCACCCTGTCTTTGCTGACCTCCTTTCTCATGCACCGATTCGAAGCCGCCACGCGGCTACGGGAGCGCTAGCGATGGGGGGGCACTGGACAGCAAGCTTATTCAAAGGGCGGCTCAACACCGCCATCACACTCGTGCTCGGACTGCTACTCATTCTTGCGGTGATCGAGATCTTTCCCTGGGCGATACTCCATGCGGTCTTCACCGCCGACCTCACCGCCTGTCGGGAGGCCCGCGGGGTAGGTGCCTGTTGGGGGTTAATCGAAGAAAAATGGCGGCTGATTGTTTTCGGCCGCTATCCCTTCGAGGAGATCTGGCGTCCCGTGGTGGCGAGCATCCTGATGGTGGGGGCCTGCGTCGTCATCAGCCAACGGCAGTGGTGGAAGCCGTGGATCTTGACCAGCGCTGCCCTCGTCATCGCACTGGCCGTAGCCCTGATGATTGGCGGGTTTGCCGGACTGGTCGCGGTGCCGACCGAGCGCCTGGGCGGACTGGCACTCACCCTATTACTGGCCATTATCGGAAATATTCTCTCCCTGCCCCTGGCCGTTGCACTCGCTCTTGGACGCACCTCTGACCTTCCCTTTATACGGGTAGTCTGCTCGGGCTTTATCGAACTCGTGCGGGGTGTACCGCTGATTACCGTGCTCTTTATGGCGAGTTTCATGTTCCCGCTCTTTCTTCCGAGCGGCATGAACCCCGATGTGCTGTTGCGGGTGACTGGCGGCCTGATCCTCTTTAGCGCGGCCTACCAGGCAGAAGTCATTCGCGGCGGCATCAATAGTGTGCCGCGTGGCCAGGTGGAGGCTGCACAGGCCCTGGGAA
The DNA here is from genome assembly GCA_964556335.1 of uncultured Bordetella sp. Taxonomy (GTDB): domain Bacteria; phylum Pseudomonadota; class Gammaproteobacteria; order Burkholderiales; family Burkholderiaceae_A; genus Hahnella. The sequence goes on along the minus strand of CAZKWK010000035.1, from coordinate 6,525 downwards.
TGGGCTACTGGCTTATTCAGACCAAGATCGTCTTGCCTCAGGCATTTCGGGTGGTGGTCCCGCCCCTGGTCAACAGCTTTATTGCGATCTTCAAGGACACCTCGTTGGTCACGATCGTGAGTCTCTTCGAACTCTTCGGGAGCCTGCGGCTGGCACTGGCAGATCCCGAATGGCGTGCTTTTTATGTCGAAGGATTTATCTTTGTTGCCCTTATCTACTGGGTCTTCTGTAGCGCCATGAGCCGCTACTCGCGGGGCCTTGAACGCGACTTCGCCGTAGCCCGTCGATAGCCGCCTCACCGCCTTGCACCCCTCACTGCCTTCCTGCTGGAGTCTTTGTCATGCCAATGATTGAATTCGAACATGTGAGCAAGTGGTACGGCAGCTTTCAGGTGCTCACCGATGTGAGTCTCTCGGTGGCCCAAGGCGAGAAGATTGTTGTCTGCGGTCCCTCTGGCAGTGGGAAGTCCACCCTGATCCGCTGCGTGAACGCGCTGGAGCCCTATCAAAAAGGCAAGATCACCGTTGGCGGGGTGCATCTCACCGAAGACCTCAAGACCATTCACCAGGTACGTGCGCAGGTGGGTATGGTCTTTCAGAGCTTTAACCTCTTCCCGCACCTCACCATTCTGGACAATCTCACGCTGGCGCCCATGCATGTGCGAAAAATAGCGAAGGCCGAGGCCGAAGAAAAAGCCATGGCACAGCTACAACGGGTACGGATTGCAGAGCAGGCGCAGAAGTATCCGGGTCAGTTGTCCGGGGGGCAGCAGCAGCGGGTTGCCATCGCGCGGGCCCTCTGCATGGAGCCTCAGGTACTGCTCTTTGATGAGCCCACCAGTGCACTCGACCCAGAGATGGTGAAGGAGGTCTTAGATGTCATGGTGAGCCTTGCCCAGCAGGGTACCACCATGATCTGCGTGACCCACGAGATGGGCTTTGCCCGCGAGGTGGCGGACCGCGTGGTCTTTATGGATGCCGGGCAGATCGTAGAACAGAATACGCCCGAGGCCTTCTTTGAGCGGCCCCAACACCCGCGGGCCATCGACTTCTTAAGCAAGATTCTGAGTCATTAGACCAGCCAACGGGGCATCAAAGCCCACCACAGGTTTCATCGCGAAGACCGCGCCATCGGCGAGCGGGTAGACGCCCTCATAGTCTTTCAGCACAAGTGGCATGCTGCCGGTAAAAGCACCGAAGGCCGGTAGCAGCCATCGCCCCTCTCGGTAGGCAAAGCAAGGGAGCCGAAGCCGCTGTCGGGCCCGCGCCTGAATCACGACCGACGGATGAAGATGGCCAGCGATCTGCCAGTGGTCTGCCTGTGTCGCATCGGCAGCGTCCTGGGGGGCATGAAGCCCCAGTAGACCGATGCCCCCCTCCCACTGGTCGTGAAAAACCTGTAGGCCGAGTCGGGCTGCCCAGTCTGCCTGAAGCGTCTGACCGGCCTTCTGATCGTGGTTTCCAAGCACCAGATGCCAGGCCGTCTGTGCCGTCTGAGACCGCAGTCGTTCGAGTTGACGCAGCAGTGCTTCGGTAAGGGAAGCGGCGTCATGCACTAGGTCGCCCAAGATCACGAGGGTCTGTATTGCATAGACCGACAAGAGCCGTTCTAGCCGCGTAAGGGTCTCGGTATCGCTTCCTTCGGGAACGGCAAGTCCGGCCTGCCGAAAACTAGCAGACTTCCCCAGGTGCAGATCCGAGATAAAAGCGGTCTGTGTCTCGGGGTGGATGTAGGCGCCTTGGGGCGAGAGCCAGGCCGTGCGGCCGAGGGCCTTATGGAAAAGTACCTGGGTGCCCCGCGGAGGGCCCAACGAAATTGGATTGTGGGTGGTCAGCATCACGACTCGGATTGTGCCTCCTGCAGCATGCGGGCAACGCGGTCCGCGAGCTTCTCCGTAGAGAGTTGTTCGCGCAGCCGCTCGACCATGAGAGGAAACGAGAAGGGACTTGGCCGTGACAGCGCCACCCAGCGCCACTGGGCGGACTGGCAACGGTCGATCGCCTCAGAGAGTTCTACGATATTGCACTCCTCTCGCTGGACCTCCTGCCACGCCTGCCGATACAACGCATTCTCCGGGTCATACTTCTGAAAGACCTCATAGAAGAGATTAGAGGAGGCGGCAAATTGTCGGCTTGTCTTCTCCGCGCCCGGAAGGCCCGCAAACACCAGGCCCGCTACCCGGGCAATCTCGCGAAACCGACGCTGGGCGAGGCCCCCCGTCTGCAGGGCCTCTAAGAGGTCTTGGGCGAGGCACTCTGCAGGCCGAAAAAGCGCGGCCCGAAGCGCCTCGGGAGACAAGACGGCTGCCTGATCTTTCGGCACCAAGAGGGCAAGCCCATAGTCGTTGACCGCATACGAGAGACTGATGGCAGACTGCTGACCGAGCCGAAAGCCCAGGAGCGTCGCCAGGCCCAGATGTACCGTGCGACCGGCAAAGGGATAGAGAAAACAATGGGCCCCATCGCGCGCGTCGTAGCGCTCGATGAGAAAGTCTCCTGCGGCAGGCAGCCATGACCGCTCGGCCTGGGTGCGCAGCAGAGGCCAGAGGGCCTGTATCTCAGGCGCGGCGGCTGAAGGCGCCTGCAGGGGATGGTGCAGAAGATCGGCACGTATCGCGGTCAAGACATCCCGCACTGTCGCCGAGAGTTCGGTGGACAGCGGCATGTTGCCGCCATTCCATCGCGGCACCGCACCAGCCTTTTTCGTCGCGACCCGTACATAGGCAGTGAGGTCTTTCACGCGCACCAGTTCTAAGGCGCGCCCCGCAAAAAGAAAGGTGTCACCAGGCTTCAGACGCCCAATAAACGACTCTTCGATCTGCCCAAGGCTGCCCCCAGAGGCCCAGGCCAGTCGCATGCTGGCATCCGAGACAATCGTACCAATCGAGAGACGATGGCGACGGGCCATACGGCTGTCGGTGAGTTGCCATCGGCCCGCTGGGTCTAACTGCAGACGATGGAAATCCGGATAGGCGGTGAGGCTCGCCCCGCCCCGGGCGAGAAAGTCGATTGCCCAATCAAAGGCCTGACGGCTGAGTTGGCGGTAGCTATAGGCCAGACGCACCTCTGCGTAGAGCGCTGTGCTGTCCATCGGGCAGCCTAGTACCCGGGTGGCAAGGTGTTGTACCAAAACATCCATCGGCGCATGCGGCGGCAGACGAGACTCGATGCGGCCCCGGGTCAAGGCCTCCTGCACCGCGTAGGACTCGAGTATCTCCAAGGCATGGGTCGGCACCAGTCGCAGGCGAGAGGTTTTTCCGGGCTGATGCCCCGAGCGGCCCGCGCGTTGTAGGAGTCGGGCGATGCCCTTGGGACTGCCAATCTGGATGACCTGGTCGACCGGGGAGAAGTCTACGCCGAGGTCGAGGCTTGACGTCGCGACGACCGCCCTTAATGCACCCTGGGCCGTGGCAGTCTCAACCCAGACCCGAGCCTCTTTATCGAGCGACCCATGATGCAGCGCGAGCAGGCCTGCCCACGCCGGCCGTGCCTCTAAGAGGGCCTGATACCAGAGCTCTGCCTGAGAGCGGGTGTTGGTAAAGACGAGGGTCGAGTCCGAGGCCTCGATAGCCTGCACCACCTGGTCACGCATGGTGAGGCCCAGATGACCTGCCCACGGAAACCGGCCCGCCTGGGCAGGCAAAAGGGTCGCGATCTGCAGTGGTTTTGGGTTCTGGGCGGTCACGAGGCAGGGCCCTAGATCTGTACCAGTCGCTGTCACGCTGTAGCAGAGGGCCTCCGCTGCCTGAGACAGGTTACCAAGGGTCGCCGACAGGCCCCAGACCAGAGGGGGACAGGGACCACGCGACAATGCAGCAAGGCAGAGTTGCAGCTGCACCCCACGCTTGTTGCCCAACAGTTCATGCCATTCATCGGCTACCACTGCCGTCACGCCTGCCAGCATCTCCAGGCCTTGGGGCTTTGACAGGAGAAGGCTCAGACTCTCGGGTGTGGTTCAGCAGGGCGTGTGCAATCAGTTGCCCTAAGATTAATTTGCGAAAGAGAGGATGAAATTGAGCGTTTTATCTCCAAAGAATTTTGGGATAT
>CAZKWK010000035.1:0-2469 GCA_964556335.1 uncultured Bordetella sp. | reverse complement strand
ACCAGGGCGTGTGGCGGTGTACGGTCTGGGCGCGTCCGTTCAGCGGTGGACGTATCCCCAGTGCGCAGCGCCACACGTAGCCCCGGTAGCGCACGATCTGCAAATCGTTGCAGGGCACGGGTGGTGTCTGCGGCCAGCGCCCGCATGGGTGTGATCCAGAGAATCTGCGGAAAGGCTCCTAAGGGGTCGGCGCCCTGAGCCAGACGATTGACCAGTCCACCCCAGATCGCATAGGTCTTGCCGGTTCCGGTGCCGGCATTGAGTAACCCAGAGCGCCCCTGCGCAACCGCCTGCCAGACCTCTGTCTGGAAGGCGAACGGCGTAAGACCCAGGGCCTCAAAGGCGCGCTGGGCGGGCGTCATGGCTGGGTACCGCCGCAATCCAACCCTCTAAGGCATCCACCTCCGTGGGCAGACCAAAGCCGGGTTGCAGGGTGGCATGGGCTGCCTGCAAGGCACAGATCACCGCGTCGATAAGGTCTCCGCTGCCATCGATGGTCATATGCCGGATCCAGGTTGCGGAGGCCTGCAGCCGAACGCTCAGCCCGGCAGAGCCCTCTAAGAGCGCCCGGAGAATCTGCTGTCGGTTCTGGGCCCGGTCGGTATCTTGGCGCGCCCGGTCATCGCTCTTGTAGGAACGTGTCGTCACCTTGCGGGCAGTAAACCCGGGGTAGGCCTCAAGCGCAATCCGAGGCCAACCGGAGGGCGCCGACGCGCGGTCTGCACCATGCCGAAGACCATGGACCGCGTCGTCCCAGGGGCAGTGGTCTCCGTGGGCAGGAAAACAGAGCCCAGCCTGGACCATACGACCAATCCCGGCCTGCATCATCCAGGCCACGGGCGGATTGGTCCAACGCATCGCAGGACTCGATCCTGCGGGCTTATCCGTGGCACGCCAGGCAAACTTGTCCCCCACCGGACGCCCATCACACCAGGCCTTAAATCGGGTCCGCAGGGCCTGACGATCTGCCGCACAATAAAACGCCACAAAGGCACGCCAGTCGGTGGGCCAGCCCTCGTGGACGATCAACGGGCGAGGCTGACCGAAGGGGAGATCAAAGCCACCGATCCACGGCCCAGGGGTGGTAAGAAAAGTCTCAAAAGCCGGAAGGCTAGTCAGGCCCGAGACATGTTCCAGGCGATAGAGGCTGCGACTCGGATCGCACTGGCCCACCGCCACTGTAATCGGCTTCTTGAGGCTCGGGGCAGAGCTGAAGTCGATGCCATAGACAGTGAATGGGGTTGTGAATGGCGTCTCTAAGGCAGAGACTGAAGAGACCCCGGCAGGAGACATGGTATGGCCCGATAGAGGGGCCGCTGAGAGCATCGTCATTTAGGCCCCTTGATCAAGAAGTGCCGCGAGGGCAGAGAGTCGGTCGGCCTGCGCAACAGGCTTGTCCGTGCGAAGCCGAAGAATACGGGGAAATCGCACCGCAAAGCCGCTCTTGTGGCGCTTAGAGGCCATGACGCCCTCAAACCCGAGTTCCATCACCAACTGCGGTGCCACCTGCCGCACGGGCCCGAACTTCTCGAGAATGGTTCTGCGAATCACCTGATCCACCTGTTTGATTTCGGCATCCGTGAGCCCAGAATAGGCCTTCGCAAAGGGCACCAGCGCCGGCGGATCTACCCGGTCATCCCAGAGGGCAAAGCCATAATCCGTGTAGAGGCCCGCGCGTCGACCATGGCCACGCTGCGCATAGACCAACACCGCGTCGACCGACATCGGGTCGCGCTTCCACTTCCAGCATTCCCCCTGCGCGGTCTTCTTCTGCCGCCCCTGCCCATAGGCCGCCTCGCGGTGCTTGAGCATGAGACCCTCTGTACCCGCCTGCCCCGCCTGCGCACGTAACGCCAGCACCTCGGCCCAGGTCGCGGGATGGAACACCGACGAGAGACGCAGATGTTTCTTGACCGTGGCCTCGTGGTGGCCTGGCTGGTGGCCCTGCTGATCGCCCCGCTGCAAAAGGTCTTCCAGCGCCGCGCGTCTGTCCAAGAACGGGCGGGGCCGCAGGTCGTAACCGTCTTTACGCAAGAGGTCATAAGCCATGAAGACTGCCGGCGCCTCGGCCCGCACTTTTGCCGAGGGCTTCTTACGGCCCAGGCGGGTCTGCAACGCAGAGAAGGGTTCAGGCCGGTCGCCGCGCGTCTGCTGGTGGTCGGTCGTCGCGGGCTGCCAGACCAGGATCTCCCCATCGAGAAGACAGGCGGTCCCTGTGTAGGCGAAAAGATCTGCCAAGGCCTCGGTGAGTTCTGGAAACATGGCATTCACGATGTCTTCCCCGCGCGACCAGAGTTGCACCCCTTCAGGACCGACGAGCGCCTGGGCGCGAATGCCATCCCACTTCCATTCCACCACCCAATCCGTCACGTTCCCGAGTCGGTCGGCAAGAAACGCTTGGGACGGTTCCGAATGACCCAGGACCTCCGCGGGCAGAGTCAGACTCTGCGCCAGAAAAAATGGCACCGG
>CAZKWK010000034.1:0-17042 GCA_964556335.1 uncultured Bordetella sp. | reverse complement strand
CCGCGTGACCCGCGTCTGCAGGTGCTGCAGGTCACACCAGACCCAGGCGTGATCGAAGTCAATATTCACCCGGCACGCAACTGGTCAGAGGTGGTCTCGCACACCGAGGTCTTGTATGAGGCGGCCTTTGCCTCCCGACTTTCGGCAGAAAAGTTCATGACCGATGGTCGTCATACCGGCACCGGCGGCGGTAACCACATGGTCTTAGGAGGCGCCACCCCGGCAGACAGCCCCTTCTTGCTGCGTCCGGAGCTGCTGGCAAGCCTTCTGGTCTACTGGCATAACCACCCGAGCCTGAGCTACCTCTTCAGTGGCCTTTTCATCGGGCCCACCAGCCAGGCCCCGCGGCTCGATGAAGCCCGCAACGACCAGCTCTACGAACTCGAGATTGCCCTTGCCGAAATTCGTAAGAGCCGCAGTCGCTATGGGGAGGCGATGGCCCCATGGCTGGTCGACCGCAGCCTGCGCAACCTGCTCACCGATGTCACCGGCAATACCCACCGCAGTGAGTTCTGCATCGACAAGATGTTTTCGCCAGACGGCTCCACGGGGCGGCTTGGCCTACTCGAACTGCGCGCCTTTGAGATGCCTCCCCATGCCCGAATGAGTATCGTGCAGCAACTCCTCTTGCGCACCCTGGTGGCACGATTCTGGTCTGCTCCATACCAGGCGCCCGTAACACGATGGCAGACGGCGTTGCACGATCGCTTTATGCTGCCCAGTTTTATTGATCAAGACTCCAAAGATGTCTTGGCCGACCTGCAGGCGTCTGGGTTTGCATTTGAGGCCGCATGGTTTGCACCCCACTTTGAGTTTCGGTTTCCGCGCATCGGTGACCTCACGATTCAGGGAATGCAGATCACGCTGCGAATGGCCCTAGAGCCTTGGCATGTCATGGGAGAAGAGGCTGCTGCAGGCGGGACCGTGCGCTATGTCGACTCGTCCATTGAACGCATAGAACTGCGCATTAATGGATTGAATCCGAGTCGGTTTGTGGTGACCTGTAACGGCATGCCACTGCCCCTTCAGCCCACCGGCATCGAGGGGGATTATGTGGCGGGTATCCGCTACAAGGCCTGGAATCCGCCCTCAAGCCTGCACCCCACCATCGGCGTTCATGCCCCCCTCACCTTCGACCTGATCGACACCTGGAACGGCCGGTCTCTCGGCGGCTGCCAGTACCACGTCGTCCATCCGGGGGGCCGCAATTACGAGACCTTTCCCATCAATGCCTATGAGGCCGAAAGCCGCAGACTCTCCCGATTCTTCCGGCTCAACCACAGCCCGGGGCCGCAGACCCGACAGACAGCGCAGCCATGGCACCGGCCGGCAAGCGCGGAGTTTCCGTTTACCATGGACCTTCGCCGCCCCCGTGTTGATATGAGGACCTAGAAGGTTTTGAACGCTGCCCACGCCACCGCCTACGCGCGCTTTTTTTCGATCGGGCCGCAGACCGAGCAAAGCCAACGGCACCGTCAAGAAGAACTCAATCGGCAGATTCATGACCACGGGCTGAGCTATAACCTCTACAGCAGCGACGGCCGACCGCAGAGACCCTGGTCTCTGGAATTGTTTCCTTTGTTGGTACACAAAGAAGAATGGGAGGCAATTGCCCAGGGTGTCTGTCAACGGGCGAGCCTCCTCGAGCGCATTGCCTGCGATGTCTATGGTGCCGGGCAGCTTCTTGACCAGGCACTACTGCCGGGTGCCCTCGTCTATGGCCACCCCGGCTACATTCCCGCGCTCAAGAGACCCCCAACAGATGCCCCGCGCGAGTATCTGCAGGTGGTTGCCTTCGACCTGGCGCGCCAGCCCGATGAGCGCTGGGCCGTGCTCTCGCATCGCACCCAGGCGCCCTCAGGACTGGGCTACGCGCTAGCCAATCGCACACTCATCGCACGACAACATGCCGATGCCTTTCAGGCCCTTCAGGTAGAACCCTGGACGCCGCTATTGCAGCGCTTTATTGAAAACCTCAGTCGCCTGAACCCCGAAGGCGGTGCAAGCCATATCGCCCTCCTCACGCCGGGACCCTACAACGAGACCTACTTTGAACAGGTCTACCTCGCACGACAATTCGGCCTCACCTTGGTTGAAGGGCACGACCTCGTGGTGCGCAACAATCAGGTCTTCTTAAAGGCGCTCAAAGGTCTTGAACGGGTACATGTGTTGATCAAGCGCATGGACGATGCCTTTCTCGACCCCCTGAACCTGCGGGCCGACTCCACCCTCGGTACACCAGGTCTGCTCAATGCCTATTGCGCGGGACAGGTGGCCTTTGCCAACGCGCCTGGGCTCGCCTTTCTGGAGTCTGCTGCGCTCCTCGGATTTCTTCCGGGTGTCAGTGAGGCCCTGACGGGTGAAGCGCTGACACTGCCCGCAGCCAATACCTGGTGGTGCGGAGAGGCAGCCGCACGCCAGGCAGTCGAAGACCGTTTTACGCACCAACTCATTAAATCCACCTATCCGAAGAGCCAGTCGCGCGAAGGCTTTACTACCGTGCTTACGGGCATGCTCTCGCCTGAAGAGCAGCAGGCCTGGCGGCATCGCATCGATCAGGATCCGGAGGCTTATACCCTTCAGACCCAGCTCCCACTGGGCACCATGCCTGTCTGGCGCGAATCCGTCATTGAGCAACCCTATCTCTTGCGCGTCTTTGCCCTGCGCTCTGGGCCCGCCCCCGACCAGTGGCAGGTCTTACCCGGCGGTATGGCGCGGGTCGTAGGCGCACAGCAGATTGCCTCCATGCAAAAGGGCGGTAGCAGCGCCGATGTCTGGCTCATTTGCGAAGACCCACAGACACCGGCCAATACCAGGCCCGAGTCAGTGACGCAGCAGGGCCAACGCCCCATGCCACCACAGGCGCGGCAGCCCATGACAACGAGCCCCACGGTGCCCCCGGTGGTGCATCGGGGCGTCACCAGTCGCGCGGCAGAGAATCTTTTTTGGATGGGCCGGTACAGCGAGCGCAGCGAAAACAGCCTGCGGCTGGCCCAGGTACGCCTCGACACACTACTGGGCGAGATTGCACTGACGACGCCCCTCGAAGACTGGATGGCGCGCCTCTGGGTGCGATTGGGGCCACGCCTAACAGACGGTTCCCCACTACTCAAAGGGATCATCGAGACCTTGGCGGCCCCCGGCGCCGTTCAGAGCCTTGCCTTTAATCTCGTTCAACTGCGTACCGCGGCATCGGGCGTGCGGGATCGGCTCTCACACGAACATTGGCAGACCGTCGAAGACTGCTGCCAAGGCCTGCAAGAGGCCCTGCGGCCCGACGCTGGGCCCTCGGTAGTGCAGGCCCTCAAGACATTAGAATCAACGAGCCGATCGCTGGCCAGCATCACCGGCGCCCAGTCCGACCGCATGATGCGCGACGACGGCTGGCAACTGCTGATGATCGGGCGCCTCATCGAACGACTGAGTTTTCTTACCGATGTGCTCTTGAGCGCTGCCGAATCGGAAGTCCTTCCCCAACACGACGAGACGGTCTATCGCAGTGCTGCCATTGGGCTTGTGCTCACGCGCCTCTTTGAGACGACGCCCAGTGAACTCACCCCACTTCCTGGCCATGCACCGCGCAGACGACTCATGGATCTCTTTATCTGTCACGACCAGAGCCCACGGTCTCTCACCTGGGTCGCACTCGCCCTGCGCAAACGACTCTCGAAGCTCGCGCAGACGCCCATGGGGGAGCCCGATGCGCTGGCGCAACTGCTTGAGATGCCCGCCTCGACGGTACTTACTGCGCTATGCACCGACGATGCGCGCCTGCTTGCCTGGCTCACAGAACTGCGCAGCGCTGTCTGGACCCTCTCAGACCAGATCAGTCAACAATACTTTGTGCATGTCCATGCACGGGACACGAGCCTTGGCGGATAGCGTCGTAGAGCGCGAGACGCGCCGGCTACGGGTACACCATGAGACCCGATACCTCTATACGCCCGCGGTCACCACCTCCTGGCATCGGGCCCACCTTGCGCCCAGCGAGAGTCCCTGTCAGCGGGTGCTCGCACGCGCCAAGACGATCAACCCCCAGCCGGTCTTTGAACAGGAGGACATTGATACCTTTGGTAACCGTTCGTGGCGCTTTCATCAGGAACGGGCCCATGGAGAATTGCTGGTACAGGCGGTCTCTGAGGTCGAGACCTGGTGCCTTCCGGCCGACGCGTCAATCGGTGCCCTCGACTGGGAGACCATGGCCGCGCAGCTTGCCTATACGCGGGGCCGCACTGTACTTCCCGAGAGTCTTTTTGCCTACCCGTCCCCCTATGTGCCCCGCAGCCAAGAATTCATAACCTTCTCGGCAAGGGCCTTCACAGCACGGCGGCCCCTACGAGAGGCCTGCGCCAATCTCAACGCAACGATTCATCACGAACTGAAATACAACCCGCAGTCCACCACGATCCATACCCCCGCCCGGGAGGCCTTGGCCCAAGGCAGTGGGGTCTGCCAAGACTTTGCCCACATCATGCTGGCCTGTCTTCGCAGTCGCGGCCTGGCCGCCCGCTACGTGAGCGGCTACCTGCTCACCCAGCCTGCAGAGGGACAGCCGGCCTTGGTCGGGGCCGATGCCTCACACGCCTGGGTCTCTGTCTTTATGGGCGAGGGCCACTGGATCGACTTCGACCCCACAAACAACCGGTGGGGGCACGAGTCGCCCGGCGCAGATTATGTGCGGCTGGCCATTGGCCGAGACTATGCAGATGTCTCACCCTTGCGGGGCGTGATCCATGGGGGCGCCCACCACCGCCTCGAAGTAGGCGTCACCGTCACCCGCCTAGACTAACGTCCGCGGGGGGTGGGCTCCTCGTAAGGCCGCACCGACTCGGCCTCAAGGGTATAGCCTGTCACCCCCTGACTCGTTGCAAGCCGGGCCTCGCGCAGCGTGCCCTCGACCCAGACCGCTGCCATGCTCTCCGGTACCGCACGAATACGACTGTTTGCTGTGGGCTGCACCAGCATCATCTGGTTGGCAGGCGGTGGGGGGTAATGGATACAGGCACCAAAATAAGGAACCAGCAAAAACTCTCGGCGCAGATGGCGCTCACCATCAAGCGGCACCACATAGCCGGGAAGCCGTACCCGTTGATTCAAATAGGTGGTCACAATCGGCGCGGCATTCCACTTGTCCCGCAGCTTGCTCATCGCCTTATTGGCTGCCTCGGTGCCGTCCTCAAGAAAACCGAGGCGGCCCATGAGGGTCATTTCCGCCTGCATTTCTTTGACCCATTTTTCTGAAATCAGATCGTCCCAGGTGATCTCCTTAATGGCTGTGGTCGCCCCTGCGGCTGGCTTGGTACCAGACTGTGCGATCGCCACAGAGGACAAGCCCGAGAGCAGAAATGCGGTCACGACACTGCAGGTCAAACCGCGAAAAAATGAAATCGTCATCACGCGTTATCCAAGATGTGGTGGATTGAGTCCGTCGGCGAGCGACAGGCGATACGCTCGGACGGCGGGGAGGAGTCCGGCCACAACAGCGGCCGATAAAAGGCCGAGCAACAGAGACCAGGATGTCATCGAGGGTACGCCAAGCTGAACAGAGAGGCCAAACTGCAGGCGCAGCCAGTCGGCGAGCATCCAGAGACCGAGTTGGTGGAGCAGCAGACCCAAGACAATACCTGCGAGGCCCACCCAGAAAGACTCCGCAAGCGCCAGCCCCATAAGCCCGCGAGGGGACATACCGAGCGCCCGCAACACCGCCAACTCCCGACGTCGTCCCGACATCGAGACCATGAGTACCGCGGCAATCGATAAGAGACCCGTAAGCGCCACCATGGCGGTGAGTATCGTGAGGGTATTCTCGATGAGCGCAATCGACTGCCAGAGTTCATCTAACGTAACGCCTGGCATCACAGCCATGAGCGCCGGGCCGGGTAAGGCCTCAATGGCGTCTCGGGCTTGAAAAATCTGCAGCCGAGACGTCAGGCCGACCAAGAGAGCGGTATGGGACTGGGCTCGGAGGTCGCTCAGGTCCACAGTCTTGGGCGCATCAGTGGCACCGGAAGACTGGCCCGCGCGCCCACTGCCCAAGGCCATGCCGGGCCGAAATCCCGAGAAGGCCCCCTGCCCCCAGCCTTGATGCAAGGCCTCAAAGCCCTGAACGGAAATAATCACCGCCCGATCAATCGGCGCGCCTGTGGGCGCAAGAATGCCCACCACGGTGAAGGGCTGATCTGCATGGTCTTGATCCAGGGCATTGCCCGCCCCATGGGTGACCACCAGGCGATCACCCAGTCCATGGCCGAACCGCGCCGCAACCTGGGCGCCGAGCACCACCTCATAGACCGCCCGCTGAGGATCGTCGGCAGTCGCTGCGTGGTCAAAGCTACGGCCCTGCGCAAACCGCAGGGACTGCCCCTGGGACTTCATGCGTGCAAATAGCAGAGGGGTAGTGCCCCAGACCGCGAAGCCCCGATAGCTGTCACCGAGTTGCAGCGGAATCGCCCAGTCCACCATGGCAAGGTTCTGCACCTGATCGAGCACCTCGGCATCGATATTGCGCGTCGGACGGCCGACTTGAAAGAGGCTATAGAGCAGAAGATCCGTGGCACTGCCCCGAGGGCCAACAATCAGATCGACCCCGCCAACCGCCTGAGAGAAACTCGCCCTAGCATCGGTACGAATCTGCTGCACGGTCATGAGTAAGGCTGCAGACAACCCGATCGAGAAGACCACCATCGAGAGTGCGAGCCTCCGCGACTGCGCGCTTTGCCAGAAAAATCGCAGCCAAAAGCCCATCAGTCCCTCGCTCCTGCAGCGCCCAGCCAGAGTTGCTGATCGAAGCCCTCTGCCATGCGGGCATCATGACTCACCATCACGAGTGTGGTCTTCTGTGCATGGGCGAGCCCCAGAAAAAGCCGAAGAAAAACCTCTCGATTCTTATCATCCAGTGCCGAAGTGGGCTCATCGGCAATGACCAGGCGTGGTGCGCCAATAAAGGCCCTCGCCACCGCCACACGCTGCTGCTGCCCCACAGAGAGCTGGTGGGCTGGGGCCCGCCAGAGGGCTGTAGGAATATCGAGTTGGCGCAGAAGTGCTTCGGCCTGCGCCGAGAGACTCCCGGCCTGTGCTGTGGCCTGCTGCGCTCGCACCGCAAACAGCCGGCCCGGAAGACACACATTGTCGATCACCGAGAGACAGGGCAATGGAGTGAACTGCTGAACGACCACCCCCATGGGCGCACCACGAAGGGCAACCATGGCGGTGGCCTTTCAGAAGGGCAAGAGATTGAACTGCTGAAAGACCACCCCCATGGCCGCACCACGAAGGGCATCCCGCGCGGGGCCAGAGAGGCGATGCATTGGTGCGCCCAGGACCCAGCATTCACCATGGACAGGCTGCATCACACCCGCAAAGAGGCCCAAGAGCGAGGACTTCCCTGAACCACTCTGCCCACCCACGAAGAGCGTACGGCCACCATCCAGAGACAAGGCGGGAATCTGCAGCAGCGACGACTGACCCGGCCAGGCAAAGCGCAGGTCGATCAGGCGAATGGCAAGGCCCGAAAAGGAAGTCGCCAAGGCAGGGGCGTTCTGAGAGGTCAGAGGCGTCAGAGGCATAAAAGGACGGTAACAGACCCGAAAGACACTACCGCAAAAAGGAGGAAAATCCCCCTGCAAACAGACTGCATGCCCTGGTTGGCGCAGTCCGGCCGTGAGCCCCAACCGTATGTACCCTCACCTTGGGAATGATGATGACAACGCCCTTTCGTCCCGGCTTCGATACCCTGGCATTGCACGCCGGTGCTACGCCTGACCCCGCAACGGGTGCCCGCGCCGTACCCATTCACCTCACCACCTCGTTTGTCTTTGAGTCGGCAGACCAGGCCGCGGCCCTCTTTAATTTGGAACAGTCGGGCCATGTCTACTCCCGTATTTCCAACCCAACTACGGCCGTACTGGAGGAACGCATCGCCGCCCTAGACCATGGTGTTGCCGGTATCGCCACAGCCAGCGGACAGGCAGCCCTACATCTGGCCATCACCACCCTGCTGAGTGCCGGAGACCATATCGTAGCCAGCGCAGCGCTCTACGGCGGCTCGCACAATCTGTTGCGCTACACCCTACCCCGCTTCGGAATTCAGACGAGCTTTGTACCCCCGGGAGACCTCAAGGCCTGGCAGGCCGCAATTCGGCCCACAACACGGCTCTTCTTTGGAGAGACCCTGGGAAACCCCGGCATCGATGTACTCGACATTTCCGCCCTCGGAGAACTCGCCGCGTCCCACCGCCTTGTGCTGCTGGTCGATGCCACCCTCACCACCCCCTGGCTGCTGCAGCCACTGGACCACGGTGCCCATCTGGTCTTTCATTCGGCCACCAAATTCCTCTCCGGACACGGCACCGTGATCGGCGGTCTGGTGGTCGATGGCGGACAGTTCGACTATGAGGCCGCGGGACACTACCCCACGCTCACAGAGCCCTATGCAGGATTTCACAACATGGTCTTTACCGAAGAGAGTACCGTGGGCGCCTTCTCGCTTCGGGCACGTCGCGAGGGCCTGCGCGACTTCGGGGCCTGCATGAGCCCACACACGGCATGGCTCATTCTTCAGGGACTCGAGACGCTGCCCCTGCGCATGGCCCGTCACATGTCCAATACCGAGCGGGTCGTCGAATTTCTTCTCAGCCACCCCTTTGTCGCCTCGGTACGCCACCCGATGGTGGAGAACCATCCCGGCCATGCCCTGGCCAAACGACTTCTGCCCCGCGGGGCTGGCGCCGTGCTGAGCTTTGATATGAAGGGCAGTCGAGAGCAAGGCAAGGCCTTTATCGATGCGCTCGGCCTTTTCTCGCATCTGGCCAATGTGGGGGACTGCCGATCCCTTGTGATTCATCCTGCCTCCACCACCCACTTCCGCATGTCCAATGAAGACCTCGCACAGGCCGGTATTAGTCAAGGCACCGTGCGCCTATCGATTGGGCTCGAAGACCCCAACGACCTGATTGAAGACCTACGTCAGGCACTGAAGCGGGCCGAGAAGGCGGGCGGGGCACGGTCATGAAATTACGCGATACCTATGCCTACACCGGAGGCCGTCCCTTCGACCCGCAGCGGCCCTGTATGGTCTTTATCCATGGGGCAGCAAACGACCACAGCGTCTGGGGACTGCAGGCCCGGTTCTTCGCCCATCGCGGGTTCGGCGTTCTGGCGCTGGACCTGCCTTGCCACGGAAAGAGCGAGGGTCGGCCTCTGCCTTCTATCGAGGCTGCCGGCCAATGGCTGCTCAGGCTACTGTCTGAGGCTGGGGTCTCCAAGGCAACCCTCGTGGGCCACAGCATGGGCTCACTCATTGCTCTCGAGGCGGCCGCCCAGTCGCAAGAAGAGGCAGGAGTCTCCAGTCCCACGATTGATCATCTGATCATGGTGGGAACCACCTACCCGATGACGGTTTCTCCGCAGTTGCTCTCTCTTGCCCAGAGCGACCCTCTTGAGGCGGTAGAGAACGTGGCGGCCTGGTCTATCTACAGCCTCGGGCCCAAGCCGGGCGCTCCGGGCCCAGGCACCTGGCTCTATGGGGCAAGCCGCGCGCTGATGCGTCGTATGATTCGCGGGGCACCCCAAGACGCCGTGTTTCTCGGGGGCAATCTCTTTGCCCACGACTTCACCCTCTGCAGCCAGTATGGGCACGGCCTCGAGGCCGCCAAAGCGGTCGTGGAGGGGAAGAAGCACACAGCCTCGCATCTCGTGCTTGGAACCCGAGACCAGATGACCCCCGCGCGTGCGACAACGGCCCTCGCCACCGCCCTTCGCGCAGACATTACCCAACTGGCCTGCGGCCATTCGTTGATGACCGAGGCACCTGCAGGTCTGAGCCAGGCGATTGCGCGTACGGTCGGGAGCCCCCAGCCACTAGGGGCCGCGCAATAGGCTACGCGCAAGGCGACGAGGCAGATTTCCCGGATAGAGCTACAGGGCTACAGGGCCGATTTTTCGGGCTGGGTGAGAAACCCAATACGCTGAATTCCGGCTGCTGAGGCATCCGAGAGAATTTCAGCAACGCGTCCATAAGCGACGGCCGCATCCGCGCGCAGGTGCAGTTCGATGGTGGGATCTTTCTCGGCCGCTGCGCGAAAGCGATTGATAAGCTCGGCCCGATCCATCGCCTGGTCATAGAAAAAAACACTGCCATCGGCACGGATCGATACCGATAGGGGCTTCACCTGCGGGCGACTCACTTCGCTTGAGGCAACGGGCAGGGTGAGCTTGACGGCATGGGTGAGCAGTGGCGCGGTGACCATGAAAATCACCAACAGAACGAGCATCACATCAATGAGCGGAATCATGTTGATCTCAGAGGAGATCGCACCATGCCCGGAACGCTGCGAGTACGAGAAAGCCATAGAACGATTCCTTTCGCGACAGCGCTATCTGCGCCCAGAACCCGCGAGGGTGAAGTCCTCAATCAACTCCTGCGCAAAGCCATTGAGGTCGGAGAGTAGCAGCCGGTTTCCGCGGACAATCAGGTTGTACCCCATCACCGCAGGAATCGCCACGGCCAGCCCGAGGCCGGTCATGATGAGGGCCTCGCCCACGGGCGCTGCCACCTGCTCAAGACCAGCAGAGCCTGTCATGCCAATCGCGACGAGCGCGTGATAAACCGCCCAGACGGTGCCAAAGAGGCCCACAAAGGGCGCCGTCGAGGCCACGGTACCCAGTAGCGTGAGGCCATTTTCAAGACGCGCAGCGATGCGGTCCATCAGCGTCTGGGCTCGCTGCGCAAGCGCCTCGGCCGAGCGATCGGCCTTCGAGAGTTCGGCCATCAACCAAGAAAAAGGCTCCTCGAGGGGATCGGCAGGCCGCGTACCCACGAAGTCCGCCAGAGACGACTGCGCCTCCAGTTCCTGCCGAAATGCACGCGACCGTCGCTTCTGTGCCAGCTGAAGAATGAGTCGCACCAGTATCACCGTCCAGGAGGCGACCGACATCGCCATCAAAATCACAAACAAGACCCAGCCCACCGTGTCAGTCTGGGCCAAGAAATGGGCAACGCCAGGGGTTGGCGCATCATTCATTCACGATCCTCCAAGTTGAAAACAAAAGGCCAAAGTATCGTCACCGACATGGGCCTACCGTTAACACGATAAGGGTCAAAGCGTGCCTGGCGAGCAGACCGCAGAGCCTCCTCATTCAATCGAGCATACCGAGAAGGTTCCGCCAAGGAGACCTCAGTGGGAACACCCTGAGTATCGATGACAACCCTGACAACGACCCTGCCGGTCTCACCAAGGCGCCGAGACATCGTTGGGTATACCCGCGGAGGGGGTCGAACCAACTTAACCCCCTCAATAGACACTTCGAGCGGTGGCGTCGGTGCTGCTGGCACTGCGGTCGATGGAGTAACCGAGTCTGATGAGGACGCGGGCGATGCGGGCGAAGGCGCTGCTGCCGCGCTCTGCGATGGCGGCGGATCAGCCGGAACCACCGCCTGGGATGGCAGCGGCTGGGCGGCCGCCAGCGATGGCGCGACCGCGGGCCGAGGCGGAGACGGAGACGGTATGGGGGTCGGTGGCTTAGGTGCGGCAACGGGCGCGGGCGGGCGCATTACCGAGGTGTTGGGAGGCGCCACAAAAAACGCCACCATGGCAGGTGCCTCAGCTGCTGGTTGCGTACGATCTTGCAACAAGGCAAACACCAACGCACCATGGACCGCCAAGACCAAGACCAAAACCAGAGCTAGGCGCCGGAAAGGAGGCGCACGGAATAAAAACGCAGACATCTCGCGATTATCGCGAAACGAGCGCGGGTGGTCTCATATTCGAGAGCCGGGCCAAGACCTCTTCGGGGTCATGTCCATCGATCTGAATGGTCTTGTAGCGACTCTTTTCCCCTGCCACAAGCGTCACTTGACCGCGCGCACACCCGAGCCGATCGGAGAGCCAGTCAACCAGGGCGCGGTTGGCCCGGCCCTCCACCGGGCGCGCCTTTAGCCGGATCTTCAGCCGACCATCGTGCCAGCCCTCCACCTGGGTATGGCGCGCGCCGGCCTGGCAGTAGACATGCAGTTCGGTCATGGACAAAGAACTCTTCTAGAAACAACGTCTAGAAATTCTAGTGCCCGGCGCGCTGAAATAACAGCGATGCCCCCGCCCTTTCCCAGAGTAAGCAGGCGCGCGTACCGTGCGTTGCACAAAGGCCCTGGTCTCGCGATACACTCGGGGAACTCTTTAAGTTTCAGTGAAGAGCAACGGGAGAGAACATTACTCAGGAGGCCGGTCCTACCATGAGATTTGATTTGTCCGAAGTGCAGCGGTTTATTGCCGCCCAGACCCCCGCCTCGAAAATCTACATTGGCGCGGACTCTTGTCGTTTGTCCCAAGGCAATACTTGGTTTGCTGACTACACCCTCGTGGTGGTGGTGCATATCGATGGTAAGCATGGCTGCAAGCTCTTTGGAGAAACCGTGCGCGAGCGCGACTACGACCAGCGCGTAGACCGCCCGCAAATGCGACTCATGAATGAGGTCTACAAGGTGGCCGAACTCTATCTGAAGCTTGCGCCAGTCTTGGTCGATCGCGATGTAGAGGTGCATCTCGACATCTCGCCCGACCCGGAGAACGGCTCGCATTGTGTCGTTCAGCAGGCGATTGGCTACATTCGCGGCGTCTGTAATGTGCAGCCGCGCGTCAAGCCCCATGCCTTTGCAGCCAGTTGCGCAGCAGACCGCTACAAAGAACTGGCAAGCCTCTCGGGTCAGGCGGCTCGGCTACGCGCGGCCTAGCGCCTCCGAAGACGCCCTCGGACTTCGGTAGACAGCGTGACAGCACTTCTGCACCCCGCCGTACTCTTCTTTCTTCTCGGACTCTTTGCTGGGGCTGTACGCTCGAACCTCGAGATTCCAGCGGCGATCAGCCGATTTCTGGCCCTCTACCTGCTCATGGCGCTTGGACTCAAAGGCGGACAATCGCTCGCGGTAACGGGTCTCACCCCTGAGGTCATCACCACCCTCAAGCTTTCACTGCTGCTGGCCTGCCTGATTCCCGTCCTCGGGTTCCTTGCCCTGCGGCGCGTCACCCATGCCTACAACGCAGTAAGCATTGCTGCCACCTATGGATCCGTCAGTGCGGTCACCTTCATTACCGCGGGTGAGTTCCTCGATGCCCGCGGCATTGAACATGGGGGCTATATGGCCGCCTGTATGGCGATCATGGAATCGCCTGCGGTGATCTTTGCTGTGGTTATTGCAAACCTGGCCCGCAAAGGGCGACTCCCCGAGGCCAAGCCCCTGCGCTATGGCGGCGATGTGCGACTACCCTCTGCAGGAGCGCCCCACAAAGGGGGGTTCCTAGGCGTGCTGCACGAGTCGTTTACCGATGGTGGCCAGTTATTGCTCTTAGCGAGCATGCTGATTGGCTATCTCATGGGTCCCGAGGGTGCTGCGGCCATGAAACCCTTCTCCGCAGACCTCTTCACCGGCATGCTTGCTTTCTTCCTGCTCGACATGGGTCTGCTCACGGCCAAGAGTGTGCCGGCCCTCAAAGGGCAGTCGCTGCTGCTCATCGGCTATGCCATTTCCGCGCCGCTGTTGCATGCCCTGATTGCACTGGTGTTAAGTGCTATCGGGGGGTTGTCTGCAGGCGATGCCATTCTGCTCTGTGTGTTGGCCGCTAGTGCAAGCTACATTGCGGTACCCGCCGTGCTGCGCGAGGCCATTCCTGAGGCCGACGCGTCGCTCTATCTAGGTCTTTCGCTCGGAATCACCTTCCCACTCAATATTCTGCTTGGGATCCCGCTCTACACGGCAGTGGTGCGATTCTTCTGGGGGGTATAGGGCCCAGAGCGCTGGTACGACTGCGCTTCGCGAGACCGCAAAAAAAGAGCGCCTCGGAGGGCGCCCTTTTTGAGTAGAGAAGACCGCTGAGGAACTATTCAGCCGACTTCCGGCGGCCCGAAGTCTTGGGTGCCGATGCAATCGCGGCCTCGCCGGCTTTGGCAGCCGCCTCAACATTGTGCTCAACCATTTCGACCACCTGCTTGGCCGCCTTATTGATGGCATCAAAAGCCGAGTTCGAAGCGGCAAAGGCCGACTTGACCATCGCGACCATGCCTTCAGAGCCCGCGGGGGCAGACTTCGCCATTTCATTAATGCTCGTGGCCATGGCCTTATTCACCTCTTCCATGCGGGCCTCGACCATCTTGGCAAACTCCGCTGCCGTCTCTGCGTTGATGCTGTAGACATTACGGCCATAACTCGTTGCCTTCGCAAGCGCGGGCTGCGATGCCGACTGCACGGTGGCGTAGAACTCAGGGATATCTTTGACGTTCATCAACTGGCCCGAAGCCTCCGTGGCATCGGCGAGATTGGCCTTGGCGGCCTTTAGGTTCAGATCCAGATGCTTCTCCATGCACTCGATCGACTTCGCCACCATGTCGACCATGGCCGACTGGGTCTGCTTAATGCTGTTCATAAACTGCTCGGGGGTAACG
Source organism: uncultured Bordetella sp. (assembly GCA_964556335.1). Taxonomy (GTDB): domain Bacteria; phylum Pseudomonadota; class Gammaproteobacteria; order Burkholderiales; family Burkholderiaceae_A; genus Hahnella. Next base: position 2,609 of record CAZKWK010000034.1, on the reverse strand, counting down.
TTTTGGTTCATGACTCATTCCTGTGGGTTGGACCGCAATTAACAATGTCTAGGGTGGATTGTTGCCCTAGCCCGCAGTGTAATGACGCAATGCACCATTATCAACCCCGAACAGTACAGAAATTTTTATCTAATCTAATCAATTAATTAAGATGTTCTGAGCAGAGCGACGGCCCAACCAACGGATGGAAATACACGATTTATTATGCGCCGCAACAAATCGAGGGTTTTCCAAAACAACCACGAACCCCATGGCATACTGCCGCCATGGCACGCACTGTTCATTGCATCAAACTCAATCAAGAGGCCGAAGGCCTTGATTTCCCCCCCGTCCCAGGCGAACTCGGCAAGAAGATCTATTTACAGGTCTCTAAGCAGGCCTGGGCCGACTGGCTCAAGCACCAGACCATGCTGGTAAATGAGTACCGTCTCAATCTCTCCGACCTCAGGGCGCGCAAGTACCTTACGCAACAACTTGAGGCCCACTTTTTTGGAACAGGCGCCGAAATGGCCTCTGGCTTCGTGCCACCTACCAATCCGTAAAGTGGTTTAAGTAGTTACCGTCGACCCAAAAAGCCAGCAAGGGCCGAAGAATCGACCGGCGGCCGACCTACTCCTGGGGTTCGCTATGCCGAATGTCGCGACCCCGAATCATGAAATACACATGTTCGGCCATGTTCTTGGAATGGTCACCGATCCGCTCCATGGCCTTTGCAAAAAAGAGCATATCAATGGAGCGAGAGATGGTGCGCGCATCTTCGAGCACGTAGGAAATCAAAAGCCGAATGTGGTTGCGGAAATACTCATCGACCACCTTATCTTCCTTAATAACCTCGGCCAAAGCAGACTCATCTTCGCGGGCAAAGGCATCGAGCGACCGGCGCAGCATGGAGGTTACCCGTGAAGACATGGGCGTGAAGTCGATACGAGGGAACGAGGTAGGCGAAGACTCATAGAAGTGCATAGCCATGCGGGCCATCTTCTCGGCCTCATCGCCCGCGCGCTCTAGGTCGCGCGTCATCTTCATGCAGGCCACAACAAATCGCAGGTCGGAGGCCGTGGGCTGGCGTTTGGCAATCACATGGTTGCAGACCTCATCGATCTCTACCTCAGCGGCGTTTACGAGTTTCTCGATACGAAAGACCTCATCAAGCGCCGCCTGACTGCCGGAAGAGAGTCCAAGCAGTGCGGCGTTGATCATCTCCTCCACCTGCCCACCCATCTTCAGAACATTGGTCCTTACGGTTTCGAGTTCGGCATCAAATTGAGAGGAGGTGTGCTTATTCATATCTGTCCTTTGGGGCCAACCTGACCCAAGCGTGTTTTACCAACGACCAAGACTAACTGGGAATTCTTGCAAGTGTGTTGCAGAAATATTTCAATTTCATGTCACTCCACACGAATCACCCCGTCGGGGCCCGCGATGAGCGCGAGATCGGCCCTCTGGTGGGCGAAGATGCCATGGGTCACGATGCCGGGAATGGCGTTGAGCCGATCTTCCCAAGCAAGTGGATCATCAAACCGTAGGCCATGAATATCGAGAATCGGGTGGCCGTTGTCCGTCGTGACCCCGACACGACGCACCGGACGCCCGCCCAACGCTTCAAAGGCCCAGGACACAGGGACGACCGCCATCTCGATAACCTCTACCGGAAGCGGAAAGGCCCCCAGGACTGAGACCTGCTTACTCAGGTCGACAATGCAGACAAACCGACGCGAGGCACTGGCCACGATCTTTTCGCGGGTGAGCGCGGCGCCCCCACCTTTAATCATGCATCGCCCAGAATCGATCTCATCGGCGCCATCCACATAGACATCGAGCGGTGTCTCAAGATCTGCCAAGTCGGTAACCGAAATGCCGCGGCTTCGTAGCCGCGCTTCGCTGCGCACGGAACTCGCAACCGCAACGCCCACACGCAGACCACTGGCGGCCAAGGCATCAATAAAACAATCTACCGTAGACCCTGTGCCCACCCCAAGACGCACACCATCGGAGAGCTCTGCCACCGCAGCCCGCGCAACCGCTTCCTTCAAACTTTGTTGAGATTTATGCATGGGCCTCACTATACAATCGACGCGCCAGTCACTCTTAAAAAGCGTCTTCATGCCTTCATCAAAAAAGTCCAAGAACAAGTACGACTGCAGCAAATGCCCAGCCTACTGCTGCAGTTATCCACGTATTGTCGTCAGCGACTCCGACCTGAGCCGTCTCGCGGCCCACTTTGAGGTCTCTGAGAAACAGGCGGAAAGCCGGTTTACCCGACACTACCGCTTTGAAGACGAGAAAGAGAAGATTAATGAACGCATACTGCGGCATCAGAAGGACCACATCTATAAATCGGTCTGCGGATTTCTCGATGTAGAGACCCGCCGCTGCACCATCTACGAAGCACGGCCCTCGGTATGCCGAGAGTTTCCAAATGGAAAAACCTGCGGCTACTACCAGTTCTTAAAGTTTGAACGCAAGCAACAGGGAGACAAGACCTTCATTCCATCGGCCTGAAGAACGGCCACAAAGCGGCCACGAAGCACTGTCGCCGCGAGAGGTGTCGAGGACGGAAACGGCGGAATGAAACGGCACTTCCCATAGATGGGAAAGCGCGGAATGGG